>DASWEO010000335.1:0-2636 GCA_036394715.1 Steroidobacteraceae bacterium
GTCGGCGTCACGCTCGGCCGCCACACCAACGATTTCATGACCTCGTTCTACTGCAAGTCGCCATCGTCATTCATGATCGAATGCGGCTGGGGCGGCCGCGAGATCGATCCGCAGAACTGGCAGGCGGTCGAGATGTTCGACGGACCGAGCCTGTGGGGCCATGAACGCGTCTGGCTGCCGCCCGCGGACCGCGAAGTCGCGCGCGAAATGCGCATGCGCGCCGCCGCGGAAGGAAAGCGCGCCCCAGTGCAGGTGATGGAGGGGAACTATAAGCTGATGTCCGGCACGTGCGCGTGGTGGGACGGGGTGAAGCAGTAGACCGCGCCTAACCATCGCTGTCGTCCCTGCGAAAGCAGGGATCCATAACCACAGGACGCAGTAGTTTAGCACGGACGTCTGCTATTTTTTCAAAAATAACCGCCGCGGAGTATGAGTCGCTGCGTTCGCTGGGACGACGGTGAGTATGCGGCTCTACTCCCGATAGCACCCCTGCTCGATCTCCTTGATCACGCCGCACGCCGTTGGTTTCCAGCCGAGTTGCCACGCGCGCTTGGCGCGGACTCGGCTGTTGGAGGCCATGGTGTCCTGGGCGGTGCCCTCGCCCCATTCGGCAGCCGCCTCCTGCATCGTCATCGCCGACGGCGGTCCGGCAAAGCCCAGCATGCGGTTGATGGAAACGCAGAGCTCGCGCATCGAGTTCTCGCCATTCTCGACGAAATAGAACGCGCCCGCCGGGGCCTTTTCGATCGCAAGCGCATATAGCGTCACGAGATCGTCGATATGAACGTTCGACCAGATGTTCTCGCCGGGGCCGGCGTGCGCCGCGTTGCCGCGGTTTTTGGCGAGGCGGATCAAAAACGGCACCTGCACGCTGTCGGGCCCGGCGCCGAGGCCCTGGCCATAGATCAGGCTCGGACAGATGATGACCGGGCGGCAGCCCTTGTCGCGATACGACAGGATGAGTTCGTTCAACGCGACCCGCGCCACCCGCGCGGGCGACGGCGTGAACGGCGTGTCTTCATCGAAAACCGCATCGAACCGCTCGCCGCCGGCGCGCGTGCCGATGATGCTCGACCCCGATGTGTGGATCAACGGCTTGCCGCTTCCCGCGAGCGCATCGAGAAGGGCGACGACCGCGCCCTTGTGATCGGCGCTGGCGGCATTGACGACGATGTCGGCGGCTCGCGCTGCTTGCGCGAGAACTTCCGCATCGTCCAGCGAGCCCAGCACCGGCTCGATGCCCCGGGCGCGCACCGCATCGGCCTTGTCCTGTGAGCGAACGAGGCCCGTCACCTGATGGCCAGCCGCGAGCAGATGCGCAGCGACCGATCCGCCGATATAGCCCGACGTGCCTGTGCAGAAGACTTTCAATATCCGAGATGCTTCTTGAAAAATCCGGTGGCGCGGTCCCAGGCCAGCTCGGCCGCCTTGCGATCGTGCACGGTTTGCCGCTGCTCGTTGACGAAGGCGTGTTCGGCGTCATAACGAAATAGCTCGAGCGACTTGCCGGCGGCCTTCATTGCCTTCTCGAAGCCATTGACCAGCTCCGGCGTGCACCAGTCATCCGTGTTGGCGAAATGCGCCTGCAGCGGAATTTTCACATCCGCCGGCTTGGCCGCCTGCTCCGGCGGAATGCCGTAGAACACGACGCCGGCGGCGAGTTCGGGAATTTTGGTGGCGCCGATGATAGTGACGGCGCCGCCGAGGCAAAAGCCGGTCAGGCCGACCTTGGCGCCGTTGCGGCCAAGATACTGCACGGCGCCGCGCACGGTCTGCGTGGTGGCGTCCATGAAATCCAGCGAGTTCATTTCCCTGGCGGCGGCGTCCATGTCGTGATACGGCACCACCTTGCCGTTATAGAGATCGGGCGCCAGCGCGTCGAAGCCGGCCAGCGCAAAACGGTCGCATAGCCCCTTGATCTGCTCCGAAAGCCCCCACCATTCCTGGATCACGACCAAGCCCGGCGCGTTGCCGCGCTCGGCGTTTGTGAGATAGCCGCCGGCGTCCTTGCCGTCCGGCCGCTTGAACGAAATGCTGGTGCCCATGAGGTCCTCCGCTGATTTTTTTGGGGGCCGATCTGCGGCCATTTTGTCCGCTGTGCGCTCAGGAAGCAATCGGACTCGCGTAGCGCGACGGCACGTTGCTGCGCACACTTCCGTCATCTGAGGTGCGCGCTCCTGCGCCCCTCGAGGGATGGGTCACGAGCACCCCACTCATCCTTCGAGGCTCGCCCAAGAGGGCTCGCACCTCAGGATGACGGCAACGCGCGCGTTGTCTGAGCCAACAAGAAAGCCCCCGCAGGGGCTTTTCGAACTCACGTCACGAAGCGTCAGTGCGCCTCGGCCCAGACCTTCTTCTTGGTGAAATACATCAATCCCGTGAACAGGATCAGGAAAACGAACACCTGCAACCCCAGCCGCTTGCGGGCCTCCATATGCGGCTCCGCGGCCCACATCAGGAACGTGGTGACGTCCTTTGAGTATTGCGCCACCGTGGCCGGCGACCCATCGTCAAACGTGACCTGGCCGTCGTTCAGCGGCTTCGGCATCTTGATGGCGTGGCCGGGGAAATACTTGTTGTAGTAGGAGCCTTCGGGAATGGTGACGCCGGCCGGCGGCTTGTCTTCAAAGCCCTGC
>DASWEO010000336.1:0-22645 GCA_036394715.1 Steroidobacteraceae bacterium
GATGAAATCCGGGCGCAGCAACCGCGTCGGGTCGACTGGGATGTCTCGATCCGCGATTCGTTTCGTGGTGCCCGTGCTCGTGTCCTTGAGCGTGATGTTGGTTGCGGCGGTGCTCAGCATCGAGTTGCTCTCAACCATTCGTGCTTGGGTCGGCGGCGAAGGGCTGTATTCGAAGGGACAGAAGAACGCCACGTACTACTTGGCGCAGTACTCCGTCACGCATTCGGAAGGGGACTTCCAGCAATACTTGATCGCCATCGCTTTCCCGCTCGGCGATCAGAAGGCGCGTCTCGCCCTGCAACGAAATCCGGTTGACGTGCAAGCCGCCCGTGAGGGCTTCCTCGCGGGCGGGAGTGATTCGGCCGACATCGACAGCATCATCGTGCTGTTTCGATTGTTTGGAAATGTCGGCCGGGTGCGCCGGGCTGTCGAAATCTGGACTGAGGGCGATGCCTACACGCAGCGCATCTGCGCATTGGCTTCCCGCATGCACCCATCGTCCCAAACCCCAGCACCGCCGGAAGAGCAAGCCGCAATGCGGTCGGAATTGAACCTCATCAACCGCGAGCTCACTCCCTTGGCGGCTCGCTTCTCGTCGACCTTGGGCGAGCTTGCGCGGATGACCCGCAGCCTATTGATCCTTGCGTTGACCATCGGCACCTTGGTGACCGGGTTTTTATGTATCCGCGTGACGCACGCGCGCGTGAGCGAGCGCGAAGCAAAAGAGCGCGGACTGGCGCGCCTGACTGAATTGTATGCCGCGTTGAGCCGGACCAGCCAGCTGATCTCGCGTGTGAGCGATCGGGGCCATCTTTTCGATGAACTGTGCCGCATTTGCGTCGGCACCAGCGGGTTGAGCCTTGCCGCGGTCGGTCTGCTGGAGCGCGACAGTCCCACCATAGAATTCATCGCGTCGCACGGCGAGCACCAGCGGCACCTGCAGGCACTCGCAGCCGCGGTTTCAACAGATACTTCCACTCACTTCGAGGTGGTGCGTCTCGCGCTGCGCGATCCTCGAGCGCACGTATTCAACGACGTACGGGCGTCCGGCAGCATGTTTCGCGCGTTGGCGTCGTTTCCGCTGCGATGCCAGGACGAGGTCGTCGGAGTGCTGTGCGTTTTTTCGAAGGAGGAACAGTTTTTCCAGAAGGACATCATCGACCTGATGGAGCAACTGGCGATGGAAGCATCCTTCGCATTGGAAAGCCTCCGGCGCGAGGCGGATCGCCGCTACCAAGCGGCTATTCTCGCCGACCAGAATCGTATTCTCAATCTGGTCGCCTCGGGCGCAGATCTCAAGGTGATTTTCACGACCCTGGCGCAGTTCGTGGAGGCTCAGTCCGACGGTGTTTTTTGCACGTTGGTGGCGCTGGATCAAAAAGTATCGCGCTATGCCCTGAGTGTAGCTCCGTCCTTGCCTGCGGGGTTCGACCACGCGGTCGTGGGTGCCTCGCATGAAGAGATTTCGGCACCCTGCGCCGAAGCTATTTGCAACCGCTCCCCCGTCGTAATTGAAGATCTCGCCGGCTATCCCCTCGATGCGGCCCTGCGCGAGCTAGTGCGCGAGGCCGGTCTGCATTCGGTCAGCGCCTGGCCTATTCTCGGGAGCACGGGCCAGATCTTGGGTGCACTGTCGATTTACAGCCGGCGGCGCGATAACCCCCTTTGGCTGAACGTGCATCTGGTCGGCATTTGCACCGACCTCGCCGGCATCGCCATTGAGAGTCGCTGGGCCGCCGATCGCATCCGGCACCTGGCGCACCATGATGATCTGACGGGGCTGCCGAATCGCCTGCTTTTCAATTATCACCTGCCCCGGGCGCTGGCTCGCGCACAACGAGCCGGAGGCGCGGTGGGGGTGTTATTTCTCGACCTCGATCGCTTCAAGATCATCAATGACACGCTGGGGCACGGTGCGGGTGACGACGTCCTTCGCCAGGTTTCGAAACATCTGCTCGAATGCGTGCGCGCAACGGACACCCTGGCCCGTGTTGGAGGAGATGAATTTACCGTGCTCGTCGAGCAATTCCGCGATCCCCAGGACCTTGGCGACATCGCTCAGAAGCTCCTTGCGGCCGCCGCCAGGACCCTGACGGTCAACGGCCAGGAATACCATCTGTCGGGGAGCATCGGCATTGCGATCTACCCGAAAGACGGCGCGGACAGCGCCTCATTGCTCAAGAATGCCGACATCGCGATGTATCGGGCAAAAACTTCCGGCAGGAACAACTATCAGTTCTACTCGAGCGACATCAATGAGCACAGCGTCGAGAGACTTTCCCTCGAGAATCAGCTGCGTCATGCGGTGGCGCGGCGCGAATTCGAGGTTCACTATCAACCGAAGATCAATATCCAAACCGGCCGCATCGCGGGAGCGGAAGCCCTGGTCAGGTGGCGGCATCCGCAGCGGGGTACCTTGCTGCCGGGCGAATTCATCGGTGTGGCCGAGGAGGTGGGACTCATCGGCTCGATAGGCCGCTTGGTTCTGGACACGGTTTGTGCCGATGCCAAGCGCTGGTGCGATCAAGGGATGGCCCCGATTCGGGTTGCCATCAATCTATCTGCTCAACAATTCGCGGATTCCCGCCTCCTCGAGGATCTGGACAGCGTGCTGCGCGAGACCGGATGCGATCCGCAGTCATTGGAGTTCGAGATCACCGAGAGCGTCGTCATGACGAGTCCGGACAAAGCCCTGCTGCTGCTCAAGCAGATCAAGGAGCATGGAATCACCATCGCGATCGACGATTTTGGCACGGGACACTCCTCGCTCGCCTACCTCAAGCTATTCCCGGTCGACAGCGTCAAAATCGATCACACGTTCATCCATGAAATCGCGGCGAACCCCAATGATCTTGCCATTACCAAAGCCATCATCGCGCTGGGGCATTCGATGGGATTGAAGGTGGTTGCGGAGGGCGTCGAATCCGCGGCTCAGCTGGAAATTCTACGACGCTCCCGCTGCGATGAATTTCAGGGATTTCTATTCAGCAGACCGGTTCCCTCAGCGGAATTCGAGCTGATAGTCGATGCCCAGTCGAAGCCCAGGGTGCGTCAAGATGGGTCCGTTCTAGCCACCTATTGACGAGCTTTTCCGATCGAGCGGCAAATCCAGGCCGGCCCGGCGCCTTTCATGCGTCGGGTCCGGCTTGAACACCCACGAATCGCGCCAATGCCTCGCGCAGCTCGCGCAGCTTGGGCGGCTTGCTCAAAACACGATCCACATGCGGCGGAATGTCCCCGTCGGCAACCAATCGCTGCCCCCAACCGGTCAACATCAAGACCGTCGTCCCGGGAGCAGCGGTCTTCACGGCGCTGGAGACCTTACGCCCATCGACGTAAGGCATGCCGAGATCCGTGATCACGACAGGGAACGGATTGTCCTGCGTTTGTGCCGCAAGGAAGGCGTCGATGCCGGCTTGGCCGCCGTCCGCCGTGGTCACGCCGTGACCATCCCCCTCCAGGGCGTCGCGCAGCGATTTGAGCACCAGGGGATCATCGTCCACCACCAGGATACGCAGCGGCGGCGGCACCGCGCCGGCCGCGGCCGCCGCAGCAACGGCAGGCGTGGTCGGTATCGCGAAACTCAAGCGCATGGTGGTGCCCTTTCCCACCGCACTCTCGATTTCAATGTCCGCGCTGTGACGCTGCATCGTCCCATAGACCATCGCGAGCCCAAGCCCCGTGCCACGCTCACCCTTGGTGGTGAAGAACGGCTCCAGGCATCTGCGCCGAGTGTCCTCATCCATCCCGATGCCGGCATCGCCAACTTCGACCTGAGCGAATTTGCGGGCCGGAGACTCTGCCGAATGGGGTCCTTTCTCCTCCACGACACAGGTCCGCAACGTCAGCGGCCCGCCGTCAGGCATGGCATCGACGGCATTGAAGATCAGATTAATGAGCGCTTCGCGGATCTCATTGTCGACGCCCATGATCGCCGGCAGGTCCGGGGCC
The DNA here is from genome assembly GCA_036394715.1 of Steroidobacteraceae bacterium. Taxonomy (GTDB): domain Bacteria; phylum Pseudomonadota; class Gammaproteobacteria; order Steroidobacterales; family Steroidobacteraceae; genus Bog-1198. The sequence continues at coordinate 3,952 of DASWEO010000336.1, forward strand.
AGCTCCGTTCGCACCTCGATGGCGATGCCGCGCTGTTGTGCCATATCGCTCCAGCGGGCGCGCGTCAGGTCCACTACCTGGCTCACCAGGAGGTTCAGGTCCACCGGAATCAGCATCAGCTGCGGCTCACGTTGGCGATAGAACTCGCGCATGCGCGCAACGGTCCGCCCCACGTCATCGACGGAGCGCTGAATCATTTCAAGATAGCTTCGGGTGCGTGGACTGAGGCCGGGCTCCTTCTCCAAAAGCGATTCGGTATAGAGCGCCACCGGAGAGATTGCATTGTTGATGTCGTGCGCGATACCGCTCGCCATTTGACCCAGGGCAAGCAGACGCTCCTGCTGCATCACCGCCTTCTGCGTCTGGCGCAGGTCGTCGTACGCCTGCTGCAGAGCGCTGTAAAGTTGCGCCTGATGGGCTGCCAGTGCGACGTGCTCGCTCGACTGGCGCAGAAACTCGCATTCACCGCTGCTGAAGCTGCCCGCTTGCTGGCGTGCCGCGATGAGGACGCCGAACACCTTGCTTTCGACCAGAAGAGGAGCCGCTACCATCGAGTTCAACCCGCCTCTCGCCAACCGTTGGGGAAACGGGAAACGGACTTGACCGATATCCGGCTCGTAAACCAGCCGGCCGCGCACACAATGCGACAATCCGTTCTCATCGATTTCGACGCGAGCCTGCTCGGTCATCGCAAGCTCCATCGCCAGCGCTTCGCTGCGGGCGCCCACGCTCGTGACGATCAGGCAATTCTCCACCGGGTCATACAGACCGATGCAGCAGAAATCCACCGGCAGATGCTCTTCGAGCGTTCGGATGACGACCTGAAAGATGCTCTGGATGTCCTGGCGCTCACCGATGGCCCGGGTAATTTGCTGGAGCAGGCTCAACCGTGCCAGCTGCGCCTGCACCTTGGCTTCCGCGAGCTTGCGGTCGCTGGTGTCACGAGCGATCTTAGAGGCGCCGATGATTCGGCCCTGACTGTCCCGGATGGGGGAAATGCTGACGGAAACATCGATTTTCCGCCCATCCTTTCCAATGCGTACCGTCTCGAAATGATCGGTGGTTTCACCGCGCGCGATTCGAGCCAGGATGGTCGGCTCCTCGGTCGAATGATCCGGCGGGATCAACATGGCCATCGGCTTGCCCACGGCCTCTTGTGCCGAATAGCCGAACAGCCGCTCAGCGCCGGGGTTCCAACTGATGATGATGCCGTCCAGATCCTTACTGGCGATCGCATCGTCGGAGGATTCGACGATGGAGGCGAGCCGCGCAAGATCCGCGGTGCGTTGCTGAACGCGCACTTCGAGCTGATCTTTGGCGTCGCGCAATGCTCGGTCGGCTCGCGTTCGGCCCGCAAAGTCGCGGCGGATCGCCCACAGTGCCAGACCCACCAGTCCGCATGCGAGGAACCCACCCCCGACAATGACCGCTCGAGTCGTCGTGGCGCTCCGGTCGGCCAGTCGACGGCGCTCCTGGAGCAAGGAGGTCTCGGTCCCCTTCATCTGATCGATGAGGCCGCGAATCCGATCGTGAAATTGCTTGCCCTTCCCCGCGAGAATCTCGCTTTGCGCCGCTGCATAACCCGAAGTTCGCCGCAGTTCGATGACCTTCTGCAGTGTCGCAAGTCGATCGGAGACGAGCGGCACCACCGAGGCAAGCCGCTGCTGCTGGACTGGGTTGTCCGCCGTCAGCTCGCGTAGCCGACTCGCCTGGACGTCGGCGACATTGGCAGAGTTCCGGGAGGGTTCGAGATAGCTCTCATCACCCGTGATGACGTACCCCCGCTCCGCAGTCTCGGAATCGGTTACCGCGGCCAGCAGCAATTCGAGGCGGCTCAGAACCTCGTGCGTGTGCTCGACCCAGGCCGCATCCTCGTTCAGGCGCACCACATTCAGATAGGAAACCACCCCGACGATAGCCAAACAGGCGAGAGCCAACGCGAAGCCGAATCGCACCTTCCGCTGCATGGATGCAAGATCTGCGTCGGGGGGGTCGTTTTTTACCGGGTTGGCCGCGGCATCATCGCTCATAAACGCTCCGTGAGACTTCCTGTCCGCATGGGATACTACCAATTCCAGGGGTCCGTGAGATTCTCGCCAAGGATTAAGGATACCGTGAGCAACGATCGGATACAGAGCACCCCCCCGCCGTCGAGCGGACTGCGCCATGGCCTTAGGCAGCGGCACATGACCATGATCGCCCTCGGGGGTGTCATTGGCGCGGGTCTTTTCGTCGGCAGCGGTGTGGTCATCAAAGCGGCAGGACCTGCCGCCGTCCTTTCATTCGTGATCACGGGGCTGCTGGTCGTGCTGGTCATGCGCATGCTCGGCGAAATGGCCGTGGCACTGCCGGCGGTCGGCTCATTTTACGAATACGCCCGCCTGGCCTTTAGTGACCAGCCGCGGCTCGGCGAGCTCGCGGGTTTCCTGGCCGGGTGGATGTACTGGTATTTCTGGGTCATCGTCGTCGCGCTCGAGGCGGTCGCCGGCGCGGGACTGGTTCGCTTCTGGTTGCCCAACGAGCCGGCGTGGCTCATCAGCTTGGCGGTGATGCTATTGCTGACCCTCACGAATCTCATCTCGGTGAGATCGTTCGGCGAGTTCGAGTTCTGGTTCGCCTCGATCAAAGTGGCTGCGATCGTCGTCTTCTTGATGCTTGCGGGCCTGTTCGTCCTCGGCCTGTGGCCGGGAGTCGGACCCAGCGTGGCCAACCTCACGGCGCATGGCGGCTTCGCCCCGAACGGTGTACTCCCGATCTTGACCGGCGCTGTGGCCGCCACGGGTTTCTACTTTGGCGCCGAGATCGTCACGATTGCAGCGGCAGAAACGGCCGAGCCCGCGAAAGCGGTCGCCAAGGCGACGAATTCCGTCATCACACGCGTCCTGCTCTTCTACGTGGGTTCGATCCTCCTCGTGGTGTGCCTGGTGCCTTGGAATTCGGCGGGAATCAGTACGCCCTACGTCAGCGCCCTCAGGGCGATGGGCATTCCCGCCGCGGCACAGATCATGAACGCAGTAGTCCTCATCGCCGTGCTGTCGGCCCTGAATTCGGGGCTTTATGCGTCGTCGAGAATGCTGTTCGCACTGACCAGACGCGGCGATGCTCCTCGGGGCCTCGCCAAGCTCAGCCGCAACGGCGTGCCCTCCCGCGCCATTCTGTTGGGAACCCTGTTCGGCTACGGTACTGTGGTCATGTCGTACGTCTCGCCCGACACGGTATTCGCGTTTCTCGTCAATTCGTATGGAACGGTGGCGATATTCGTCTATGTGTTGATCGCTATTTCGGAGCTGCGCCTGCGCTCGCGATTGGAGAAGGAGGATCCGGCGCGGCTCCGCGTACGGATGTGGGCGTATCCCTACCTGACCTATCTGGCGATCGCGGGCATGCTCAGCATCCTTCTGGCGATGGCTTTCATCCCCGAACAGCGAACGCCGCTCATATTCGGCTTGATCAGCCTCGGTATTCTGCTTCTGGGATTCAGTGCACGCGTCCGTTTCGGCAGAAGGCAGGACATCACGAAGCTTGCGATGGAGCCCCATCTATACGAAGACTTGTGACGGCCGCCGGCGGGCGCTGGATTTTCCGCGCGCCTAGAACGGGCGATCGCCGATCACGGTTGCTCGGTTCATGACGCGGCGGGCTGATGCGTTGACGACCTCTACCTCCTGGGCCGCTGCCGTTCGAGCACGCCGCCGAGACGGCGGATGCCTTCGGCGATCGCAGCCGGGCCGATCGATGAGAAACCGAGCCTGAAGAAGTTCAGCGGCGGAATATCTTGGGCGAAGTGCACGTCGCCGGGCTCGATCAGCACCCGCTCGGCACGAGCCTCATCGGCCAGGCGTCGGCTATCGAGCCAGCGAGGCCCCTCAATCCAGAAAGAGGAGCCGCCGGTCACCGGGGGATGGCGCGCCTCGGGCAGGTGGCGGGCCAGAGCGCCGGCCATCACCGTGGCCCGTTCGCGGTACGCCGCCAGCAGGCGACGGTTGAAGGTATCGAAGTATCCCAGCGCCAGAAACTGGGCAAAGCTGCGCTCGATGAATGCGGTCGGGTGACGGATCATCAGCCGCCGCAGTGCGCGCAGCTCCGCGATCAGCGGAGCCGGTGCGACGATGTAGCCGAGCCGCAGCCCCGGCGCAAGGGATTTCGAGAGGCTCCCGACGTAGATCACACGACCACTGCGGTCGAGGCTCTTCAACGCCGGGTTCGGAAGACCGGAGAAGCTCACTTCCGTTTCGTAGTCATCCTCGATGACCACGAAGTCTTCGCTCTCGGCCTGCCGCAGGAGTTCAAGTCGGCGCCCGACCGGCATCGTGACCGTCGTCGGGGCCTGGTGGCTGGGCGTTGCGTACACGAACTGGCAGCCCGACAGCCGGTCTGCGACGCATAGACCGTGCTCGTCGAGCGGCAGCGCGCGAAGCAGGGCCGTGCGCTGCGCGAAGATGTTGCGGGCATCCGGGTAGCCTGGGTTCTCGATGCCAACCGTGGTTCTGCCGTCGAACAGCAGATCGGCCAGCAGATAAAGCGCCTGTTGTGCGCCGATCGTGACGAGGATCTCTTCGTCCGTCGCCCAAATACCGCGCAGCGGCAGTACCTTGTCGCGGATCTGCTCAATGAGCCCGGGATCGTCGCGTGTGTATCGGTCTTTGGCCCAATCGAGCGCCTCGGCACCGGAGAGCACCTGTTGGCAGCTCGCGCGCCACTTGGCGGCGGGAAACAGGGTCTTGTCGAGCTGCCCGTAAATGAATGGAAATGCGTACCGCTCCCAGTCGGCAACTTTGGAAATGTTCCGCTGCAGGGACGGTTGCCGCTTCATCCGGGTCGCCCAGTTGGGAGAGGCGGCCGCGGCAAGTCCATCCGGTACTACGACCTGAGGCCGTGCTGCGATCACCGCCGGATTGGGGTAGTAGCCCTGCCGGCGCCGAGCGATCAGATAACCGTCATCCGCCAGCTGTTGATACACAATCATCACGGTATTGCGGGCGATTGCGAGCTGCACGGCAAGTGCGCGACTCGAGGGCAGTGGTCGGCTCGGCGGCAGGCTGCCGCCGGCGATCGCTGTGATCAGCTGCGCGCGCAATTGGGCCTGGAGCGTGACGGCCGAGGCGGGCTGCAGACTCAGCAGCTGTCGCCAGAGCACCTGGGTACGTCGCCGTCCTCCGCTCACGGTTTTCACTCCGATCCGAGCGCCGGGGGCAACGCTGGGCGCTGGCCGGCGTCTCCGGCGCCGCGCAATGCGCCCTACCATACCATGCAGGACGGCGCGCGGGATCGTCAACGAGTCGAGGTTTCGACCGGGATCTCACCCACGGTATCTCTCGAGTAACGCCTGTACGTGCCGCAAAATGGCGCGTTCTTCGTCGGCGGCGATGACCCACACCGGGCAGCGCGATTGCCGGGTCGCAATCATCTCCGCATGGCGTGCGTTGTGCTCCGGATCGAGCTCGATGCCAAGCCATTGGAGGTGAGAGACAATGCCCTCGCGCACGCGGGCACTGCCGCAGCCGATGCCGCCCGTGAAGGCAATGGAATTGACGCCCCCGAGAGTGACCGCCAGCGACCCCGCGTGGCGCGCAGCCCAGTAACAAAAATGCTCGATGGCAAATCGACAGGCTTCCGTATCGCGTCGCTCCAGCTCCCGCATGTCGGAGCTGAGGCCTGAGAGCGCCAGCAGTCCCGAGCCCCGGTACAGAAGCGCTTCCAGTGCGTCGAGCGACAGCCCCTGCTTCCGCTGCAGCGCCAGCAAGACGCCGGGGTCGATCGATCCGCAGCGTGTACCCATCACCAAACCGTCGAGCGTGGAATACCCCATGGTCGTGGCAACGCTGCGTCCGTCCCGTATCGCGCCCAGGCTGCAGCCATTCCCCAGGTGGAACACGAGCAAACGCTCCGTGGCCGCCGGCCCTGCCCGGTCGGTGAGCGTCGCCGTGACGTGCTCGAAGTTGAGGCCGTGAAAACCGAAGCGGCGATAGCCGGCCGCGTGCAGCTCCGCCGGCAGGGCGAAGCGACTGGCGACTTCGGGCACGGTCGAATGAAAAGCCGTATCGAAACAGGCGATTTGCGGCACGCCCGGGGCAGCGGCGGTCATCGCCTCAATGGTATCCAACCCGAAACCGTTGTGCAGCGGCGCAAGTTCCCGCAGGGCGTTGATCTCGGCAAGCCGTTCCGCATCGACCACGGTGGGAGCGATGAAGCGCGTGCCGGCGTGCACCAGCCGGTGGCCGCAGGCGGCGAGTTCGGCGGGCTCAATGCCGCGCGCGCGAAGAGCCGGCAGTATCCGCGCCAGGGCCTCGCCATGGCGCGCGGTGGGCGCTAAATCCGCGGCAGAGCTTTCCCCACCGAACAGGAACCGAGGACGCGTGCCGATGCCTTCGACCTGGCCGTGATGGAGCCGCTCGTCGCCTGCGAACAGTGCAAATTTGAGCGAGGACGAGCCGGCGTTCAGGACCAGCACGCACCGTTCGCGGGCCACGCTCATGCGGGCTGTTGCGGGCGCATATCCTCTTTGCGAATGCCTGCGACGACGACCGGCTTCTTCATGGCATCGCGTCGAAATGGCTCGCCCAGCTCCTGGTTGAGGATGACCTCGATGAAGGTCGTGATGCCGTCGGCTTGCGCCGCGCAGGCCGTTTTCAGCGCTTGCGTCAGCTCGTTGGGCGTACGAGTCGTCACACCACGATGGCCACAGCCCTCGGCGACCCGCGCGTAGCTCGGCTTCGGGTCCAGTTCCGTACCGACGAAGTTGTTGTCGTACCAGAGAATCGCGTTGCGCTTCTCCGCACCCCACTGGTAGTTGCGGAAGATCACCATCGTGACGGCCGGCCACTCGTCGCGACCGATCGAGGTCATCTCGTTCATCGAGATGCCGAAAGCGCCGTCACCGGCGAAACCTACGACCGGAGTCGAGCGATTGCCGATCTTGGCGCCGATGATCGAGGGAAAGCCGTAGCCGCAGGGTCCGAAGAGCCCGGGCGCAAGGTACTGGCGTCCGCGCTGAAACATCGGATAGGCATTGCCGATCGCACAGTTGTTGCCGATGTCGCTCGATATGATGGCATCGCGGGGCAGACCCGCGACGATGGCCCGCCAAGCCTGACGCGGGGACATGTGGTCCGGCTCCCGCGAGCGACAGTCGGCGTTCCAGACGGTGCCGGGATCATCGTCTTCGTGATCCATCGTCGCGAGAGTCTGGGTCCACGCCTGCTTGCGGGCTGCGATCCTCATGTGCCGCTCCGCGCGCCCCTTGTCCCCTGCCTTGGCGGACAGCTGACTCAGTAGCTGCGCCGCCACCAGTTTGGCGTCACCGCAGATCGGGACCGTAACCGGCTTCGTGAGACCGATGCGGTCCGCATTGATATCGACCTGAATCACCGCCGCAGACTTTGGCCAGTAGTCGAGCCCATAGCACGGCAGTGTCGAAAAAGGATTCAGGCGTGTGCCGAGCGCGAGCACGACGTCGGCCTCCGCGATCAGTTCCATCGCCGCGCGCGAGCCGTTGTAGCCCAAGGGCCCGACGCTCAGAGGATGGTCACTGGGGAAGGAATCATTGTGCTGATAGTTGTTGCAGACCGGCGCCTCCAGCTTTTCCGCGAGTGCCATGCACTCGGGAATCGCATTGCCGAGCACAACGCCGGCCCCCGAGAGGATCACCGGAAACCTGGCCTCCGACAACAGGCGCGCGGCTTCGCTAATCGCCCTGCTACCCCCTGCCGGTCGCTCGAACTCCAACGACGTCGGCAGCGGCACGTCGATGACCTGGGTCCAGAAGTCGCGGGGAATGTTGATCTGCGCGGGTGCCGAGAGACGTTTGGCCTTGGCGATGACCCGATTCAGAACCTCCGGTACGCGACTCGGATCGCGAACTTCCTCCTGATAGCCGACGATATCGCGGAACAGGGCCATCTGTTCGAGCTCCTGGAAGCCTCCCTGACCGATGGTACGGTTCGCCGCCTGCGGGGTGACCAGCAGCATCGGCGAATGGTTCCAATAAGCGGTCTTGACGGCGGTCACGAACCCCGTGACGCCCGGCCCGTTTTGCGCGATCGCCATCGCCATCTTCCCGGTCGAGCGCGTGTAGCCATCGCAGATGAGACCGCCGTTCGACTCGTGCGCCACATCCCAGAAGGTGATTCCGGCCTTCCCAAAGAGATCGGAAATCGGCATGAACGCCGAGCCGATGATGCCGAAGGCGTGCTCGATGCCGTGCATCTGCAGCACCTTCACGAAGGCTTCTTCCGTGGTCATCTTCATGGCGAGTGTTTCCCTGGGCCGTCGGCTAGCGCTTCGAACTGAATATATTCGTCAATGCCTTGTCCGTCGCATTCGTGATGCGGTCGATCTCCTCCGCCGTGGCGACCAACGCGGGACTGAAGCAGAGCGTATTGTTGAAGCGCGGAATGGAGCGATTGGTGGCACCGATGATCACACCTTGTGAGCTGCAATCGGCGATCACGGCCTGTACCTCTTTTTCCCCCACGGGTTCGCGCGTGGCCCGATCCCGAACCAGCTCAGCGCCACAGAACAGGCCAATGCCGCGCACATCGCCGATGACGTCGTGACGCTGCTGCAGGGTCCTGAGATTTCCGATCAGGCGCTCGCCCATAGCCAGGGTGTTCGCCAGCAATTTCTCATCCTCGATGATGCGCATGTTTTCCAGGGCCGCAGCCGGTCCCGAGGCACATCCGGCAAAGGTCGAGATATCGCGGAAATAAGACAGCGGGTCCTCGGGATCATCCTTAAACAGATCGAATATGGCTTCTGACGTGGCGACGCAGGAAATGGCGGCGTAGCCTGACGCCACGCCCTTGGCCATCGTCACGAAGTCCGGCTTGATGCCGTAGTGCTGGTAGCCGAACCACTTGCCGGTTCTGCCGACACCGCAAACCACCTCATCAATGTGCAGGAGAATACGGTGGCGCCGGCAGATGTCCTGCACCTGCTCCCAATAGCCTGTAGGCGGAGTGATGACGCCCCCACCCGCCGTCACGGGCTCGAGGCAGATCGCACCGATCGTATCGGGGCCCTCGCGCAGGATCACCTCCTCGATCGCCCTCGCCGCCCGCTCGCCATAGTTGGCGACGGAGCCGTACTGGCTCCGGTACTCGAGGCAATGCGGAACCTCCACGAACCCGGTGGGCAGTGGCCCATATTGCGCGCTGCGCTGCGGCTGCCCACTGGCAGCGAGGGTTGCGAGCGTGGTGCCATGGTAGTCGCGCTCCCGGAACAGGATCTTGTGCTTGCGGCCGCCGTGATGACGGTGCGCGATCTGGCGCACCATCTTGAACACCTTCTCGTTGGCTTCCGAGCCGGAGTTGGCGTAATAGACACGATCGAAGCCGGGCATCTTTTCGAGCAGGCGCTCCGCGAAGCGCGCACCGGGAACGGAGCCCGCGGAGTTGGCAAAGTAATTCATGCGCACCAGCTGATCACGCACTGCCTCGGCAATGCTGGCCCGCCCATAGCCGACGTTCACCGTCCAGACACCGCCCGAGAGGCCGTCCAGATATTCCTTGCCGTCGGCGTCCCACAGCCTCAGGCCGCGCCCTTCGACGAATACGCGGGGGTCGGTCCTTTCGAAGGCCTTGTGCTGGGTCAGGTGGTGCCAGACATGTGCACGATCGGCCTCGATGACGGGACGCAGTTCAGACGGAGAAGGTATGGCGTTCATGTTGCTGCGCGTGCCGTGAATCCGCGAGTGAGATGGCCATTCGTAACACACAGGGCCGCGGCCTAGAAGGGCCAGAATCGGCTGAACGGTGGTGCCAGTCTCGTCCCGAGCGCCTGCATAGAAGTCGATTGGGCGCAATAGGCCAATGAGATCAGCGCTTCTGAGCCCTCCCAGGGCTGAGGCCTGCCGGCACCATCGAGTCATGTACGCACGCAGCGGCCGGATCTAGCCTCTCCCCACGTCGAAGCGGTAGTCGACCGCGAAATTCGCCATCGGTGCGATACGGGTGCCGCGTACCGGCACATTACAGGCCATCAAGACGGAGGTTTTTCAATATGCTTCATCCACAAGGTAACTTTTATCCCCAGGGTGCCTTCGGCCCACAGGCCTTCCTGAGCAACCCGCAAGGCAACTTTTATCCCCAGGCAACCTTCGGCCCGCAGGCCTTCCAGAGCAACCCGGGCTACATTCCTTTCGCGAACACGCCGTACGGTTATCCTCAGCAGACACCCGCCTTCGCTCAAGGTCTGCCGCAATGGCCGAACTGGCAACATCCGGCGCAACAACAGGCCGCGCAACAACAGGCGGCTCTGCAGCAGCAAGCGATCCAGCAGCTTCTGGCGCACCAGCTGGCGGCGCAACAGCTCGCGGCACAGCAGCCCTCGGCCATGAATCCTTTCACGGGGTTATCGAACGGAGCGGCTCAACCCATCGGCGCGTGGACGCAGCAGCAGCCAAACCCGGAGCTGATCAATCCGGCGATGACGCCGCGCCATTACCTGCTGCAGCAACTCGCCCAATACCATTACTTGGTCGCACAGCAGCTTGCGCAGTTGGCGGCGCAACAGGCTTTCCAAAGTTCCGTCAATCCCTACGCCGGCCAATTCCAGGGCGCCGGCCAATTCATACCAGGTCAACTGGGAGCGAACTTCGTGCCCGGTATCACGATGCATTGACCTGCGTTGGCTGATGCAAGAAAAGACGATGCGAGGGATCGCGAGCGCAAAGTGATTCCACAACCGAGGCAGGAGACTTGTCATGGCTGAGCATAAAGATGATCCGGGCCAGGCGGCCAAACTAAACCAATCCAGGAGAGCGACTCAGGCGGGCGCAGCGGCGGAACCGCTCACCGCTCAAAATGGGACCGCGCAGGATCGGGTTACCGAAGACGAAAGGTCCGGATCGCGTACCGGGACCGCCGACAAGAATCCTGCCACGGTTGTGCGCCGCAAGCAGCGGTATTTGATCGGGTTTAGATCGCTGCCTGGAATCGCATCGTTGCCCAGCGATCCCTTTCTCGAGAGGCTCGGCCAGATGGACGGCGTGGAAATCACTCGCCGTCTGAAAGGCCGTGGTTTGCAAGCCGCTGGGATGACCCCGATCGCTGGAGCGCCGGCCGCGGCGGCACCGGAGGTGGTGGTGGCTCACATGGACGAACAGCGCGGCGAGGCGTTGCGCCTGAATGCGCCTCCTCATGTGATCGTCGAAATCGACGCGCCTCTGGGCTATTCCGATATGGCCGTCACGGAGCCCATGAGCTGGCAGCACGCTGTGCAGGTGATGCCATTTCCTCGTCCGCGCCGCGAAATCCGCTTCCGCATTCTCGGCGAAGGCGAACGGCCGCTCGCGAACGCGGTCGTCAATTTGTATGGTCCCGGTTTTCCCGTGCAAGCCATCACGGATTCATCGGGACAGGCAAGCTTGCAGACCCACGCCGTCGATGGCTCGGGCATCCATGCCGTCTACGTGCGGCCCGCGGCAGACCACTGGGAACGGTACATTCAGAATCCATCCCTCGAACCCGGACAGGTCAATGTCATTCGGTTGAATCCGCTGGATCGAACTTCGGGGAGCTTTCCGGGCGAGCCGGGCGAGCGCTCCTACAGCTGGGGTCAGCGCAACATGAAGTTCGATCGAGTACCCATGGATTGGAATGGTGCGGGCACCAAGATCGGCATCATCGATTCAGGCTGCGACACTTCGCACCCGCTCCTTCGTCATATCGTCCGGGGAGTGGACTTCACCCGAGACAAGGACCCTCAGAGTTGGAAATCGGACGAGCTGGGACAGGGCACTCACTGCGCCGGCATTGTCGCCGCCTCCGCTCTTGCCGCGTCCTCCGGCATCATCGGTTGTGCGCCGGGCTCCGAGCTGCACATATTTAAAGTAGTGCCGGGCGGTCACTTCAGTGATCTCATTGATGCATTGGATCAATGCATCGAGCGACGTCTGGATATCGTGCAGATCGGTGTCACCGGCGAGCACTTCTCCGAACTCGTGGCACGGAAGATCACCGAGGCACGATTGAACGGAATCGCCTGCATCGCCGGAGCCGGTAACTCCGGCGGAGCCGTGCAATTCCCGGGCAATGTACCCGGCGTGATGACGGTATCGGCCGTCGGCAAACTCGGCGAGTATCCGCAGGACACTCGCCATGCGCAAAGAGCCTTGCCACAACTGATCGCATTCTCGGGCATCTACGCAACCAATTTCAGCGGTTGGGGACCACAGGTCGGCCTGTGCGCGCCCGGCGTCGCCGTTGTGTCCTGTGTTCCCGGAGGCGGCTATGCGGCTTGGGACGGCTGTTCAATGGCGGCCTCGCATATCGCGGGGTTTTCAGCGCTGCTGCTCTCTCATCATCCCATGTTACAAAGTATCAATTTCGGAGCGCGCGCGGATCAGCGGGTTTCGATCTTGTACGATTTTCTTCGCGCCGCAGCGATACCCTATGCGCAGGTCGACCCAAACCGTGTAGGCGCTGGATTGCCCGATCTCCAGCAGGTGCCGGGCTTGCTGCCCTCGAACCAACAGTTCTATGGCAGCGGGATTGGCGCAGGAACGGTTCTTGGCACGCTGCAGCCGTCCTTCACTCACCCGGCTTACCTCGGCGATCCGATGAATGCCATACTGCAGTTGCGCGCGGCGGGAGTGTGGGTGTGAGAACGGAGGCGGCGAACGTGCGTAGGCCTGCGTGCGGAGGCCTGCAGACCCGTTAGGCGACGCTGAAACGTTCGCCGGTCAAAGTCCGCAGCTTGGCCACCGCCTGGCCGCGCCTATGCACGTCAAGCTTGTGCAAAATGTTCCTGATGTGGTTCTTCGCCGTGCTGGGCTGCACTCCCAAGCGCCAGGCGATTTCCTTGGTGGGACAGCCGAGGTTCATCAACTCGGCGACCTGAAGCTCGCGCGTGGTCAACGCGCTGACGGCGGAGGCCCTCGAAGACCCGATGCACTGGTAGAGCGATGCGGCGACCTTGGGCGAACAGGTCAATTCGCCTCGTACCACATTCTCGATGGCGATAACCACATCGCCCAACGCGGCGTCCATCGGCACGTAACCGTCGATGCCGGCGGCCGCGCAGGTCACTACCTCACTCGCAGTCTCGCGAATCCCGACAGCCAAAATTCGTATCCGCGCGCAGATTTTTCGAAGCGCCCTGACAAGGTCCGAGGCACCCGGCGACGGCGCATCGATCAAAGCGACGTCGGTCGCCGTGGTGCGCAGCACGTTCTGGGTCTCTTGCACGCTGTCCGCACCCAGCACATTGATCGACGGACACCCACGGAGCAGCGCCACCAAGCCATCCCGGTGCAACCGCACGTTGCTCACGATGAATACACTGATCTGCACTGCGGCTCCGTGGCTCGTATCCATCGGGTAGTGGACCCGGCAAGTGCAGGAAAGGTTCCAGACAGAAGATGTCAGTCTCGCGTCAGCCGGTAGCGCTACAGCACTGAGTCGATCCGGATCTCGCGCGATCGTTGCTCCGCGGCATCGCCTCGCACTCGTTGCCGTGGCCCGGATTGCCTGCATCGTTGCCGCTCGCCAACGGGCCGTTTGCAAGACACGGGCGGCGCCGTCGGCGAGCCGTACAAATTATTTCATTCATCGCGGGTCGGGATAACGCTGAACCGAGCATCCGGTAATCTCTGCAGACCCTAGGACGAGGGCTGCCGTGGCGATCCGCACGAGCCTAGTCGGCTACCGCCCCTCTCGTTTACCATGCTCGCCGCGATCGCATGCGGCGGACGGTTGCATCGAACAACAGGCGGGCGACTCGAATGCCGCTGCCCAAGTCCGTGACCGAGTCGCGGCAGCGTTCCCGAATCGCTTCGTCCAGCGCCACGTCCTCGCCGCCGAGCGCGCCTGCCTGACATTGAATTTCAGCGGCTCGCTGCACGGTCCACAGCAGCGCGAAGGTGGTGGGGATATCGCGCTCGCAGACCGCAACCCCGTGGTTTCGCAGCACCAGCACATGCTTGTCGCCGAGGCTCGCCAGCATGCGGCTGCGCTCGTCGGCATACAGAGTGATGCCTTCGAAATCGTGATAGCCGACGCGGCCGTAGAATTGCGCGCCGTAAAAATTATTGTGATCGAAGCCGCCGCGCTTCATGGCGACCGCCGACACCGCGGTGGTGTGCGTGTGCGCGACGCAGGCAACATCCGGGCGCGACTCGTGGATTGCGCCGTGCAGCGCGAAGCCGGCCGGATTGGCGGGATGGTCGGACGGTTCGACCAGGCGGCCATCGACCCCCACCTTGAGCAAGTTCTCCGGAGTAATCTCGCTGTAGTTGAGCCCGAAGGGATTGACCAGATAGTGGTGTGCCGCCCCGGGCAGCCGTACCGAAATATGGTTGAAGATCATTTCCGTCCAGCCGAGAAAATCGACGAGGTGATAGAACTCGGTGAGTTCGCATCGCAGGCGCCACTCCTCGGAATCCATCAAGGATGGGGACGAGCGTGTCGGCATCATATCGGGGCTCCTGTCATTCACTCGGTCGCCGTCGCCGTCGGGCGCGGCGTTGATGGATCGCGGGACCCCTAAACGGCGGGATCGCAGGGTATTATACAGAGGACCTCCTCATCGAACAGGAAGCGCCATGTCCGGATTTAACGATCTGACCCGCAAGCGCCGGCATGGTGTGCTCGGAATACTCGCGGCGCTGCCGTTCACGGCCGTGGGCAACCCCGCTGACCCGCCGGTGAGCGCGGAGACGGCGCATCGCGCCGTCACGCCGCTCAAGGACGCGCCGTTCGTCCAGGACGACGATGTCAAATGCCTGAAGAGCGCGCTCGAGAACGGGGACCCGGACACGGGTCCGTCAACCTTCCTCCTGAAGGCGCCGCCCGGTTGCCGTGTGGCGGCGCATTACCACACGGCCGAAGAACAACTCATCGTGATCCAAGGCAGCGTATTGACCGGCATGAAGGGTATGCGCAGCGTAACGCTCACCGCCGGGGGCTTCGCCGTCATGCCCTCCAAGGCCGTTCACTGGTTCAGCTGCGTCGGTGCGGACGCCTGCCTCATGGTCGTGACGTTCAATCAGAAATACGACATCGTGTGGGTCGCGCTAAACTCCCGCCCATGAACATGTCCGCTCAATCGGGCCGCAAGGCCGCGTTGACCTTCATCTTCGTCACGGTGCTCATCGACATGCTGGCCTTCGGCATGATCATTCCCGTGCTGCCCATGCTGGTACAGAAATTCGTGGGCGGCAACGCAGCGCGCGCCGCGCAAATGTACGGTGTGTTCGGCACTGCCTGGGCGCTGATGCAATTCATCTTTTCCCCGGTGCAGGGGTCGCTCTCGGATCATTTCGGGCGGCGCCCCGTCATCCTCATCTCCTGCGCAGGTCTGGGCCTTGATTTCATTCTCATGGCGCTCGCACCGAATCTCTGGTGGCTGCTGGTCGGCCGGGTAATTTCGGGCATTACCGCGGCGAGCTTCAGCACTGCCGGTGCGTATATCTCGGATGTGACGCCGCCTGAAAAGCGCGCCGCGAGTTTTGGGCTGATCGGTGCCGCGTTCGGCATAGGTTTCGTGCTGGGACCGGCCCTCGGCGGTGTCTTAGGCGCCATTTCCCCGCGCCTGCCCTTCTGGGCCTCGGCCGTCATGGCTTTGGCCAATGTCTGCTGGGGTTTGTTCGTCCTGCCGGAATCGCTGCCCAAGGAGAAGCGCGTGCCTTTCTCCTGGAAGAACGCCAATCCGCTGGGAGCCCTGAAGCTGCTGCGCTCCCACCCCATGCTCACCGGTCTCGCAGGCAGCTATTTCCTGATGAATTTCGCCCATGGCGTGCTGCCGAGCACCACGGTGCTGTATATGCATTTTCGCTACGGCTGGGATACGCGTGCGGTGGGGATCCTGCTGGCCGGTGTGGGTATTTCATCGCTCATCGTTCAGGGCTTCCTGGTAAAGCCCATGGTGAGATGGTTCAAGGAACGGCGTGCGCTGGCATTGGGTTTGGCATTCGGCGCGGCGGGCTTCGCCATCTACGGCCTCGCGCCCACCGGGTCGATTTTCTGGATCGGCGTGCCGGTGATGGCCCTGTGGGGTATTGCCACGCCCTCGCTGCAGACCCTCATGACACGGTTGGTGGACCCCACTGAGCAGGGCCGACTGCAGGGCGCGCTGGCGAGCCTGGTGGGCCTGGCGAGCTTGATCGGTCCCACGGTATTCACACAGACCTTCGCGGCGTTCATCAGCACGCACGCCGACTTGGGCCTGCCGGGTGCGCCCTTTTTATTGGCCGCGGTCCTGATATTCCTGGCCATGCTGCTGGCCTGGCGCACCACTCAGCCGCTGGGGGCTCCCGCGGCGACCGAACCCGCGTAGCCGTCGAATCACCTGGCCTCACCCCATCCGGGGAACGCACGCAAGGCGTCCACATAGTTATGGATGACATCTGTGTGCGCGTCCTCCTGCCAGCCGCCGGGTACGGGGTTGACGGATAGATCGCGCGGACGGCCCAGTTCGTCGATCGAATAGAGCGTGAAATCCAGCGCTTGCCGAGCTTCGGCGGCCAAGGGGGCGGACCCGGTGGCCTTCGCGTACAGCGCGAGCACGGCCCCGTAAGTCGAATTGATGCCGCCCCAGGCCTGCCTGTCCTCATCCTGCTCGTGACAAACGGCGATACCGAATTCTTCGTGAGTGAAGCTGCCGCGGACGAAGTCGATCAGCGTGCCGGAATCGGCCTGCCAATCGGGATCGAGCAGCTCCCGTCTCTCGAGCAAGTACCGCGCGAGATTGAGGGGCGCCCACGCCGTGCGGTTGGTGGGCGTGTCGTGGTCCTCGAAGAACTGAGCGAAGAGGGACCCGTCGGCGGCGGCGTTCGGAATTTGATGACGCCGGATCCAATTCCATAGCGATCGGCGCGGAAGGGAAAACTCCTCGTATCCCCGGGAGAGCAGCGCGTCGTACAACCGCAGAATATAGGTCATATTCCCGGACACGGGGCCTCGGCCCTCGCCGTTGCGATGGTCGGCGCGAAAAGGCCAGGGAGAATGCGCCGCATCGCCGTCCTGTTGATTGGCGGCCAGGACGCGGGCGTTTTGCAGTGCCTGTTCCAAGTACCTGTGCTCGCCCACGGCGTCGGACAGCAGCGCCAATGCGTATCCGGCGATGCCGCCCTTGTCGGGCTCGATCTCATGGGGGCGGTCGGCTTGCGAGCCGCAATCCGCCGCCTGAGGGAACTGATCTCGCTTGCCGGTCGAGCGAGTAAACTTGGGGTACGCGCCGGAATCCGGCGTCAGCGTTTCCTTCACCAGATAGTCGCCCATCGCCTGCGCCGTCCTCAGGTACTTAGGATCCCGCCGGCCGCGAAATTCGTGAAACTTGAGGTAAGAGAGTACGCCCATCCCGTTCTGGGTCGCCGGGATCGAGTCCGTGCGATCCGGAATAGGAGTCCAGTCGCCGTCCAGAAAAGTCGCCAACACGAAGCGGGGATACCCCCTTTCCGCGGGACACCGCTGGTAGAAATTCATCTCTCGGTCCAGGACGTCGTTCCACGGCGCCCACGGTCTTAAGCAGCCCGACGCGTCAAAGCTTGCCGTGTGGCCGGCAATGATGAGTGGCTGATGAATTGGACGACCTGACACTATGCTTGCCCCGAGCCCGCCTTGAGAGTGCGGGGCTAAAGATACTGCCTTTTCGTTCCCGGCCAAACTGAATTCGCCAAACTCTCGGGAAACGCCCGATCTCCCGCGTCCGATCGCCCGCGTGCGCCCGCTCAGACGGCATCGAGCTCCGCATAGTGCCGAAAGATTCCCTCGTCGTTGAAAGGGATTCGTCGTGGAGAAGCGAGGTAGGCAGCAATGCGCGGGCGTTCTTGCACTCTGGCGTGCAATGCGCAGAGTCTCCGATATTTACGTGCAGCTTTGGTCATTGCGCGCGGGAATGCGTAGTTCAGTCCCGCCATGACTTGAAACATCGACAGATCCGCGTAAGTCAGTTTCGCGCCGACTAGGTAACGCTCCCCGCGAGCGTTCTTCGCCAGGATCTGCTCGAAGTAGCCGAGAAATTTGGGCGCGCGGTGCTTCAGAAAGTCCGCCGCCCGGCGGCGCGCCTCCTTCTTCTGGTCCTCATAGTAAAGGCCCGCCGCCACCGGATGATGCGTGTCGTGTATTTCGCTCAGAAAATCCGCCATGGTAAGTTGCAGCTCGTGCGTCCAGAGCCGCCCGCCCTCGTCCTTAGGCGCAAGGCCGTGACGAGCGCCGAGGAACTGCAGAATGTTGGCGGTCTGGCCTATCACGAGCCTGCCTGCCTCGAGAAAGGGCGGAGCGAAGGGCGGCCGTTCGATGTTGCGGCCATCCAGAAAGCGCATGAGCGCCGCCACTCCGGCTCCTTTGCCGGTCTCGCGCGCGACATCCCGATAGCGCGCGCCGGCCTCCTGGAGTGCCAGTCGAACGAACTCCCCTCGACCCTGAATCGTCGGCCAGTAATAGAGCTGATAGTTCATGGCCGGCCTAGTGTAATCGGCACAATGCTCCGACAGAATAGGGATTGCGGATAGGCTAGACTTGAGGGGTAACGCATGACCAAGAAACGCACCCTGAAATCAGACGTCGTCGGATCGGATCACTACGACCCCATGAAGGAACCGCGGTACACCGAGATCGCGACCTTCATGCGGGCGCCGCTGGCGCGATCGCTCGTGGATGTCGACATCGGCTTGATCGGCGTCCCGACGGACCTCGGAGTCACCAACAGACCGGGTGCACGGCACGGTCCCCGTGAAATACGCAATTCATCGAGC
>DASWEO010000337.1:0-8399 GCA_036394715.1 Steroidobacteraceae bacterium
TGGTGGCAGCTGATGCAACTCGCCATGCCGGTTACGGCGGTCGTTTCCGACATGGCGTCCAGGTCGCGTACCGCCCCATGACAGGTCTCGCACTGCACCGCGGCTTCCACATGCTTGCGATGGGTCCAAGTGACTCCCGGCAGCACCTTGTAGACGCGCACCCACGGAATCGGCTGTTTCGAATCGGCATACTCCGCGAGCTTCTTGATCGCCGGCCGGTCGGTGGCTATCGTCGCGTGGCATTGCATGCAGGTCGAGGTGGCGGGGAACGTCATCTCTCTGCCGGGAGCAGGGTTGGTGTGGCAGAGTTGGCACGGCAATCCCATACCGACATGGGTCTTGTGACCGTAGGGCAGCGGTTGCTCGGGGGCCGGGTGCGGGGCGAGATTGGCCTGCACTGCCGACGTGGCGGGCGTCGGCGGCTGCGCCTGCGCGGCGCTGACGGCCAGCAACACGAACGCCGCGGCGATCATGGCGAAAATATCAACGAGCCTCTTCATCTTAGTTTCCCACCCCTGTCCTAAAATTCCCGGCGGATCGAATCGTTCAGGCAGCGCGCCCGTATCCGACAATCTGCTCGAGAGTCTTGCCGTCGTCCTGCAGAATGATCGCAGCGGCGTTGCGCCCGGGCTGGCCGGTCACCGAGCCGCCAGCCTCGGTACAGGACCCCGTCTGGTACAGACCGGGAATCGGCATGCGGTACGGAGCGAAATTGCCCCAGCGCTTGTCCCTGTGGTGCACGCTGCCGCGCCACATCGCCGGATTCATGCGCTCGATGTCCAGCGGGCTCATGATCACTTTTGCGAGCACTTTGTCTTTGGTGAGATTTGTGGTGTGGCGCATGTACTGGGTCAGGAACGTGTCCGCAACTCGCTCCTTTATTTCATCCCAGTGCTGAGGTTCCTCCTTCAGCGCATACGGGATGCCGCCTTCGATCTTGAGTGCGCAGCAGCCCTGCGGTACCCGGCTTTGGTCGTACACCGACGCATGCACGATCTGAAGCGGGTAGTCGTCCAGGGTCAACTCGCCGCGCGCCTGGTCACCACTCAATACGAAGATGCTATCCGGCCGCTGCATGATGGACGCTTCGGCGCCGGATACGGTTCCTCCATCGGCCAGCGGATACTTCGGCGGTTCGCTGAACGCGTAGTGGAATACGAACATGCCATGCTCCGCTTGCCAGAGATCCACGCTCGCGTGTAGCGCATCGCCCCACAGTTCGCTTGGCGCCATTCCCAAGAGGTGCTTGACGTGAATCGTGGAGACTACCGCTTTCTGCGCCCGGTACTTGCTGCCGTCCGCGCACTCCACGCCCGTGCACTTGCGGTTCTCGATGATCAATTGCGCCACCGGTTTGCCGGTCAGGATGACGCCGTTGTGCGCCTCGATGAATCGTCCCAATGCCACGCTCAGCATCCCCGAGCCACCCTTGGGCATCGGTCGGCCCGCCATGTGGTCCATCATCGAGAACGCCTGTGCCCCGGTACCGGCATCGCTCCCGGGTACGCCGGGCCACCTGCCGCCCGAGAGATTGGCCGCCTGCATGACGGGGCTTTCCCAGACTTGGCGCGCCGCGTCGTAGCCGGACAATACATCCAGCCGCTGAAAGAACAGGCCCTCCGGCGAGTTGGCGCGCTCCGCCGGAGCCAGCGCCGCGACGCGGGCGCGCGCGGCCGCCAGGCGCCTGAACGTTTCCGCATCCCTCTTCGACACGCGTGCAATCGTCGCCGCGGTACGCTCCGGATCCTTCAGGAAGACCGTCAGCGAAGGGCCGTCGAGAAACGGGAAATGCACGACCACTTCGGGATCGAAGGTTTCGTAGCCGTAGTCGCGCAGTTCGAGTTCATTGTTGCGCAGTAGCGGATTACGGGCGATGAGGTGGTGCGAGCTCGAACACAGGTCTTGCTTGAAGCCCGGGAGGAGAATTTCGGCGGTCTTGACGCCGCCGCCGATCATGGCGCGCCCTTCAAGGACGAGCACGCGATTGCCTGCCTTGGCGAGGTACGCGGCGCAGATGAGACTGTTGTGCCCGGCGCCCGCCACCACATAGTCGAAGACCTCCGCACGGGATGCGCCCGGACCGGCCTGCGTCAGCACGCTGCCTGCCGGCTGTGGTTGCACAACGCCGGTTGACGCTGCGAGGCCAAGAGGCGCGAGAGCCAAGGGCGTGAGCGCTGCCGTCTTCACGAAATCGCGGCGGGTGGTCAAAGTCATTGCATAGTCCTTCTGTTCACAACGGGGCCAGCGCGGCCTTGACCCGCTCAGGCAGGAACGGAATGTCGCGCAGCCTGCGCCCGGTCGCGGCGGCGAAGGCGTTCGCGATTGCCGCACCGGTCGGTCCCTGCGCCCCTTCGCCCACGCCGAGGGAGTCTTCGGTCGGGCGCTGGATCACCTCGACCTCGACCGCGGGCACCTCGCTGAAGCGCAGGATCGGGTAGTCGATCCAGCTCTTCGTATGGACGCCGGACCGGTCGACCTTGAGGGCTTCCTTCAGAGTCCAGCTGGCCGACTGGATCATGCCGCCTTCTATCTGGTTCGCGATGCCGTCGGGATTGATCGCCAGGCCCGCGTCCACCGCCGACCACGCGCGGGTGACACGCACAATGCCGCTGATGCGGTCGACCTCAACCTCGGCGACCACTGCGCAATAGCACGCATGGTTCTTGTATCTTGCGAATCCGATCCCGCGCCCCCGGAATGTGCTGCCGGTGCCGCGGCCGCCGTCGCCCAGGGCGCCCGGTCGCCAGCCGCTCTGTCTGGCCGCCGATTCGATCACCGTCCGCGCGCGCTCGTCGCGCAGGTGTCTCAAACGAAATTCCACGGGGTCGGCGCCCGCCGCCGCGCAGGTCTCGTCCATGAGCGATTCGATCGCGAAGACGTTTGCATAGGCACCCAGCGTGCGCAGCGACGAGGTTCGCAGTGGCGCATCCGGCATGTAGTGCTTGAGGATTTTCTGGTTCGGGAAATCATAGAGTGGGATCGCGTTTCGATCGGAACCACCGTTCGGCTGCGGAACGTCGACGGGAAACGCCGGCTGCAGGGGAGCCGCCAAATACCACGCCGCGAGCAGATTCACGCCTTCCCGTCCGCCAGGCCGCCTCGCATGCGGATAGCTCCACAACTCGTGGCGCCAGTCGACGATGTTGCCGTCTGCGCCGAGTCCGGCGCCCACCTTCATGCTCATCGCCGAGCCGTACGGTTCCCACATGAACTCGTCGTCGCGCATCCACTGCACCCTCACCGGCCTTCCCGGGATCGCGCGCGCGAGGAGGGCGGCATCGAACGCAGCGTCGTCCGCGCCGTTGTGGCCATAGCATCCTGCGCCTTCCATGTGGATGCAGACGACGCTCGCCGGTGACATGCCAAGCGCGCGTGCGATGTCGCTGCGCAAGGCGAACACGCCTTGACTATGGGTCCAGACCGTCAGCTTGCCGTCCAAGTCGTGCGCCACGGCGCACGACGGGCCGATAGAGGCGTGCAACTGGAACGCCCGGGTGTAGCGCGCCTCGATCTGTCTGACGGCGATCGGCGCGTCCGGCGCGGTCTTTTCGTACACCACCGAGTTCTGCGTTTGCAGCTCCGGCTCGGGGCGGTCGAAGGTATCGATGAGAGTCGGCGGCAGCTCGGGTCGGCTCCAGACGGCCAGCTCGCGCAGCGCCACGAGCGCGTTGATCGCCTGTTCCTCGCGCTCGCAGACGACTGCGACGAAGCTGCCGTCGCGTACGACCTCGATGACTCCGGGCATCGCCTTCAGAGCTGCGGTGTCGAGGCTGACGAGGTCGGCCCGCGGCACCGGGGGCCGCCCGACTCGCGCGTGCACCATGCCGGGCAGCCGAAGATCCTGTACGTAGGCCGCACCACCGGTGAACTTCGGCGGAATATCACGCCGAGCGAGATTCTGGCCGATCAACGTGTGCTCACCCGCGGCCTTTGGCCTGGCCTTGGCGGTCGCCTCCCGCCTCAGCATGGCATCAGTGGTGACAGCCCAATACGTGGTGTGCTTGCCGCCGGGTGCTGAGATCGTCCCATCGGCGACCCTGAGGTCGCCCGACTGGCCGCCAAGCCTGGCGGCGGCCGCCGCCAGCAACATCTGGCGGGCCTCGGCGCATGCAAAGCGGAGGGCGGTACCGCTCTGCTCGATCGACTGGCTGCCCGCGGTAAAGCCCTCGTCGGGCGTGAGGGAGGTGTCGGCCGTCACCATGTTGATCCGTCGGTAGCCCACGTCGAGTTCGTCGGCGGCAATCTGGGCCAGCGCGCTGGCGATGCCTTGTCCCAATTCGACCTTCCCGGTGAACACCGTCACGGTGCCATTGGAATTGACGCGCAGCCACGCCGACAACAGTCGATTGCCGTTCAGGCTTCCGGGAAGATGAAGCGGCGTCTCGCTGCCTTGGGCCGGCGCCAATAGCGGCGCAAACGCAATCCCGACCACGAGGCCGGCGCCGGCCTTCAGAACATTGCGTCGCGAGACATTCCGCAGCGCCGCCGTCACGGCAGCGCTCCCTTGGACGCGCGCAATACTGCCCGAACGATGCGGTTGTGTGCGCCGCATCGGCATAGATGTCCCTCGAGCGCACGCTTCACCTCGGATTCGCTCGGCTTCGGGTTGCGCGCGAGAAGTGCCTGTGCGGCCATGATCATCCCATTGCTGCAATAGCCGCATTGGCAGGCCTGTTCAAGGATGAACGCACGCTGCAAGGCACTGGGCCGTTGCGGCGTTCCGAGGCCTTCGATCGTCGTGATAGTGCCCTTGCCGACGGCGCCGACCGGATACACGCACGAGCGTCGCTCCATGCCGTCGATGAGCACACTGCAAGCGCCACATTGCGATTGCCCGCACCCGAATTTGGCGCCGCTCAACTTCAGGTCGTTGCGCAAAACATAGAGCAGGGGGGTGGCGGGCTCGACTCTGACCGAGCGAGCCGTGCCGTTAACCCTCAGCGTGAATACTGTCGGCATGGATATCGATGCGCAATCGTTTGCAAGGTAATTGCAGTCACCCCGCCGGATATTCTAACGCGCCGGAGCGGCCGGTTGGAGCAGGCCATCTTTCAGATCGGGATATTTCTCCGTCAGAAGGGAGCCAAAGTAGTAGCATTTCGGGAATGCGGGACGCGCACGAAGCGCGGCGAGCCACCCATCGATTTCGGGCAGATGTTCCCAGTGAGTGCCAAGACCCAGATCGGCCATCCGCACGAGCACCGGCATTATCGCGATGTCGGCCAATGTGAGGTCGGCGCCCATCAGCCAGGGTCCCCCGCTGGCACGCAGGGTTTCAGACATTCGCACGATCGCCTGGCGCAGCCGATCCATGGCCTTATCCAATTCTTGTGCGGAGAATCCGGAGCGGCCCATGGAGAGGAGAAATTCCTTGCGCAGGGGCTTTGATTCGGCAAGCGCGATGAAGTCGGCCTCCGGCATGTCGCGAAAATGAGGCAAAAAAGCCAAGTTATAGGACGGCACACGCACCGCCGGCGTCGGAACCTCGTCCGTGTAGCGAATGAACGAGCGCATCGCTGCCCGAGCCACCGCATCATGCGGCACGAGCGGCGTGGGTTCGGGAAAGACCTCATTCAGGTATTCGATGATGACCGCCGAGTCGATGATCACCCGACCGTCGTGAACCAGGGTCGGAACGACTCCGTTGGGATTGATTTTCAGGTATTCAGGACGAAGCTGATCCCCGGAAAATAGATCAAGCTTGAGTTCGGAGAACACAAGGTTCTTCTCGTGAAGCGTAAAGCGCACGCGCTGGCTGCACGTGGACTGCGGCGCGTTGTATAGGACGAGATTCGGCATAGACATCCTCTCTGGTAGTCTCAACCACGCGGCCCCAGTGCGCCTACCCAAACAATAGGGCGCCGACAATCACGCACTTCTGATACCGGAACAGTTGCCTGGCCGAGCACAGGAGCGATTTCCGCAGCGTCTTCCGTCGCGAATCGTATTGTGCCATATGCAAACGTTTGCGGCACGCGAATATGTCTGATGCATGTGGGCATTTCCGCTACTTTTTTTAGGCACTTGCGAATTTCGTCAATCGTGCATATAGTGCAAACGTTTGCACAATTAGATGCAGCCAATGATCGCGTCAGGATAGGCCGACGCGCGGCTACGCCAGCCGACCGAGGTTGAAGAAACGATGATTGGGGGAGAGCAATTATGAGTGAAATGGTACGTCTATCCGCCCTGTCATGGGTTGGTCGCGGAGTCCGGGTACGGGTGGGTCTGGCCATGCTGGCTTTGGGAACGACCGGGGTCTTCAGTGCGACCGTGACTTGGGCCGCTGACGATCAGGCTGCGGCCTCGGCCGGCGACACGGGCGGCAACAATATCGACGAAATTGTCGTCACGGCGAGAAAGCGTTCCGAGAATCTCAGAGACATCCCGGCATCGATCACCGCCATTTCAGCCGCGACCATCGAGGAGGCGCACATCACCCAGCTCGACGACCTGAGCGCGCTGGTGGCGAATCTCAATATCGACGAGGCGCACGATAACACGCCGGACGTGGTGCTGCGGGGCGTCGGCAGCTTTGGCCTCGTCGCGGGTGTTGGCTTTTATGTCAACGACGTGCAGGTTTTTGAAGGGCAGATCGCGAGGCCGATTGACATCGAACGCATCGAAGTGCTGAAGGGCCCCGTGGGCACCCTGTTTGGTGGCGCCAATGTCGGCGGGGCCATCAAGTACGTGACCAAGGACCCCACCAGCACGTGGGAAAACGAGGCGACTGTCGAATTCGGCTCATATTCCACGCGCAATTATCAGGCCGTATTCTCCGGTCCGCTCGACGACAAGGTAGGCGTACGAGCGAGCGTGTACTACGACCATCACGACGGCAACATCTACGACACCGTCAACAAGTTCGACTATGGCGCGGCCACCGACCGCGGCGCCCGCATCACCGTGGTAGTCGCGCCGAACGAATCCAACAAGATACACGTATGGCTCTCCGCGGACGACTTCAATACGAGTTCGCAGAACCTCATGTACGAGCCACCCGACGCGCATACCTATTCACGCACGGTGGAGGACTTCTTCGTCCCGTCCTTTGTCCGGCACATCGGCTCCGCCGCGATCCAGTTGGACCATCAGATGGAGGCGAATCTCGCGCTGACTTCGTTGACTTCCTACTTCACCTCTTACAATCGAGGAGTTACGGATTTCTTCAAACAACCCGTACCAATCGACTTGTTGGACCAGAATGTCGACAACCGGGTCTATAGCGAGGAGCTTCGGCTCGCATCGACGGGCGGTTCGGACGTGGACTGGCTCGTCGGTGCGTTCTTCCAGGGGCACAAGAGTGCGACGTTGTCCGTCGACAACAACTACAACAGCGATCCGAACAACCCGATGCTCATCCAGCCCGGCCCCGGCGGACTCCCCCAAGACTATGATCGCAACGAAAAGATGCAGCGGGAATACGCCCTGTTCGGCGACGTTACGCTGCATCACGGAAACTGGCAGTACGAACTGGGCCTGCGAGGGGAGTACTACACGAGTTCGCTGTCGGCCGTGAACACAAACAACGTAGCCAACGGCGACTATACGACTCCGGTTCTTCCCATTGCGCCCGGCTCGATCTCCGGGCACGAGTTCTCGCCGAGGGTTTCGGCGCAGTACAAGTTCAGCCCGACCGCCAATGTCTATGGCGCGATTTCGCGGGGCTTCACGCCCGGCGACCTGGTCGAGGAGAATTTCATAATCCATCCGTTCCGTCCGGAGATTGCCACCCAGTACGAAGTGGGTTACAAGTCCTTGCTGGAGTACGGCGTGCAGGTGAATGCCGCCGTTTTCTACACCTACTATAAGGACCGGCTGTATCTCTACCAGCGGCTCGCGAATGGGCCAATTCAGGATTTGACGGCCAACATCGGCCCCTCGACGAACGTGGGGGCGGAGTTCGACATTGCCGCGCCGCTGCCGGCGGGATTCAAGCTGAGCGTCGCAGGGGGTGTGCTGCGTGCGCGGTGGGGCGAGACCAATGGCTTCGTGAATCCGGGCAACGGAAATATTCCGCCGGGCACGCCGCAGCAGCTCAACGGCCTGAACGTGCCGTTCGCCCCTGCGTATACGGCGAGTACGACGCTCGACTGGAAGCATGATTTCGGCGGCTACCTGGTTGGGGCCCGCACGGAGGCTTCGTTCGTCGGCCGGTCCTATTGGGATCCCCAGAACTCGGCTTTTCAGGAGGCTTACCATCTGTTGAATGCGTCCGCGTGGCTCGAACACGGGAGATGGAAGCTGACGGTGGCCGGGACCAACCTGACGGACACCTCCTACAACACCGTGTTCTGGCCAGTGCCCGATGTCAACCCGTTCCACAACATCGCGCGCGTGAATCGGCCGAAATGGTTTACCGTGAACGCCACGGTGCGCTTCTAGAGAGAAACGGAATT
>DASWEO010000338.1:0-4698 GCA_036394715.1 Steroidobacteraceae bacterium
GTGACTCACATGGCCGAAGGTTTGCTGACGGGAACACTCGGAGATCAGGGCAGCGGCCCGGTCGTGGAGACTCCGGCAGGCTTGGCGGGCCCCGGCCAGTTCGAGAGTCGCGAGCTAAGGTGCACCGGGCACACGCGCTGGATCAGGATCGACCTGCCCGTTCCTCACGGAGCGCCCGTGCGCGTCAGAGTGGAAACCCAGATGGGGTACAAGAGCCTGAAGTATCTGCAGCGTATCGTCGTGGCCGACGAGTTCGACGATTTGGGCAAATTCGGTAACCTGCAGAACGGGTGGTCGTGGTACGCAGGCATCTGAGCGCGTTCACGCCGCCGAAAACGTTCAGGTTTCGCCAAAGAGCCTTGCGGCACTTCGACCCATGCAGATCCTGATTCTCTTCTACGCTGTCGTATGCATCTTCGGCGCCGCGGTCGTCCGAGGCTACAGCGGATTCGGCTTCTCGCTGCTCGCCGTAACATCACTCTCCCTCCTTCTTCCGCCGGCGGAGATCGTGCCGTCAATCTTTATCATGGAGGTCGCGGCAAGCCTGCATCTCCTGCCCGGCGTTTGGCGTGATATCCACTGGCGGGCGCTTCTGTGGCTCGCTGTCGGCTGCCTCGTGGGCACTCCCTTTGGAGTCTATGCGCTCGCTCATGTGCCAGCTGCCCCCATGACCCTGGCGCTCGCTGTCTTCGTGCTTATCGCTGCGATCCTCTTAGCCCGAGGCTACGCCCTGAAGTCGCTGCCCGGTCCCGCTGTCACCTTCGCCACGGGCACGGCGTCAGGCCTTTTCAACGGCAGTTTTGGAATCGGCGGCCCGCCGGTGATCCTATTCTTCTTCAGTTCCCCCGCCGGCGCGGCGGCGGGTCGTGCCTCGATGATCGCCTTCTTCCTGATGACCGACGTGACCGGACTTGCGTGGCAGGGCTGGAGCGGATTGCTCAGCGTGACGACGCTCTGGCGCGCCCTGCTCTTTCTGCCGGCGTTGACTGGCGGAATCTGGCTAGGCAATCGCGGCTTCATGAACGCGGACCCAGTGGACTTTCGACGCTGGGTCTTGCGCCTGTTGATGCTGCTGGCGGTGCTGGCCGGCGGAAGGGCCTTGACCCAAATTCTGTGACGCCTGCAAGCAGTCACTCGGCGGCTGCGTACCAGTTGGCAGGAATGCTCGGGGGCGCGCCGGCGCTCACTACGTGTCGAGCGCGGCCAGCGATTCCGGCAGGATCTGACCGCCATCGACGACCAGACTCTGGCCCGTGATGTAGGCAGCCTCGAGGCTCGCAAAAAACAGCGCCGCATTGGCGATGTCGGTGATCGAACCCAGGCGCCGCATCGGCACCGAGGCCTCCATCGTACGAATGTAATCCTCGCCCAAACCGGCCAGCCCCTCGGTGGCAATGTTGCCCGGCAATACCGCGTTGACGGTGATGCCGTCGCGCGCCAGCTCGATCGCCGCGGTGCGCATGAATCCCAGCTGCCCCGCCTTGCTCGCACCGTAATGCGACCAGCCGGGATAGCCGGTCACCGGCCCGGTGATGGACGAGGTCAGAATGATGCGGCCGAATTTTTTCGCCTTCATCGCCGGCAGGCACGCCGACACCGATAGAAACATGCCCTTGAGATTGGTGTCCATCACCGCGTCGAAATCGGCTTCGGTCATCACCCCGAGTTTCGCGGCCGGGAAAATACCGGCATTGGCGCAGAGGACGTCGATCCCGCCGAACGCTTCCATCGCGGCCCCGGCCATGTCCTGCATGTCGGCGCGCCGGCTCACATCGGCAGCCCAGGCCAAGGCGCTCCCGCCCGCCGCGGCAATCTCGGCGGCGACCGCTTCGGCTTCGCGCAGTTTGCGCGACACCACGAGCACGCGGCAGCCGGCCAACCCGAATCGCAGGGCGATGCCGCGGCCGATGCCCTTGCTGGCCCCCGTCACGATGACACTGCGTCCCTCGAGCGAAGCGAACATGGGGCAACTCCTTAAGATCAGGGCAAATTGAAAGATCGGGGCAAGTTAAAGTTCGGGGCCAGTTTAAGCATCGGAAGCCGAGTTCAAGTACCGCCCGCGCATAAACTCCCGCGCCAGCCGCACCGTGCCTTCAGTGTAGGCCGCGCCCAACTGCTGCGCGAGCGGAACTTCGCTGTGCGACGCAAGCCAGGCCGTCAGCAGAATGCGCCGCAGGACCACGAAGGTGGGAATTTCCGCCCTCTCCTCGGCCGACAGCGGCGCCGCCTTGCAATAGCCCGCGATCCACGCCCGCAGGAGGTCCGACACCATCGCTTCATGCTCGATGAAACTGACGGCGGCGGCGAAGTCGTACATGAACCAACTGAACCCGCAATCATCGAAGTCGATGATGCGCAGATGCGTATCGTGCACCAGCAAATTGGCCAGGCGCAGATCGGCATGCACCAGGCCAAACCGCTCAGGGTTCATTCCGAAGCGGTCGATCCGCTGCCTGATGAGCGACACGGCCTGCTCCAGCGCAGTCTCCCCGGGACCATCCAATCCGATCGCATCCCGCCACGATCCCCAATAGCCCTTGTCTCCCACCATGGCATCGACGTCCCACCGCTTGCGGACGAATCCCTTAGGCTCGACCCACGACCTTGCATGCACATGCATTCGAGCGGTCAGTTCGCCCAGCCGCTCGAACCACCGCGGAGCATCCGCGCCGGCCTCGGGCTCCTTGCCCGGCAGGCGCTCGAAGGCCACGGCATGCCGGGACGGCCGCCCCGAGGGCGACGTCAAGGTCTGCACCAGCTCGCCGTCGCGGCCGGGCAGGGGCGACGCCGTGTCGATCACGCCGTCGCGGCGCAGCGCCTTCATCCACGCAAGCTCCGAGCGAATCTCCTCCGCCGAGGAATATCCGACGCGATGCACGCGCAGCACCAGCTCCTGCGGAACCTTGGGATCGCTGAGCGCGAAGGTCGCGTTCTCCGACAGATTCAACAGACTGACGACCGTCTGTAGCGACAGACCCCAACGCTCCAGCGCACCCGCCACCATAAGATGCAGATCGGCCACGACCTCGGGAGCATATTCGCCGGCCATGTCGCTCAAGCACCCCGGCTCATGAATAATCGGGCAGCGGCGCGCGGGCCACCGCCGGGCGCAGCTTCATCAGGCCCCAGGATGCGGCCACCCACACCAGCGCAACGTAGGGCCACAGATTGTTGGGGAATGCCGGCACGGGATACACATTGCGGTACAACACCCACAGCAGCAGCACCGGTCCCAGCGCACAGAGAGCCGACCAGGCGAAGCGCTGCTCGCGCCACGCTTCGACCGTCTCGGCGGCGCCGACGCTGATGTACACGCCGATCAGTGCCAGCACCCCGATGGTGCTCGCATAGCTGTAGTAATTTCCCGCGCCCACGAACGGCGCCCACAGCAGGAACGGCAGCATCACGAGGATCGCCGACAGCGCAACGGCGGGCGCCGGCGTCCCGTGCACCCGATGGACCGCACCCAGAGCCGGCGCCAGACCGCCGCGGCCCAGGGCGAACAGCACCCTGCCCGCCGCCGCCAAAGGTCCGAGCATTCCGGTGAAACAGCTGACGGCCGCCGCCACATCGAGCAAAATGGCGAGCTGCGGCGACGCGTAGCGCAGCGCCAGATCATTGAGCGGCGCCTCGGACTTGCCCAAGGCTTTGATGCCGTCCGCGCCGAACCCGATCACTTCGCAGTAAGCGACAAAGGTGAAGAACAATCCCGAGGCGATGACGGTGAAGAGCAGGGCGATGGGAATGTTGCGGCGTGGATTGTGAGTCTCCTCGCCAAGAGTGGCGGCGCCCTCGAAGCCGCCGAACGACAGGATGCAGAAAACCATCCCGAAGCCCAATCCCGACCATCCGCCGAAGTCCGCCGACGGTTGGAAGGTCGCCGCACTCTCACGGAAGCCGGGGCGGACCTGCAGAAGAACGCTGACGCAGAGGACCAGGATGCCGGCCATCGCTGCCGCTTGCAGGCCCAGCATCAGCCGGCCCGCCAACCTCATATCCCGAAAAGCGAACCACCACGCGATCAGCATGGCCGCGCCGCCGATCGCAATCCACGCCGAGCCGATGTCGATGGACAACCCTTTGAGCGCTTCGGCGGTGAAGCTGCCGACCAACGCCGCTTGGCCGGTGGCAAAGCCGATGTAGGTCAACAACAAGCTCCAGCCCGCAATGAAGCCCATACGGCTGCCGAAGGTGTGCGAGATATACGCGTAGGCCGAGCCGGCGTGGGCGACGCGGTGGGTGAACGCCATGAACGACAGCGCAACCAACACCATCGCGACGGTGCCGATGGCAAAGGCGAGCGGCGCGGCCGCCCCCGCCGCCTGCACCACCAAGGTGATGTTGAACGCCGCGGTGACGGTGGGACAAATCACCGAGACCGACAAGCCGATGGCTTCGGGCAGACTCAAACGCTTGACCAAGTTTGCCATCGATCCCCTCGTTTCGATCACACCATCGTCGGTCTCACCACACCATCGTCGATGTCACCACGCCGTCGTCGGTCTCACCACATCATGAAGGGCGCCACATCCGCATCGGACACGAGCCCCCTGCCGACATCCGTCATGGCTTGGTCGATGATGGCCACACCCTCCTCGGCCTCCGCCTCGCTCAAAGTCAGCGGCGGAGTCAATTCCAGCACGTTGCCTCGCAGTCCCACATAGAAGAACACGGCCCCCAGCTGGTAGGCGCGATAGA
>DASWEO010000339.1:0-4780 GCA_036394715.1 Steroidobacteraceae bacterium
CGGTGCTGAAGGTCTCACGAACCGGACTGACCAGCCGCTGGTTTCGGCTGTACGGCGGCACCCGGACCCAGTTTCTGGAGATTGCCCGTGATGATCGACTCACCTTCCTTGACACCTTTATCCACCACCACGAGCTCGCCGTAAGTCGGGCCCAGCTTGACCATGCGCTGCTCCGCGGTATCACCGGCTCCGACGACGTAGACGAATTTTCCAATCTGGTTCGAGCCGATCGCGGCTTGCGGCACGAGCAGCGCATCGGGCCGATCACCGATGTTCACGCGGGCGCGGATATATTGCCCTGGCAGCAGCGTTAGGTCGTGATTCGGGATCATCGCGCGCGCCGCGATTGTGCCCGTCCCGCGGTCGACCGCATTGTCAATAAAGGCGAGCGTGCCACGAAGCTGCAGCGGGCCTTCATCGTTCGTGCGGATCTCGACGGGGACGGGTCCTTTCGCGCGGGCCTTGTCGATCGCCGCGAGGTCTGTCTCCGCGGGATTGAAGGTGGCGTAGATCGGGTCGAGCTGCACCAGCGTATTGAGCTGGGTGCCCGCGGCGCTGATCAGCGTTCCCTCGTGTACGGAGCTGCGGCTGAGCCGCCCGGTGAATGGAGCGCGGATCTCGGTATAGCCCAGATTGAGTTGTGCCGTTTCGAGCGCGGCCTGGTCCACGGCGAGCGTCGCCTCGGCTTGGCGCAGCGTGCTTGTGCTCTGGTCGAATGCATCCTTCGTCACCCACCCAGCCTTGACCAGGACCGAATTGCGGTGGTTGTTCGCTCGCGCATACTCGAGCGCAGCCTGATCTCGCTGTACCTGAGCCTTCGCCTGATCGAGGGCCGCTTGGTAGTCGCGCGGATCGATGCGGTAGATGAGATCGCTGGTCTTGACGTCGGCGCCGTCGCCGGCCGCCTGCACGGCGAGATAGCCCGTCACTTTTGCCTGCAGAGTTACAGTCCGAAGCGGTTCGGTCATCCCCACGTAGTCGAGATAGAGGGGCACCGTCTTCTTCACCACCGCGACGGTGGGAACCGGCAGCACCGGGGTGGACCTGGGCGTTATTGGCGCCGCATTTGCGCCTCCGCCATGCTCGCCGACGCTGAGCGCGAGGAATGAGGCGAGCCCGGCGCCGGCCAGGCCGGCGGCCACGAAAAGTATGACGCTCATCCTTCTCATGATTGCTCTTCCGAATTAATCCGCTTGGACCGAACCGTTGCGCGCGAGACTGATCTGTGCGGAGCTCCGGCCCTCGCGCAGCCGCTCGATCACGGCATAGAAGACCGGCACGCAGGCGAGGCTAAGCAGGGTCGCGACGAGCATGCCGCCAAGCACGGTGGTACCGATCGACTGCCGGCTCGCGGCACCCGCCCCCGAGGCAACCATCAGCGGTGCTACGCCGAGAATGAACGCGAATGCCGTCATCAGGATCGGGCGGATCCGGAGCCGTCCCGCCTCCATCGCAGCTTCAATGATTCCGTGACCTTCCTCGCGCAGGCGTTTTGCGAACTCGACGATGAGAATCGCGTTCTTCGCGGCGAGACCGATCAGCATGACAAGGCCGATCTCGGAGAACACGTCGATCTGCATGCCGCGCAGCCACAGCGCCGCGATCGCGCCGAGGAGAGCGAGCGGCACTGCCAGGATGACCATGAAGGGCATCGACCAGCTCTCGTACTGCGCCGCGAGCGACAGGAAGACGAATACCAGCGCCAGGGCGAAGACGATGCCCGCGACAGCGCCGGCCTTCAGCTCTTGATAGGTGATGCCAGTCCATTCATGGGAAAATCCGGGCGGCAGCGCGGTCGCCGCCGCGCGCTGCATCGCGGCGATGGCCTGTCCCGAGCTGTAGCCGGGTGCGGCCACGCCATTGATCCGGGCAGAGCCGTAGAGATTGTAGTGCGGCACAAATTCCGGCCCGACGGTCGGACGCAGCTGGCCCAGCGTCGAGAGCGGCACCATGCCGCCGTTCGAATTGCGCACATAGAGCCGCGAAATGTCGGTCGCATCCGCCCTGGCGGCTTGGTCGGCCTGGATGGTGACGTGGAAGGTGTGGCCGAACAGGTTGAAGTCATTCACGTAGAGCGAGCCGAGATAGATCTGCAGCGTGTTGAACACGTCCTGCAGATTGAGGCCGAGCAGCTTCGCCTTGGTGCGATCGAGATCGTAGTTGTATTGCGGCGTCGAGGTGGTAAAGGTCGAGAAGAGCTGTTGGGCATTGAGTTCGGGCTGCTTGCGCGCCTCGATCAGGAGTGCCTGAGTGGCGTCATTGAGCGCTTGCGCGCCGCGGCCATCGAGATCCTCGACTTGGAACTCGAAGCCGCCGGTGGCGGCGATGCCCGGGATCGCCGGCGGATCGAAGCTGAGTGCAACCGCCGCGGGTATCGCCAGCAGCTTGGGCCGGACCTGGGCGACGATTTGCGAGGCCGT
Organism: Steroidobacteraceae bacterium; assembly: GCA_036394715.1. Lineage (GTDB taxonomy): Bacteria > Pseudomonadota > Gammaproteobacteria > Steroidobacterales > Steroidobacteraceae > Bog-1198. The sequence continues at coordinate 2,421 of DASWEO010000339.1, forward strand.
GAGGCCGCCGCGTTCGCTCCAGGGCTTGAGTACGGCAAAGGTCGCCAGGGCGTTCGACTGGTTGGCGCTGGTGAGGAAGTTCAAGCCCGAGACGGAAACCACGTCCCGAACCCCATCTTCGGCGGCAAGAATGCTGCGGATCTTCTCGGCGACGGTCTCGGTCCGCTCTAGCGATGCGCCGTCGGGCAGCTGCGCCACCGCGAAGAAGTAGCCCTGGTCCTCCACCGGCAAGAAGCCGGTGGGAACGCGGGTGTAGAGGCCATAGGTGAGCGCCAGACCAACGGCGAAAACCGCCAGCACCAGCCAGCGGACCCCGATGAGGTGCCGGATCGCGTTGGCATATGCATGCATCATGCGCGAGAAGCCCGCATTGAACGCGCGGAACAGGATGAACCGCGAGGGTTCGCGATGACGCAGCATCACCGCGCAGAGCGCCGGGCTGAGGGTTAGCGAGTTGAAGGCTGAGATCGCGACCGAGATCGCGATGGTGAGCGCGAACTGGTTGTAGAGGCGGCCGGTGACGCCGGGGAGGAAGGCGACCGGCACGAACACGGCAGCGAGGACGGCGGTGGTGGCGATGATCGGGCCGGTCACCTCGCGCATGGCGGCCTTAGCGGCGGCGAGCGGCGCCAGACCGTTCTCGAGCTGGCGCTCCACATTCTCCACCACCACGATGGCGTCATCGACCACGAGGCCGATCGCCAAGACCAGTCCCAGCATGCTCACGGTGTTGAGCGAGAAACCGAGCGCCATCATCACGGCAAGCGTCGCGATGAGGGAAACGGGAATGGCGATCGCGGGGATGACCGTGGTGCGCCAGCTCTGGAGAAACAGGAAGACGACGCCGATGACGAGCAACAGGGCCTCGACCAGCGTGACCAGCACGTCGTGCATCGACGCCGACACGAACATGGTCGTGTCGTAGGCGATGCCGTAGCTGATCCCTTTCGGGAAACTCTTGGCGAGCTCGGCCATCTTGACGCGCACTGCTTGATCCATGGCGAGCGCGTTGCTGCCCGGCAGCGGCAGCACGGCAACGAACACCGTGGGCTTGTCGTTGATCTTGGCGCTTGAGGTGTATTGGAGCGCGCCGAGCTCGGTGCGCCCAACGTCGCGGAGCCGCAAGGTGGCCTCGCTCCCGGTGCCGGCGCGGATCACGATGTCGTCGAATTGTTGGGGATCGCTGAGCCGGCCCATGGCATTGACCTGCGCCGTGAACATGGTACCGGCCGGCGCCGGGGAGCCGCCGATCTTCCCCGCAGCCACCTGGATGTTCTGCTCGGCGATCGCGTTCTGCACGTCGACGGCGGTGACGCCGAGCTTCGCGAGCTTGTCCGGATCGAGCCAGACCCGCATCGAGTAGCGCCGCTCGCCGAAGATCTGCACATCGCCGACGCCGGTAATGCGCTTCAACGGATCGACCAGCTGGAGATAGGCGTAATTGCTGAGTGTGACGAGGTCGACCGAGCCGTCGGGTGAGTAGAGATTGACCGCCAGTGTCAGGTTCGGGTTCTTCTTCTGTACCGTGACGCCGCCCTGATTGACGATCGCCGGCAGCTGGGCTGTCGCCGCCGAGACGCGGTTCTGAACATCGACGGCAGCGATGTCGATGGGATAGCCGACATCGAAGCTGACGGTAATGTTCGAGCTGCCGTCATTGGCGCTCGTCGACGACATGTAGATCATCCCGGGCACGCCGTTGATCTGCTGCTCAAGCGGCGTGGTCACCGTATCGGCGACGACCTGTGCGCTCGCGCCCGGATACGTTGCGGACACGACCACCAGCGGCGGCGTCACCTCGGGAAACTGGGCAACGGGCAGGAGCGGATAGCAAATGAGGCCCGCCAGCACCATGATGATTGCGACGGATGCGGCAAAAATCGGCCGCTCGATGAAGAAGTTCACCATAGGGCTTCTGGGCCTCGGAAAACGATGCTGAGCGGCGAGCGCGTTCGGAGCGCCCAGCGTCTCAGTGCTGATCGGCGGCGGGGGCAGCTCGCATGCTGATCGATTGCGGTCCGTAAGAGCCGAGCTCGATGCTGCGGGCGGCCCCGCGCATCAATGCTCTCAGTTCGTCCGGATCGACGCCATCAGCCAGCATGAGGGCGTGAATCAAGGGGTCCGCCATGGCATCGTTCAAGCTCGGCTCTCGGCAGGGACGCAACATCGGAACCTCTCTTCTCAAAGGGGTGGACATCTCAAGATGCGGCACCTATATGATGTTACCGACCGGTAACACCCCATGAGATACTGACCGGTAACTAACATGTCAAGTGCCGACACCGCCAAAATCGCGTCCACCCGCTCGTCGACGAACAGCGATGCAGCTCCGCGCGAGCGGATCCTCTCATCCGCGCTCG
>DASWEO010000340.1:0-11390 GCA_036394715.1 Steroidobacteraceae bacterium
CCGCCCGCAACGAAGCGATCGGCGCTCAGGCGCGATGCGACCAGAGCCACGCCGACGCCCTGCTCGGCGGCCAGCACCACTGCCGACATGTTGTCGAGGCGGACCAGCCGGTTGGGTTTGATCGGTTCGATTCCCAAACCCGCCGCCCAGCGTTCCCACGCATCGCGCCGCTCTTCGTGCACCAGCAGAGTTTTGCCGTTGAGATCCGCATAAGAATCGATGGGATTTTCCAGTAGAAAGGCGGGCGAACAAGCGGCGATGAAGCTCTGCGCAAACAGCTCGTGCACGGTCAATCCCTCCCAGGGACCGGCCCCCACCACGATCGACAGGTCCGCCTCCGGCGGATGTGTCTTGGTCGTTGCAAACGTGGTCTCGATGCGAATATCCGTTTCTTCGCGGGCCTGCGAAAAGGAAGCCAGGCGCGGCAGCAGCAATTCGTTGGCGAAAAACGGCGGCACATTCAGCCGGATGATGGTGCGCCCGTAGCGGACTTGGAGTTGCTCGGTGACCGATTCGAGCTTTGCGAAAATATCGTTGATGTGCTCGAGATAGTGGGCGCCGGCGTCGGTCAAGGTGAGCGTGCGCACTCCGCGTTCGAACAGGGCGACGCCGAGCTGTTCCTCGAGCGCCTTGATCTGGTGGCTGACGGCGGACGGAGTGACGAACAATTCCTCGGCGGCGGCCTTGAAGCTCTGCAGCCTGGCGGCGACTTGAAAGGTCTTCAAAAACTTGAGCGAAGGCAAGCGCATAAGGTCAACCAAATACTTGAACAGGGGCGTGAATACCGTTGCGGCCCCTCACGGCATACTTTCGCTATACTACACTAAGCAGCCTAAGCAATATTCGTGCCAGGCGTGGAAATGCCGTATTAGGGGCCATGTCCCGACATAAACTCGCTGACTGCCATGTTCGCGGGCGTCCGGCGGCACGGATCGCACGATAGTAGCGCAAGGACCATTGCGAATTGATTTCTCCGACTGTGACAAACGTCATCACGGCCAGCTTCGGCTCGGCCCGGCGTCCACGCAGCCTCTTATAAAGGGCCGAAGGGTCCGCGCAGGGCGCGTTACCGCGGTCAGTGGATGGCGATCTGCTGAACCCCAAAACTGAAACTCGTGCCGCCGTTGGAAGGCACGCAATTCGTCATGGCGCCGACCGCATCCACAGAGCATAAGTCAATGTTGCCGGTGCCATCATTCACGTAAGCCTGGCTCCCCTTGATGACGACATCGGTCGGTGCGCCGCCTATGTTGGATGCTGCGCAAGCGGCAAAAGTGCCGACAGGATTGATCGAGCATACGCTGACGGTGCCATTGCCTTGGTTCGCGATGTAGGCGTAGCCGCCCGACAGAGTTATGCCGTACGCACCCGAGAATATGCCGCCCGCGCTGGCGCAGTTGGCCAGGCCGCCCGAGGCGCCGATTGCACACACGTCGACGGTCGTGGGATCGACGCTGACGTAGGCGAAGCTCGCGTTTGCCGCGATCCCCGCGGTCCCGAGTCCTGAACTTTGGGTGCAAAGGGACAATGTCCCGTTGACGCCGATGGAACACGTGGTGACACCACCCGTGGGATTCGCATTTGTCGCGTACAGCGTGTTGCCATTGATGGCCAATTGCAACGGATTTTGAAAATTGCCGCCCTCGCTCGCACAACTTGACAGACTACCGTCGATCCCCACGTTGCAGAGGTAGACGGCACTGCTGCCGTAGTCCGTCACATAGGCAGAACTGCTGCCGTTGAACACGATACCCGTAGGGGCGCTAATCCCGGTGCCCGTCTGTGCGCAGGTCGACAAGGTTCCGTCGGTGTTCAACAAACAATCGTACAAAGCACCCGCGGGTGGTGTGAGTTGCGTGAGTTGCGCAACGTAAAGATGCGGCGGCATCGCGCGGTACGCAATGTTCAGCGAGCCGGTCTTGGCCACACCGGCATCATTCTGGTACGCGTAGCTCAGGGTAAGCGTTCCGTTGCCCGCCGCGGTAGGCGCATACGTCAAGGGCAACTGGCAGCCATTGCCGCTGCTGAGGCTGCTGCACGTGAAGGAGGTAGCGGTGCTGCTCCAGCCCGCCGGCAAAGCGGTCAAATTGGTGGTCAGCGTAAGCGCCGTCGCGGGACCACCGTCGTCGGTGGTGAAATTCACGATGACCGACTGGCTGCCCCCGCCGACGACGGCGTTGATCTGACCGGTCGGAGACGCCGCAGCGACGATGTTATTTTGCGGGGTGGCGACATAGGCGATGGTGAGCGACCCGCTCGTGTTGGGCACGGTCGCGTTATCGACGAAAACGTAATCAAGCGTCAGAGTGCCGCTGCCCACCGCGACCGGAGCGAAGGTCAGATTGAGAACACAACCGCTGCCCGTGCTGACGGACGCGCAGGCAAAGGTGGTAGGACCGCTCCAGCCGGCCGGAAGCGTTCCTAGACTGCCCGAGATTCCGAAACCGGATATGGCTCGGCCATCGCTCGAGGTGAAGGTAATGCTGATCGTCCGCTTCACGCCGACGATGACCGATACCGTACCGGCGACCGAGGGCGTACCAACCACCGAATCGGTGCTTCCGGTGGGCCCGCTGCCCCCGCCAATGGGGTTGCCGGTCGGACCCCCGCCTGTACCGCCCGTGCCTCCTCCGCCCGGGACGTTGATGGAGCCGCTGCTGCTGCCGGTGGAACTGGACCCGCATCCGGAAACGATCAGCAGCGCACAAGCGCCGAGGAGGAGTGAACGATAACCTGGCAGCATATACACCGACCGCGTCTCGAAGGGCACGACGTTATGCTGGGACGCATGGGTGCGGTATTAACTGCGTCACGCTATGCGACGCGCACACGAACAGTGAACATAACGTGCGCGATTCGGGGCCGCCCCTTCGGGCGTTCAAGTCGGCCGGACGGCCGACTTAGTCGCGAGTGCGGAACCAGCCGCTGATGCTCAAACGATCCCGCTGCGTCGGCAGCACCTCATGCTCGCGGCCCGGCGTGAGAAAACACACCAAGCGGCCGGCCAGCGGTTCAATATCCCGATGGCCATCGGTGCCCCCGAAAATCCGTAATTCGCCCCCTGCCGCGGGCGTCCAGTCTTCGTTCAAATACAGCACCAGCGACACCTGGCGCTGCGCTCGTCCCTGCGGCTGATCGACGTGGCGCGCGTAGCCGGCGCCGGGCGGATACCAAGCGTAGTGCAGCTCCAGCTCGAACAGCCCGAGCCCGGCTTCGCGATTCAGCTCCAAGCGCAATCGCTCGAGCTGCTCCAACAATGCCTGCTCCGCCGGCCACACCGGCGGGGTGATCCAGCAAATGGAATCGCCGCGAATATCCTCGCGGCGCTGCAAGCTTCGGCCGCTGCCGATTCGGGCCGCGCCGAAATCACCACGGGCCCGGCGCAGGCGCGCGCAATCCGCCAGTGCGCGAACCTGCGAGGCGGCCAGGAATTGATCCCGAACCGAAATGCCGTCGACCTTTGGCTCGGCATCAATGTCCACGGGCCTCCCGCAGGTGCCCGCGCGGCATCAACGGCCGCGCCGCCGCGATCGCTCGGCCAGGCCGGCGCGCCGCGCCGCCCTCTTCCGGGCCGCGCCCTTGTTGCCGGCCGCGCGGCTCGGCGAGCGCCGCGCGGGCTTGCGCGGCTTCTTGGGCGCCTCCAGCATGCTGCCGCGGCAGCTCTTGGCTCCGCAGCGACACGCGTAGATTTTTTCGACATTAGGCGCGTCATCGTTGTCGCGCTGGATCTGATAATCGTAGGACAGCTCTTCGCCGGGCTGTATGGTCCGAATCGCTTCGATGAAGATGCGCTTGTTCACGGTGGTGCTTTGGCAATTCGGATCGCAGCCGTGATTGATATACCGAGCCTCATTGCCGTTCACGCCGGCATCGATCACGGTCTTTGCATCCACCGTGAACAGAAACGTATGGTTGTCGTTCGGATCCTTGTCCTCATACCGCGAATCCGCTTGCGCGTGGCTCACGCGTTCGCCGAGGTACTCAATGATCGTCGTGCCCTTGCGGATGCGGCGCGCAGCGAAGACGCCATAGCCATGGATGCGGGAGTGTCGCACTTCGAACAAGGGGGTGCGGCGGCGCTTCGGAATTTTTTTCATACGGAAATGGGTGCTTTGATGGCGGCGTGAGAGTGGTAGTCGAGGATTTCAAAATCCTCGAAGCAGTAGTCGAACAGGCTCGGCGGCTTGCGCCGAATCAAGAGCTTGGGCTGTGGATAGGGCTCGCGGGTAAGCTGCAGATCAGCCTGTTCCAAGTGATTCAGGTACAGATGGCAATCGCCGCCCGTCCAGATGAACTCGCCGACCTCGAGCTCGCACTGCTGCGCCAGCATGTGCGTCAGCAAGGCGTAGGAGGCGATATTGAAGGGCACGCCGAGCAACGCATCGGCGCTGCGCTGGTACAGTTGACAGGACAGGCGCTTGTCGGCGACGTAGAACTGGAACAGGGCGTGACAGGGCAGCAGCGCCATCCGATCCAATTCTCCGACATTCCACGCGCTCACCAGGATGCGCCGCGAATCGGGGTTGGCTTTGAGCTGTTCGACCACACGCGCCAATTGATCGATGGTGCGGCCGTCGGCGGTCGGCCAACTGCGCCACTGCTTGCCGTACACCGGTCCCAAGTTCCCGTCCTCGTCCGCCCATTCGTCCCAGATGCTGACGCCGTGGTCGCGTAAATACTTGACGTTGGTGTCGCCGGTGAGAAACCACAGAAGTTCGTAAATGATCGAGCGCAGATGCAGCTTCTTGGTGGTCACCAGTGGAAACCCGGCAGCGAGATCGAAGCGCATTTGATAGCCGAACACGCTCAACGTGCCGGTGCCCGTGCGATCGTCCTTGCGCGCGCCGTGCTGCCTGATATGACGCAGGAAATCGAGATATTGCCGCATTAAGCCTTCACTGCACTTAAATTGCCGGTCGCCGTCTTGCGCCGATAGGCATAAATCATCAGCCCGGCGCCGATGACTATCATCGGCGTGGTCAACAGCATGCCCATGGTCAGCCAATCCCCGACCAGGTAGCCGATATTCGCATCGGGCAGGCGCACCCACTCGACCGTGAACCGGGCGCATCCATAGACGAACAGGAACAGGCCGGTGGGCGCCAATCGGGGCCGCGGCTTGCTGGTGTACCACCAGAGTACTGAGAACAGCACCAGTCCTTCGAGGCTTGCCTCATAGAGTTGCGAGGGATGACGCGCGATCAGCATGCCGTCCGCGTTGGGCACCCCGAAGCCCCAAGGCAGATCCGTCGGCTTGCCCCAGAGTTCGCCATTGATGAAGTTGCCGAGCCGGCCGAACAGAAGGCCGAGCCCCGGCAGGGGCGCCACGAAATCGCAGACGTCGGCAAATCGCTTACCCTTGACCCGTGCGAAGACGCCGCCTGCGACCAGCACGCCGGTCATCCCGCCGTGAAAGGACATGCCGCCGTCCCAGATATGAAAGACGTTGAGCCAATTCTCGGCGATCACGTCGTGGCCGTAAAAAATGCACCAACCGACCCGGCCGCCGACGATGACGCCGATGGCGCAGTAAAAAATGAGATCATCGATATCGAGGGCGGTCCAGGTCGACCCCGGTTGCTTCGCGCGGTATCGCGCCAGCCACCACGCGGCGACAAAACCGATGAGGTACATGAGGCCGTACCAGTGAACGCGCAAGGGTCCGAGACCGAATACCGGACCGATCGAGATGGCAATGGGGTTGATATGCGGATACGTGAGCATGCGCCCTACTTTAAACTCTCGTTCACCCGACAGAAATAGGCCTTCAAATATCGGGTCTCGGGAATGGCCGGATGCACCGGGTGGTCCGGCGCCTGCCCGCCAACTTCCAGGATCTGAAGATGCTTGTCTGCGGCCCTCGCCGCCTTGGCAATGGCATCCTGCAAGTCCTCGGGACTGACATGATAGGAGCAGGAGCAGGACACCAGCATGCCGTCATCGGCGATCACCCGCATCGCCAGCTGGTTCAAGCGCTTGTACGCCGCGAGCGCCTTGGGTAGATCTTTCTTGCGCTTGGCGAACGCCGGCGGGTCGATGACGACGGCGTCGAATCGAGCGCGCTGCTTTGCCAAATCCTCCAACACATCGAAGGCGTCGCCCCTGAGGGTGGTGAGCTTGCTGCCGTTGCGTTCATCGACGCGATTGCGTTGCGCATTGCTCGCGGCCAATTCCAGCGCGGCCGCGGAGCTGTCGACGCACAGCACCTCGCCCGCACCGCTGTGCGCCGCACGCACGCCCCAGGCCCCGACGTAACTGAACACGTCCAACATTCGCGCGCCCTTACGTATGTATTTTACGAAGTTCCGGCGGTTAGCCGCCTGATCGAAGAACCAACCGGTTTTCTGTCCCTCTGCGAAAGGCACCTGAAACTCGAGACCGTCCTCCTGAACCCGCCCCAATTCGTCGAACCTGCCCTTGGCAGCCTCGACGTAGCTCTGCAGGCCCTCCATCTCGCGAGTGGAACCGTCATTCTTGAACAGCAGCGCCTCGCAATGCAGAACTTGCTCCAAGGCTTGCTGAATCTGCGATTTCAGCATTTCCATCCCGGCGGTCCCGATCTGCGCCACGCAGGAAGAACCGTAGCGGTCGACCACCAATCCCGGCAGGCCGTCGGACTCGCCGTAAACCAAACGATAGTAGGGCTGCGGATACAATCGCTCGCGCAAGGCAAGCGCCCGGCGAATTCGCCTCACCAGCCAGGCCACGTCGGGAAGCTGCCACGTCTCCAGCATGCGCGCGCTGATCAGCGACTGCGGATTGACGTACCCCAGCCCCAATGCCCGATCGTTGTGCGCCAGCACACGCACCAGCTCGCCCGCCTTGAACTTGGGTAGCGGAGTTTGCTGCGTATCGACTTCGTTGCTGAAGATCCATAGATGTCCGGCGTGCAGACGGCGATCTTCGTTGCGCTTCAGGCGGAGGACGGGCAACTCTGCCGCCAACTTGAGGTCAGACATGGGAAGTACTTCGGATATATTGTCGTGCATTCTAACTGACGCGGAGCTGTAATATGCAGCGCAATCGCCTTGCCGCAGAAACCAGCCCGTACCTGTTGCAGCACGCCGACAATCCCGTGGATTGGTATCCCTGGGGAGAGCAGGCGCTGCTCGCGGCCAAGCTCGAGAACAAGCCCATTCTCTTGTCGATCGGCTATTCTGCCTGCCACTGGTGCCATGTCATGGCGCACGAATCCTTCGAAGATCCCGCCACCGCCGCCTTGATGAATCAGTTGTTCGTCAACATCAAGGTGGATCGCGAGGAGCGTCCCGACCTGGACAAGATCTATCAGGTGGCGCAGCAGCTGATCACTCATGGCTCCGGCGGCTGGCCGCTCACCATGTTCCTGACTCCGGCCGAACGAGCGCCCTTCTTCGGCGGCACCTACTTTCCCAAGGAGCCCCGCTATGGGATGCCTGCGTTCAGCGATCTGCTGCGGCGCGTGGCCGAGTACTATCGCAACCACGGCGCAGAGATCGCCCGGCAGAACCAGCAACTGAAGCTCGCGTTCGCCGGCCTTGCGCCGGAACCCGCGCCCGACGACGCCACCCTGGACACCTCGCCGCTCCGCGAGGCGCGCACCGCCCTCGAGCGGTCCTTCGATGCACAATTCGGCGGGTTCAGCCAAGCCCCCAAATTTCCGCACCCGGGCAGCATCGAACGCTGCATGCGGCACTGGCACGGTACATCGGCCTCGACCAGTCCGGATCTCAAGGCGCTGTACATGGCGAGCCTCACCTTGACGCGCATGGCCGAGGGCGGCATTTACGATCAGCTCGGCGGCGGATTCTCCCGCTATTCCGTCGATGACCAGTGGATGATTCCGCACTTCGAAAAGATGCTCTATGACAATGGCCAATTGCTGTGCGAATTCTCACGCGCGTCCCTGGCCACGGGCGAAGCGCTGTTCGCGCGCATCGCCGGTGAGACCGCGGATTGGGTGCTCCGGGATATGCGCTCGCCCCAAGGCGGCTTTTACTCCAGCCTCGACGCGGATTCCGAGGGCCATGAGGGAAAATTCTATGTATGGACTCGGGCCGAGGTCCAGGGGCTGCTGACGCCGCAGGAATATGCCGCATTTTCACGCCGTTTCGGATTGGATCGAAGCGCCAATTTCGAGGGCGAATGGCATCTGCACACCTATGAATCGATCGACGCCATTGCGGCGGTGCTGGGCGAATCGGCGCAAGGCATCGCGGCGCTGATCGCGTCTGCGCAGGCCAAATTATTGAAAGTGCGGGAGCTTCGGGTATGGCCGGCGCGCGATGAGAAAATTCTCACCGCGTGGAATGCGCTGATGATCAAGGGACTCGCGATTGCGGCACGGGTGCTGCATCGGCCCGACTTAGGCGACGCCGCCGCCGCGGCCGTCGATTTCATACGGCACACGCTATGGCGCGACGGCCGATTGCTCGCGACCTACAAGGACGGGCGCGCGCACCTGCCCGCCTACCTCGATGACTACGCCTTTCTCGCCGACGCGCTGCTCGAGCTATTGCAAACCCGCTGGCGCAGCAGCGACTTGCAGTTCGCACGGCAGCTGACCGATGTCCTGTTGTCGCAGTTCGAGGATGAGACCGGCGGATTTTTCTTCACCGCCGCCGATCACGAGCAGCTCATCCATCGCAGCAAGACCTTCAGCGACGATTCCCTGCCGTCGGGCAATGGGGTCGCGGCATCGGTGCTGTGCCGCCTCGGATACTTGCTCGGCGAGCTACCCTATCTGGACGCCGCCGAACGGACCTTGCGCGCGGGGTGGCCTATGCTCCAGCAATACCCCCAGGCACATATGAGCCTGGCGAACGCACTGGAGGACTTTCTGGCATCGATGCAAATCCTGATCGTTCGCGGCGACGCGCCGCAGATCGAGTCCTGGACCGCCGGCTTGAGCGCCTCGTACGCACCGACGCGCATGATATTCGCGATTCCCCGCGATGCCGCGGAGCTCCCGCCCGCGCTCGCCGCGAAGCGAGCCGCCGCCGGCACCGTGGCCTACGTGTGCACGGGCATGACGTGCTCTGCGCCGCTCACGGACTTGGGGGAGATCGCACGCGAGCTCACCTTGCGCATCAACGAAGCTCCAAGTGCGAGACCCTAGGAGCCTGTCTGACTAATGATCGCCGTCGCGAGGGCGACCCACATCGAGCAGATTTCTGCGATCGAAACGCTACGCATAGTGGGTACTATGTGAGTGAAACGATCGCAGAAATATGCTGATGTGGGGGTGCGACGCACGCGTCGCACGGGTGGCCATGGAAGGCCACCCAGGGCTTGCGCGGAGCAGGGACTGCGCAGCGCAATGCCGCAGCAGGCGCATCATTAGTCAGACAGGCTCCTAGAGGGCGCGCGCCGCATCCTGCGCTATCAGCCGAACCCGGACGAGGGCTCGGCTGATACCGCCCGATGCTCACCGTGTGGCCTCGAAGAGGAACCAGGCGCGAAGCTCGGCCTCGTCGACCCAGTTCTCGATCAGGCTGGCCGAGGCGATGTCGCCATACTCGTCGCAAAGGGTGTGCACGCTCCTCAGGCTGGCCCTCAATTGCTTGTTGTCTTCCAGAAGTTGCATGAGCATGTCCTCGGCGGCGACGCGCTCCTCGTCGTTGTCGGCGATGCGCTGAAGCCGGGCGATGTGCCCGATCGAACGCAAGGTCGTTCCTCCGATCTTTCGGACACGCTCGGCAATTGCGTCGGTTGCAGCGAGTATCTGCCCGCTCTGTTCGTCCAGAAGCAGATGATAGTCGCGGAAATGCGGCCCTGATACATGCCAATGGAAATTCTTGGTCTTGAGGTACAGCGCGAACATGTCCGCCAGGACGGCGTTCAAGGCGGAGGAAATCTTTGCGGCTGCGTGCGGCTCGAAGTCTGCGATCGAATCGAGCGGCTCGACCCGCCGAAGTTCTGTTTCTCGAAGGTTCATGGTTCCTGTCTCCTGCTGGTTCAGTGTGGTTGCACCGCATGGCCACGCCATGCCGCAGGCACAAGATGGAACAGTCGGGTTGATAGTGGAAGTGAATTGCTTCTATTCGACTGATAGATCGATTCTATGATCGACGTTCTGCCGTGCAGTCACCTCGGTTGGAGGTCGAGTCAAGCTGCGATAATTGCTGTGCTGGGTCCGTTCCGGAAACTGTGAAGCGCTCGCAGCGCGGTCAATCGGTTTCCGCGTTACATTCACTTCACACATGTGGCGACAGTGCCCGCCCTGGCGTTAGATAGAGCTGCGCCACGGCTGGCGTTGCTTCACGGGAGCGATGCTATGTTCACACGACAAGACCGATCTCGCCGCCTTACATTGCGTGCCACAGGCGCTGTGAGTATCGCAGCGGCGTTGGCTCTGTTGAACGGTTGCATAGTGCAGGAGCGAGTCTATGCACCGCCTCCGGACGGCTACACCCCAGCACCGTCTGAGTACACGCCTCCGGCAAATGAATATCCACCGTCGTCGCAAGACTACCCGCAGTCGTCGCAAGACTACCCGCAAGCTGCGCCTGCGTACGAGTATGCCGAACCGCGCATCGAAGTTCGCGCTGCCGAACCACCGCCACCGCTGCCGTACTATGAGCAGCCGCCATGTCCGGAGCCCGGTTACTTATGGACCCCCGGCTATTGGGGCTACAGCACCGAAGGGTATTTTTGGGTTCCCGGAACTTGGGTCATGCCGCCGCAAGTGGGCGTACTTTGGACGCCGGGGTATTGGGGTTGGGGCGGCGGCGTGTACGTGTTTCACGCCGGATATTGGGGTCCGCACGTGGGTTTCTACGGCGGGATCAATTACGGCGGCGGCTATATAGGCGAGGGCTATGAGGGCGGCCGCTGGGAACGCGACCGGTTCAGCTACAACACCTCAGTCAACAACATCAATACGACGATCATCCACAACACGTACAACCAGACCGTAGTCAACAACGTCACCGTCAACAGGGTCAGCTACAACGGGGGCCGCGGAGGCGTCGCGGCGGCACCGAGCAATCGAGACCAGCGGGCGGCGCGTGAGAGCCATATTCCACCGCCTGTGATGCAGACGAGGCATATCAACGAGGCGGCCCGAACTCCCGAGCTGCAGGCCAGGGTCAATCAAGGCCGTCCGCCGATTGCCGCCACGCCGCGGCCGGCCGCGTTCACTGCTCCGAACATCGTGCGGGCGCGTGGTGCAACGATTCCGCCTCCCACCGCTCCGGGTGCCTTACGCCCGGCAGAGCAGGGCAACCATTCCGCGCTCGACACGCGTGCGGGTTATCGTGAACCTAGCTCGCCGGCCCTGACTACGAGGGCACCGACGGATGCCTCGCAGCAACGGCCGCAGCCTCAAGCGCAGTTCGCGCAGCCGCAGCAGCGCTCGCAGCCCCAACCGCAATTCGCGCAGCCGCAGCAGCACCCGCAGCCCCAACCGC
>DASWEO010000341.1:0-10581 GCA_036394715.1 Steroidobacteraceae bacterium
GGGCCGGGAAAGGGGTGCCGGTGCACCATGTCCTTGGGCAGCCCGAGCTCGATGCCGAGTTTGCGTACCTCGTCTTTGAACAATTCGCGCAGCGGCTCCAGGAGCTTCAGCTTCATGTGCTGCGGCAATCCGCCCACATTGTGGTGCGACTTGATCACATGCGCCTTGCCGGTCTTGCTGCCCGATTCGATCACGTCCGGATAAATCGTGCCCTGAGCGAGCCACTTCACGTCCTCGAGCTTCGCCGCTTCCTCGTCGAAGACTTCCACGAACATGCGCCCGATGATCTTGCGCTTCCTCTCCGGATCCGCCTCGCCGGCGAGAGCTGCCAAAAACCGCTGCTCCGCATCGACGCGAATCACCCGCACGCCCATGTGCTCCGCGAACGTCGCCATCACCTGATCGCCCTCGCCGAGCCGCAGAAGCCCGTGATCCACGAACACGCAGGTGAGCTGTGCGCCGATGGCGCGGTGTAGCAACGCGGCCAGCACCGACGAGTCCACGCCGCCCGACAGTCCGAGCAGGACTTTGTCCGAACCGACCTGCGCGCGAATTCTCGCCACGCTGTCCTCGATGATATTGCGCGATTCCCAGCTCCCCGAACAGCCGGCAATTTCGCGGACGAAGCGCCGCAAAATTTCGGTGCCCTGCAGGCTGTGCGTCACTTCAGGGTGAAATTGCAGTCCATAGAATCGACGCGACTCGTCGGCCATCGCGGCAAGCGGCGCGTTGTCGCTCGATCCGATAACCTTGAATCCCGGGGGAACCGCGACGACATGGTCGCCGTGACTCATCCACACATCGAGCACCCGCCGCCCTTGAGCGTCGCGATTGTCTTCGAGACCATCGAGCAGCCGCGAGTCGGCCGTCGGCCGGACCTGCGCGGCGCCGAACTCGCGATGACTGGATGATTCGACTTGACCGCCAAGCTGCGCCGCCATGGTCTGCATACCATAGCAAATACCGAGCACCGGAACGCCCAACGAAAATACCTCCCGGGGTGCTTCGGGACCTTTGGCGTCGTACACCGATTCAGGGCCGCCGGAAAGAATGATCGCCCTCGGCGCAAAGCGCTTGATTTGCTCCGCGTCGGCGTCGCAGGCGTAGATTTCCGAATACACCCCGAGTTCGCGCACGCGGCGCGCGATCAACTGTGTGTACTGAGCCCCGAAATCGAGTATGAGAACTCGGTCCGCGTGAATATCCCGCATCAACCGATCCGGTAGTTGGGCGCTTCTTTGGTGATGGTCACGTCGTGAACGTGGCTCTCGCGAACGCCGGCGCTGGTGATGCGCACGAATTGCGGACGCGTGCGCATTTCCTCGATGCTGCTGCTGCCGGTGTAGCCCATCGCCGCGCGCAGACCGCCCGACAGCTGGAGCAGAATGGCCACGAGACTGCCCTTGTAGGGTACGCGTCCCTCGATGCCTTCCGGCACCAGCTTTTCAAGTTCCGTCGTGGTGTCCTGGAAGTAGCGGTCGCTGGAGCCATGAGCCTGGGACATCGCGCCCAGGGATCCCATGCCGCGATACGCCTTATAGGAGCCGCCTTGGTAGAGTTCCACGTCGCCGGGAGACTCCTCGGTGCCCGCGAACATGCCGCCGATCATCACGCAGTGCGCTCCCGCCGCCAGGGCCTTGGCTATGTCGCCGGAGTACCGGATTCCGCCGTCGCCGATCACCGGCACGCCGGTGCCCTCCAGTGCCTTGGCGACGCGCGCGATCGCGCTGATCTGCGGCACGCCGACGCCCGCAATGACGCGCGTCGTGCAGATCGAACCGGGCCCGATGCCCACCTTGACCGCGTCGGCTCCGTGCTTGACGAGATCGAGCGCCGCTTCGGCGGTGACGATATTGCCGCCGATCACCTGGATGTCGGGATACTTCGCCTTGATTCTCGCCACCGTCTCCAACACGCCCCGCGAGTGGCCGTGCGAAGTGTCGACCACGACGACGTCCACCCCTGCTTCACGCAATGCCCCGACTCTATCCAAGGTATCCGGCGTCGTACCCACCGCCGCGCCGACGCGCAGGCTTCCGACGCTGTCCTTGCAGGCATTGGGAAATTCCGTGGCCTTTTGAAAATCCTTGACCGTGATCATGCCCTTGAGCTCGTGATCGCCGGCAACCACCAACACTTTTTCGATGCGGTGCTTGTGCAGCAGCGCGAGCACCTGTTCCTTGGGCGCGTTCTCGCGCACGGTG
Source organism: Steroidobacteraceae bacterium (assembly GCA_036394715.1). Classification (GTDB taxonomy): domain Bacteria; phylum Pseudomonadota; class Gammaproteobacteria; order Steroidobacterales; family Steroidobacteraceae; genus Bog-1198. The sequence continues at coordinate 2,205 of DASWEO010000341.1, forward strand.
ATGAGGCGATCCTTCGGCGTCATCACCGAGGACACCGGAGCATCGAGCTTGGTTTCAAAGCGCAGGTCGCGATGCGTGACGATGCCGACCACTTTCGTGCCGAGCACCACCGGCACTCCGGAGATGTTCTTCGCGCGGGTCAGTTCGATGACTTGGCGGATCGTCATGTCGGGGTTCACGGTGATCGGGTCGCTGATCACGCCGCTTTCGAACTTCTTCACCCGGTCGACTTGCCGTGCCTGGTTGTCGATGGACATGTTCTTGTGGATGATGCCGATGCCGCCCTCTTGGGCAATGGTGATGGCCAGGCGGGCCTCGGTGACCGTGTCCATTGCGGCGGAAATCACCGGCAGATTGACGTTGATCTCCCGGGTCAGCTTGCTTGCCAGCGACACGTCGCGGGGCAAAACCTCGGAATATGCCGGCACGAGCAGGACGTCATCGAATGTGAGTGCCTCTTCAAGAATACGCATAGGGTAGCGTTCACGGGTTCATCTAAGAGGCGGCGCATTGTACCTTGCCCCCGGTGCGCGGTAAACCGCTATCATTTGCCCATGGAACTAGCCGAAAGCGCATCCCTACCGGCACGCCCGGACCGCGATATTTACAGTGTTTCGCGGCTCAACCGCGAGGTCAGAGTGCTGCTCGAGCGCGGGTTCGGCACCTTGTGGCTCGAGGCCGAAATCTCCAATTTTGCGAGACCCAGCTCCGGGCACTGGTATTTCTCGCTCAAAGACGCCACCGCGCAGGTTCGCTGCGCCATGTTCCGGCAGCGAAATATGCTGTGTTCCTTCACGGCCCGGGACGGCCAAAAGGTGCTGGTTCGGGCTCGCATCGGGCTGTACGAGCCGCGCGGCGAGTACCAGCTCATCGTCGATCACATGGAGGACGCGGGTCTCGGCGCCTTGAAACGGCAGTTCGAGGAGCTGAGCGCGAAACTCAAGCTGGAGGGCCTGTTCGCCGTGGAGCGAAAGCGCCCTTTGCCAAGCCTTCCCAGGCGCATCGGCATCATCACCTCGCCCACCGGCGCCGCGATCCGCGACATTCTGCACGTGCTGGCGAGGCGTTTTCCCGCGGCGGCCGTGATGATCTATCCGGTGCCCGTCCAGGGCGCGCAGGCAGCGGCGGAAATCGTCGCGGCGCTCCAGTTGACCGGCCGGCGTGCCGAATGCGATGTGTTGATCCTTAGCAGAGGCGGCGGTTCCCTGGAAGATCTTTGGGCGTTCAACGACGAGCGCCTGGCGCGCGCGATCGTGGCTTCGCCCATCCCGGTGATCACCGGCATTGGTCATGAGATCGATTTCACCATTGCCGACTTCGCCGCGGATGTGCGCGCGCCCACACCCTCCGCCGCTGCGGAGCTGGCGGTGCCCGACGCCGGAGAATGGCTCAATGCCTTCGTGCGGCTCGGCGCCCGCCTGCAGCGCTGCATGCGCCGCCGACTCGAGGAGCACGGCGAACGCCTGACCTGGCTCGCGGGGCGCTTAGGCCAAGTGAGTCCGGCGGCGCGCTTGGACGCCCAGGCACAACGATTGGATGAACTTGAACAGTCGCTGGTCCGCGCGCTGCGCCGCCGGCTCCAGGAGCATCGCGAGCGATTGCGCTGGTTGACGGGACGAGCCGCGCAGGTGAGTCCGTCGACACGCCTGCAGCAGCAGCGGTTGCGTCTGGAGAATTTGGACCAACGGCTGTATCGCGCATGGCGTCTCGCGTTCAACTCGAGACGCGAACGGCTGCTGCCTCTGGTCCGCACGCTGAATGCCGTCAGTCCGCTCGCCACCCTGGAGCGGGGTTATGCCATCGTCAGCGTCGAGAGCGGTGAGATCCTGCGCAATGCCGAGCACGCCAAGCCGGGCACGATCATCGAAGCGCGGCTGGCGCAAGGCAGGATTCGCGCCAAAGTCGAAGGCGCTTCGTGAGCCTGAAAATCCCCGCCGGCGTCGGTCGGCCGGCGCTTCGAACCCTGCTCGTGCTCTTTGGCGCTAGCGTGGCGCTCACGGTCTCGAATCCCACGCTCGCCATGGAGGTGGATCTGCCGCATGAGAATGCCGTGCCCGGCGGCGTCAAGATACTGCACCTGGATTCGGAGGGTCCGTCCCTGCCCTACGTCGACGCCGACGGGCATCGGGCATTGGTGCTTCCGGACGATTCGAAATGGGTTGCGGTCATCGGCATTCCGCTGTCAGCGCCGCTGGGAATGCGGCAGGTGATCGTGCGCGGAACCAACGGCAGACAGGTCATTGAATTTTCGGTGGGCAACAAGCAATACGCCAGCCAATCCTTGAAAGTAGCCCCGCGCCAGGTCAACCTATCGGCGGCGGATCTGGCGCGGGTCAACGAAGAGAAGATCCGCATCGACCACGCATTGAGCCACTGGACCGAACCGCCGCCGGAATCCCTGCGCTTGCCCCAGCCGGTACCCGGTCCGCGCAGCAGCTCATTCGGGTCGCGCAGAATCTTCAACGGCGAATCGCGCAATCCGCACAGCGGCATGGACATCGCTGCGCCCACCGGCACCCCCGTGCGGACACCCATCGCCGGCACGGTGGTCGACACCGGCGAGTATTTCTTCAACGGCAATACCGTGTTCGTCGATCATGGGCGCGGCTTGATCAGCATGTACTGCCACTTGAGTGCCATCGACGTGAAACCCGGCCAACGCCTGGCGGCGGGGACTCGTATCGGCGCCGTCGGCATGACCGGGCGCGCGACCGGACCCCATCTGCATTGGGGTTTGAGCCTCAATCGCGCCTGGGTCGATCCCGAATTGTTCCTGCCTTGAGCCAGAGGCGGCCTCAAATGCAGCGCCTACCTCAGCTCGCCCCCAGCATGTGATCGACCGCAGGCCCGTCCATCGGCGGCGCCAAGGCCGCCTGGCGCAGACGCGCACTGTGCTCCTGCACGGCCGCTCCGGACGGCTGCATTTCGATTTGCCCCTGGAAGAACGCGCCTTCGGTGATCCCCACGCGCGGAGCGAAAACATTGCCTTTGACCTTCGCAGTGGCGCGCACACTCACCGATTCGGTGGCATACAGATCGCCCTCGACCTTGCCGTCGATCACGATGACCCGCGCGCGAATATCACCCTTCATGGAGCCATCGGTTCCCACCGTCAGGCTCTGCGTGTGCGTGATCGAGCCTTCCACGCTGCCCTGGATGATCAGATCTTCTTGGGCCGACAACTCGCCCCGAAATCGTAAGGTTGGGCCCAGTACGGACGCACGCGGCGCCGCCTCCGGCGCTCGTGCTTCAGGCGCACGCGGTTCGGGTGCCCGGGGCTGCGGCGAACGGGGTTCGACTCGGGCTTCGGCTCGAGGCTCGCGCGGTTCGGGCCGTGTCACGGAGGGTTCTGGCGCAGGCGCGCGGCCGCTTGAATTGCTGTTCATCATGGGAGCATCTCCATCGAGGGGTTTCTTAAACCAGGACATTGTCAGCCAACACCGCCGGAAACTTTCACGGTCCGGGTGGCCGCGGCATCCTGCTTGCCGGGCAGCTGGCCGGTCAGCTGGCCGGTCTTCTTGCCGCCCATGTCGATGCTGCCGCTGAAATTGGCGCCCTCCATTATGCTGACGGTGGGCGCATAGATATTGCCGCAAACCTTCGCAGTCTCTTTCACGAATACGGATTTATCGGCCTGCAGGTCGCCGTCGACGGTTCCTTCGATGATGATGAGCTGCGCGCGGATATTCGCCTTGACCGTGCCTTGCGCGCCGACCGTCAAACGCTGTGTGTGCGTGATCGATCCTTCGACGCGGCCTTGAATCAACAGGTCCTCTTCGGCCGTCAGATCGCCCTTGAAATACAATGTAGGACCCAGGATCGATGCGCGTTCGGTCGCACTGTCGTAAGGATTGCTCATTCAAGTATCTCCGTAGGTGGCCGTGAACCAGGCAGTGCGAGACTACCTGGCATAATCGAACGCGAAGTGAGACTTCGATCACGATTTTCTGGTGCAGTAAAGCTGCAGCGCCGAGGCTGTCGCAAAAAACGGACGGTCAGGCGACCGCTGAGGAAGCCGTTGGCGCCTTCACGGTCCCCCTCCATTATGATTCGTTCGGCGAATCGTATCCCCGGCGATTCCCGGCAAAAATTCGGCGTCGTGAAGCTGCCGCTCGATTCGCGAACGGGATATGAGGCCGCGCACCACTTCGGCTCCGCGTTCATCGCTCTCGACCACCAGCAAATGCATGACCCCGACACCCGCAAATATCTCGAGCAGGTCCGAAATCCTCGCCGTTTGAACCGTACGCCAATCCAAGGTGGGCAGATCCTCCCACTCGGTCATTATGTCGCCCACCGTGATGTCTTCACGCCGAGTCGCTTGCGGCCGCTCAGCGAATCGAGCCGCACGCGGACCCTCGATGTCGTAGGAAGTGATGAGACCGATGACGCTCTCAGCTCGCACCACCAGCATGGCGCGCACGCTCAGCCTCACCATATCAGCCAGTGCCGCATCGATTTGCCTATCCGGAGCGACGGTGATCGCGAACTTGCTGGTGAAGTCGGTCATGCCGTGCATCGCGGGATCGTATGCCTTCAGCTCTTGCTGATATTCTGCAGGCCGGCGTGTCGGCAACACGCCGACGGTTTGAATTCTCTGCTGCTCCGAAAAATCGTTGTTGATAAACATCGGATCCTCCGTTGCGATCAGGCGAGACGCGCCAGTCGAATAGACCGATGAAGATCGGATCCGTTCCGCGTTGGCGGTCTTTAGGATTTGTTGTGGCGTTATGCTCCTTGACGACGCGTGTCGCTGCAGAGACGTGATCGAGCTCTCGAGAGCCGCGGGGATGATTCAGACAAACCAGGTTCGCGCAACATAGCCCTAGTTTAAACCCATCTCGGGTTACTCGATACTTTCCCCATGCAGGGAAATATCCAGGCCTTCGCGCTCCTGCTCCTCGGTGACGCGGAGCCCAACGGTCATATCGATGACCTTCAGAATGATGAAACTCGCCGCGAATCCATAAATGACGGTCACGGCAACGCCTTTCAACTGAATGAGCACGGAGCCGTCCAAACCGCTGATCTCCTTGCTGGCGAATACGCCGGTGAGCAGCGCGCCGACAATGCCGCCGATTCCGTGCACGCCGAACGCGTCCAGCGAGTCGTCGTAGCCCAGGGCGTGCTTGAGGGAGGTTGCTGCAATGAAGCATACAACCCCCGCAACGATCCCGATGATCACGGCCGGGGTCGGACCCACAAAGCCGGACGCCGGCGTAATGGCGACCAACCCAGCGACCGCGCCCGACGCAATGCCCAGCACGCTGGGCTTGCCCCGGCTGATCCATTCAGCGGAAGCCCAGGCGAGCGCAGCCGCCGCAGTGGCCAATTGTGTCGCCAGCATCGCCATGCCCGCGCGGCCGTCGGCGGCTCCCGCCGAACCCGCGTTGAAGCCGAACCAGCCCACCCATAGCAGCGAGGCACCGATCAAGGTCAGCGTCAGATTGTGAGGCGCCATCGCCTCTCTGCCGTAGCCCAGGCGCTTGCCGAGCACCAAGCAGCTGGCGAGGCCGGCGACGCCTGCATTGATGTGCACCACCGTGCCGCCCGCATAGTCGAGCACGCCCGCCTTGTTGAGCCAACCGGTCGGCTCCCACACCATGTGGGCGATCGGTGAATACACCAGGAGCGACCACGCGGCCATGAACACCAGCATCGCGGAGAATTTCATGCGGTCGGCGAACGCGCCCGCGATCAGCGCCGGCGTAATGGCCGCAAACGTCAGCTGGAACATGGCGTAGACGGTCTCGGGTATGGTCAACGCCAGATGCGACACCGACAACCGGTTGGTCGGATCGTGGATGAAGGTCATGCCGTTGAAAAAGGCGCGGCTCGCGCCGCCCAGAAACGGACTGCCGGGCGTGAAGGCCCACGAATAGCCGATCAACCACCAAAGGAGGGTGACCAGACAAGTGATCGCAAAGGTTTGCATCAAGGTCGCCAGCACGTTCTTCTTGCGCACCATGCCGCCGTAGAACAACGCCAGACCCGGTATCGACATCATCAGCACCAAGGCCGTGGAGGTCAGCATCCACGCGGTGTCGCCGGCACTGATCTTGTCCGCAGCCATCAACGTGGGCTCAGTTGGTGCAGCGGCCGTTGCGGCTGCCGGCGTGCTCGCGGCGGGCGCCTCCGTCGTTGCGGCGGGGGACGCGCTCGGCGCCTCGTCCGACCATGCGGCCGGGATCGGCAATGCCAACACACAGAGAAAAACCAATCCGGACAGTTTACTCATCATGCAAATCCCCCCTTGAAGTCAAATGGCGCTGCCGTCTCGCTCGCCCGTTCGGATGCGCACGACTTGCGCAAGATCGAAGACGAAGATTTTTCCGTCTCCGACCTTTCCGGTCTGAGCCGATTTGGCAATCGCCTCGATCACGAGATCGACGAGCCCATCGTCAACCGCGATTTCTATTTTTGTCTTCGGCACGAACTCCACGACGTACTCGGCGCCGCGATAGATCTCCGTGTGGCCCCGCTGTCTGCCGAAGCCGCGAACCTCGGTCACGGTGACGCCTTGCACCCCCACTTCGCTGACAGCCTGCCGAACATCGTCAAGCTTGAATGGCTTGATGATCGCCGTAATGAGCTTCATCGCGTGACGTCCCTCGCCCAATCGCTGGGTGTTGTTTTGCCGCCGGTGTGCCCGGATCGGGTTCGGAAACAAGCACCGGTTGTGCCACGCGCGAAGAATTGAACGAGATCAACGAGTTAGCGCTGTGGGCGCGGAGCCTCTCGCAGGCTTTGCACCGAATGCGAGCGTCGCGGGCCAGGCTATGCATTGAAATGAGGCGTGGCGCTCGATCATCTCAACGACAATTCCAGGCGAACCTTGCCGTCTTGATTTTTCGCCTTGTCATTGACGACCAGAAACACTCGCTCCGGATCCACCTGCGTATCTGTCAACAGGGCGTGCTGCACGGCCATGGCTCGTTGCTGCCCTAAAGCGGTAAGGTCGCCGTCGGTGACTGCGATGTGCTCGCGCAACGCTTGCTCGAGAAAATCCGCCTTGGCCGCCATGAGTTCCGGCTTCGTCTTGAGGTTCGTGACCTCTTGCGGGAATTTCGGCTCGCCGCCCACATCTTTTGCATAGACTTGCGTCAATAACTCGACCTTGGCCGACGGATCCAGCTGCTCGAACTCCGGCGCGTCAGCCGGCGATTTCTTGCGGCCGGTTTTAGCCGACTGCGCTTCCCGAACCTGCGTCAAAAGCCGCGCCTCGACCAACGCCGGGCGATCGAGGTCACCCACCCAGGCAATGGGCACCTCGATCTTGAGCTGCGGTCGTTCGTTCAACGCCTTGACCATTGCGCGAGCCTTGTCGGCGGCGGCGGCATCCAAGCCGGCCGATCCCGGCTGAAAATCGATGAACTGCAAATCCGGGCCTCCGCCGAACAGGGCGCCGAGCAGCGCGAAGGGCGCCGTAACCGCCTTCTCGAGGATATGGACGAAGACCTTCCAAATGATGGGTGCCAGTCGAAATTCCGGGTCATCGAGGGTGCCGCTCACGGGGAGATCCAAATTGATGACGCCATTGCGGTCTTTGAGCAGTGCGACCCCCAATTTGACCGGCAGAGATACCGCGTCCTTGCTCTCGGTCTTTTGTCCGAACTCCAGCTGCTCTATGGTGATGTGATGATTGGCATCGAGCTTGCGGTCTTGCACTTTGTAGTGCATTTCGGTCGTGAGCTTGCCCTTGGTGATGTTGTAGCCCGCGAACTTTCCCGAATAGGGATTGAAGATGCTGAGTTCAATGTTGCGGAAGTTCAAGCCCAGATCTGTGTACAGAGCTGCACTCAACAAGTTGACATCGCCGGTAATGTCGACCGGCGAATACTGATCCACGGCGCCGTGCACATCCACTTTCGCGCGCGAATTTGCCTTCGAGGACAAGCCGAGCACGGTCCCCTCGATCTTTTGAACGCCGGAGGAGAAATTCGGCTGGACGGAGAGGTCCGAAAAGTTGGCTTGCCCGGCATGAAAGACAACCTTCTTGATGGCCATCGGCATCGGCGCGACCGGCGGGGCCGGGCCGGCCGCATCCTTGCCGGAGACAGCCTTGCTCGACGCAGTCTTGCTCGACGCAGTCTTGCTCGACCCAGCCTCGCTGCGCGGCGCAGGCGGAGCCGGCGCCGTCGCCACCACGGGCGAGGCGTGCGGCGCGGACGGCGCGACCAGCGTGGCGCCAGGACCCGACAACACTCGCTTCACATTCAAGCTGCTGTCCGGCTCGATGATGACCCTCGCATACAATTTGCGCGCCGTCACTTCCTGGATGTCGAGCCGATCGGGGTCGTGCTGGAAATCGATCCCCGATACGTCCACGCGATCCCAATTGATGAAGTCGTCGTGCAATGCATTGTCGACCGTGTGG
>DASWEO010000342.1:0-1637 GCA_036394715.1 Steroidobacteraceae bacterium
AAACCATTGCGCGGGGAATGCCGGGTCGTTCCGGTGTGACCGTGGTGACTATGCTCGTGTACTTTTTTCATTTGTACGCGAGGCTGCGGGTGCATCGCGCGCCCGGCATTCCCTGCGCCCTCTGATGTCTGAGGGGCAAACATTCGCAAAACCTCGGGCGTATCCCGCCGCGAGAATGCGGATGCACACCCTCTCGGCTCTTTGAAAAGTGAATCGGAAACTGCACCGGAGCGAGCCTTACGACGACAGGTGCGCGCCCAGTCCTTACGGATCGAGTTCGGTATCCCAGTATAAATAATCCAGCCAGCTGTCGTGCAGATAGTTCGGCGGGAACAGCCGGCCGTTGCGATGCAGCTGATGCACCGTCGGCGCGAACGGGGGTTGCCGCGGAAACATCCGAGCCTGGTGCGGCGTCAGGTTTCCCTTGCGCAGATTGCACGGCGAACACGCGGCGACCACATTTTCCCAGGTGGTTTGGCCACCTTTGCTGCGCGGGACGATGTGATCGAAGGTGAGATCGTCGTTGGAGGAGCAATACTGGCAGACGAAGCGGTCGCGCAGGAACACGTTGAACCGGGTGAAGGCGGGATGCGTGGTGGGCTTGACGAAGGATTTCAGGGACACCACGCTCGGCAGCTGGATCTCGAACGAGGGGCTGCGCACCGCGCGGTCATAGTGCTCGACGATGTTGACGCGATCGAGAAACACCGCCTTGATCGCGTCCTGCCACGACCAGAGAGACAGCGGATAGTAACTCAGCGGCCGGAAGTCCGCATTCAGCACCAGAACCGGCCAACCGCCTTGCGAGACATGTGCGTTCAAGTAACGCTCCTGGCCCCCATATTAGCTGCGAAGCAGCTTGCGTTGACATACTACAGGCAGCGTGACGGGATTGTGAAGAGCATTAGCTGCCTTTATCCGCCGCCGCGGGGTCACGTCCGGATTGCACGATCAGCGCAAAGACCGTTAAACGAGGCGGATGGCACGTTTTGGCCGCATTCGGACACAGCAAAATGCTCACCACGTCACGCTATCTCGAGGCGCCGCGGCGGCTGCGGGCCTTCGTTCGCGCGCATGAAACGAGTCTGGTGGTCCTTGCGGCGCTGGTCGGAACCATCGGCGGGTGGGTTGTGCTTGCGATGAGCGTTGCGGTTGCCGCGCTTCATGCGCTCCTGTTCAACATCGATATCCGGGAACGTCTTTCAAGCCAGATCAGCATCGACCCGCTGCGTGCGCTATTGGTTCCGAGCCTCGGCGGGCTGCTGCTGGGATTGGCCTTCCTGTTGCTGCAGCGGTGGCGGCCGGGACGTGAGATCGATCCGATCGCGGCCAATGCCCTGCATGGCGGGCGGATGTCGTTCCGCGGCAGTGTGATCGTGGCGTTGCAGACGGTCTGGTCCAGCGGTGTCGGTGCTTCGGTGGGACTTGAGGCCGGCTACACCCAGCTTGCCAGCGGGATCTCCGCTTCCTTGGGCCGCGCCTTTCATCTGCGACGGGCCGATCAGCGCATCATGGTCGGCTGCGGCGCCGCGGCCGCGATCGCGGGCGCGTTCGGAGCGCCACTCGCCGGCGCCTTCTACGCCTTTGAACTGGTGATCGGCGGGTACACCCCGGCCAGCCTGACGTCTGTCGGAGTG
>DASWEO010000343.1:0-11529 GCA_036394715.1 Steroidobacteraceae bacterium
GCGCTCCAGGATTTCGATTTCTACGAGATCCACGAGGCTTTCGCGGGGCAGGTATTGTGCACACTCAAAGCCTGGGCCGATCCCGTATTCTGCCGCGACAAGCTGGGACTGCCGGGAACCCTCGGCACCATCGATCGGTCCAAACTCAACGTGAAGGGAGGCAGCCTTGCGATCGGCCACCCGTTCGCCGCGACCGGCACTCGCATCGTCGCCACCCTCGCGAAAATTCTCGATGAATCCCGGGCCAAGCGCGGACTGATCTCGATCTGCACCGCCGGCGGCATGGGCGTTACGGCCATTCTCGAGCGTTGACGATATCAATGAACGCGCTATCCTCTTTCACCGACACGTGGGCCAAGTAGTTATGAAACTCAAAGATCCTCTGCTGCTGCGCCAGCTGTGCTTCATCGACGGCGGCTGGGCGCCCGCCGACAACGGCGGCACCTTGGACGTGCACAATCCTGCCACGGCCGAAAAGCTCGGACTCATACCGAACATGGGCGCCGCCGAAACGCGGCGCGCCATTGCCGCGGCCGCCGCGGCATTGCCGGCATGGGCGGCGCGCACCGCCAAGGATCGTGCCGCCGTGCTGCGGCGCTGGTTCGACCTCATGCTCGTGCATCAAGACGACCTCGCCATGCTCATGACTGCCGAGCAGGGCAAGCCGCTGGCCGAGTCCAAAGGGGAAATCGCTTACGCCGCTTCCTTCATCGAATGGTTTGCGGAGGAAGCCAAGCGCATGTACGGCGATGTCATCCCCGGACATCAAGCCGACAAGCGAATCCTCGTCCTGCGGCAACCCGTGGGCGTGGTCGCAGCCATCACACCCTGGAACTTTCCGGCCGCGATGATTACGCGCAAGGCCGGTCCCGCGCTGGCTGCCGGGTGCACGCTGGTGTGCAAGCCGGCGACCCAGACCCCGTATTCCGCACTGGCGCTCGCCGAGCTCGGCGATAGAGCCGGAATCCCGAAGGGCGTATTCAACGTGATCACCGGTTCCGCCGCCGCAATCGGCGGCGAGATGACGTCGAACCCGACCGTGCGTAAGCTGACTTTCACCGGGTCCACCGAAATCGGCAAGAAGCTGATGGCGCAGTGCGCCGGCACGGTGAAGAAGATATCGCTGGAACTCGGCGGCAACGCGCCGTTCATCGTCTTCGACGATGCCGATTTGGATGCGGCGGTTCAGGGAGCCATCGCCAGCAAGTATCGGAACACGGGTCAGACCTGTGTGTGCGCCAACCGGCTGTTGGTGCAGGCCGGCGTGTACGACGAATTCGCCGGGAAACTCAGCGAGGCCGTCGGAAAATTGCGCGTGGGCGACGGGTTGGCCGGCGTCACCGACCAAGGGCCTCTGATCGATGCCAAGGCAGTGGCCAAAATCGAGGAACACATCGCGGATGCCGTGGCGAAGGGCGCAAAGGTGAGTTTGGGCGGCAAGCGGCATGCCCTGGGAGGAACGTTCTTCGAACCGACCATCCTGACCCAGGTGACGCCGAAGATGCTGGTCGCCCGCGAGGAAACCTTCGGCCCCGTGGCGCCCCTGTTCAAATTTCAAACGGAGGCCGAGGCCATCGCCATGGCCAACGACACCGAGTTCGGCCTGGCCGCGTATTTATACACGCGCGACCTGGCGCGAAGCTGGCGGGTCTCCGAGGCGATCGAATACGGCATCGTCGGGTTGAACACCGGAATTATTTCCACCGAAGTGGCGCCCTTCGGCGGCGTCAAGGAATCGGGAATCGGGCGCGAAGGGTCGAAGTACGGAATTCTCGACTACACCGAGATGAAGTACGTGTGCGTCGGCGGAGTGAGTTAGAAACCGGTGCTGGGACGGTTCCTGGAGTTCTCGCTGGCGACCCCGGATATTCAGGCCTCCCTGGATTTCTACACCCGGCTCGAATTCTCCCAGGCGGAGGTCGGAGAAGCATGGTCGCATCCCTATGCGGTCGTGACGGACGGCAGGATTTGCCTCGGACTGCATCAAGCGGCGATCCCGGCACCCTCGGTGACCTTCGTCAAACCCGGATTGCTCAAACATCTGGGATCCCTGGAAGAGCTGGGCGTGGAATTCGAGTTCCGCCATCTCGGCAATGATGTGTTCAACGAAGTCGGCTGGTTCGATCCCACCGGTCAGCTGGTGAGACTCGTCGAGGCGCGCACTTTCTCGCCGAGCAAGCGCATCGTGACCGACACATCGCGATGCGGCTATTTTCTGGAAATCGGGCTGCCGGCTCCGGACCTCGAGGCGTTAAAGACCTACTGGGAGCAATTCGGCTTCGTCGGGATGGACGAATCGGGCGACCGGTTGCCGCACATATCCTGCACCAGCGATTATATCGATCTCGGGCTGTATGACCCCGCGCATCTGCGGCGCTCGACCCTGCGGTTCGAGGTCGATGATGTCGGAGGAACCTTGGCACGCCTTGCCGAAATCGGCATCTCGCCGGCCGGGGAAATACCGCCGCCCCTGCGGCAAATGCCCGCTGCAGTATTGATCGCACCCGAGGGGACGCCGATTCTCCTGTCCTCGGGGCTCGACAGCGCAGGCGCGCGATGAATCCTATTACTCGGCGCTGCGCGCCTCGCCCTACGGGCCGCCCCTGCGGGCGTTCTAGTCGGCCGGACGGCCGACTAGTCCGGCACCGCGACGAATTCGAACTTGATCGTCATCTCGTCCTGGACTTGCAATGCGCCCAGCATCAGGCTGAACGGAGTGAGTCCGAGGGCAGATTGGCGTATTTCCAGCGAGCCTGCCGCCGACAAGCGGCCAGTATCGACGTGCAGCGTCAGCGGCACATTGACCGTCGATTCATGCCCTGCGACGCTGATGGCGACGGTTGCGGTCAACGCGCCGGCGCCCGAGCCGCCTCGAGCTCCCGGACCGGCGGCGCTGCGGACGGCGATCGCCGGAAACTCATCGGCGTTGAGCAGCGCCGCGCTCAGCATGTTGTGCAAAGTTCCCGATTTGGCGGAATCCGGAACGTCCGCCGCGAAATCGGCTCCCTCTTCGCGGCGCGCTTGGGCGTCGTCAACCACGAAGCCGGCAACCGGCACGGTCAGCCAAAATACGGAGTCGCCGGGCACGTCCGCCAGATTGACCGCGCCGCGGACTGCGTGATTGACGATGACGTGATTGTGTCCGAAGTACGCAAGAGGACCGGCTCGGTATACGAGGATTCGCAGTTCGGATTGCTTTTCATCGATGCGATAGACCCTGCCGGGCGGCAAACCCGGCCTCGAAATGGGTTCTTCGGGTTTCGGCGGCGGCGCGGCGGGACGGACCTTGAATACGCCGCACGCGGCCAGGAACAGCGCAAGAACACCGATACTCAAGTTTTTGAACACGAGCAGCGCCCCGCCGTCTTGTTAAACTAAGTCGAGTGCAGTCTGCACGCGGAGCCTATGTCATGCCAAACCAAAGTTCACCAACGCGCTACACCGCGGTCGCGAAAGCGTTTCATTGGCTCATCGCCGCGTTGATCGTGACTCAATTCACCCTTGGGTATATGCAGGATGGCCTTCCAATCGGCGCGCACAAGCTGGCGCTGCTCGCACGCCACAAGAGTTTTGGCATGACCGTGCTGATGCTGGCGATATTGCGTCTGCTGTGGCGGCTGGCGAATCGGCCTCCCGCGCTGCCCGACCATATGACCTCCCTGGAGCGGAAGCTCGCGCGGGCGACGCATGTCGCGTTCTACGTGCTGCTGTTTGCGATGCCGCTCACCGGATGGATGATGTCGTCCGCCAAGAAATATTCCGTCAGCTGGTTCGGATTGTTCACCTGGCCCAATCTCATCGGCAAGAACGAGACAGCGTTCGATTTTTTGCGCGCCACGCATGACACCATGAGCCTCATCCTTTTGTCGATCGCGGTATTGCATATTCTCGCGGCGCTCAAACATCACTTCTGGAACAAGGACGACGTGCTGTTGCGCATGCTGCCCTTCATCAAATCAGAGAAGGCCAAATCGGAGAAATGATCATGATGAGACGCCTCGTACCCTGCCTCGCCGCCCTGTCCCTCTCGGCCGCAGCGAGCGCCGCGGGCCCCGTGACCGGCTACTCCGCCGATCCACAGCAAAGCCGCCTGGAATTCGTCGGAGTGCAGGCCGGCGCTGAATTCAAGGGCACGTTCCATAAATTCAGCGCGGACATCGAATTCGCGCCGGATGCTCTCGCGAGTTCGCGCTTCGATGTGCAGATCGATTTGAAGTCCGTCGATTCGATGGACAAGGATCGCGACACGACCATACGCGGGTCCGACATTTTCGATGTGGCGCACTATCCTACGGCGCACTACGTCACCCGCAGCTTCACCAAGACCGCCGCGGGTTATACGGCCATCGGCGCGCTGACCCTGCGCGGCGTGACCAAAGACGTGCCGATCGAATTTCAGTTCACGCAGGCGGCCGCGGGCGCGAAACTCGAAGGGAGCGCCAAGCTCAAGCGCCTGGATTTCGGGGCCGGGCAAGGCGACTGGAAGAGCACCGAGTGGGTGGCCGACGCCGTGAAAATAAGCTTCTCGCTGGTGCTGAAGCCCAAGACCTAGGAGCCTGTCTGACTAATGATCGCCGTCGCGAGGGCGACCCACAGCGAGCAGATTTTTACGATCGTTTCGCGCACATAGTGGGCACTATGTAAGCGAAAGGATCGCAAAAATATGCCGCTGTGGGGCGGCCGCAGCAGGCGCATCATTAGTCAGACAGGCTCCTAGTCTGGCGCGACGCGATTGCCCGTGCGGGAACCGCGCGCGTTGGTCTAACGGTCGGGAGACTCGCGAACGGGCAACTCGCGCGATTTTTGCACCGTACGCAATGCGAAGCTGGAATGCACCCGCGCCACATTGGGCAATCGCGTGAGATGCTGGCTGTGCAGCCGCTCGAAGTCGGCGGTGTCGGCCAGCACGACCCGCAGCAGGTAGTCGTACTCGCCGGACATGAGATAACACTCCATGACCTCGGGAACTTTGCGCGCCGCTTCCTCAAATGCGCGAAGATGCGCCTGTTCCTGCCGTTCCAACGTGATGTTGACGAACACGTTCACGGGACAGCCGGCCTTTTGCTGATTGATGAGAGCGGTGTACCCCTCGATGAATCCCGATTCCTCGAGGGCACGCACGCGCCTCAAGGACGCCGATTCGGACAGGTTGACGGTTTCGGCCAATTGGCTGTTGGTGATGCGGCCGTCGAGCTGCAAGGCGCGGACGATGGCGCGATCGTAGCGGTCCAATTTCATGCAGCAGCCCTCGGTGGAAACGGCATTTTCTTGCTAAAAACGACCAATCTCCCCCATATTCTGCCATTACCTCGCGTCCCTGGACTAGTTTTTGCAATTTTCCGATTTCAGGCTTACGTAACCTAGCGCAAGTCCCCCCAACGGCCCGCCAGCGGAGCGATCTAATGAAAATCGGCGTCCCCAAAGAGATCAAGATTCACGAGTATCGAGTCGGTTTGGTGCCTGCGGGAGTCCGCGAGCTCGTCGATTCCGGACATCAGGTGCTGGTCCAGAGCGGCGCCGGAGCCGGTATCGGCTTCGAGGATTCGCACTACCAATCGGCGGGCGCCGTCATCGCACAACGCGCCGCGGACATCTTCGCGGCTTGCGATCTCGTGGTGAAGGTCAAGGAACCGCAACTCGCGGAATGCCGGCAGCTGCGCAGCGGGCAGACCCTGTTCACGTATCTTCATTTGGCCGCGGACCCCGAACAAGCGCATGCGCTGCTTGCCTCGGGAGCGACTGCCATTGCCTACGAGACCGTCACGGCGCCCGATGGCTCGCTGCCCCTGCTCACGCCGATGAGCGAAGTGGCGGGTCGCATGTCGGTGCAGGTGGGCGCCAACAGCCTGCAGAAGGCCAATGGCGGCTTCGGAGTGCTGTTGGGCGGCGTGCCCGGCGTGGCGCCCGCCAAGGTCGTCGTGCTGGGCGGCGGCGTTTCCGGCACTCACGCGGCGGAAATGGCGGTGGGCTTGCGCGCCGACGTGACCGTGGTCGACCGCTCGGTCAAGAGACTGCGGGAGCTATCGTCCCTCTTCGGCAGTCAGCTGAAAACCGTGTACTCGACCGCTCATGCGATCGAAGAACTCGTGCGCGACGCCGACCTCGTCATCGGCGCCGTGCTCATAGCCGGCGCCGCGGCACCGAAGCTCGTGACTCGCGCGATGGTCAAAACCATGAAGCCCGGCGCGGTGTTGGTCGATATCGCCATCGATCAAGGAGGTTGTTTCGAAACCAGCCGGCCCACTACGCACGCCGAACCAACCTATGTTCTCGACGGCGTGATCCACTATTGCGTCACCAACATGCCCGGCGCCGTGCCGCGCACGTCCACGTTTGCGCTGACCAATGCCACGCTGCCGTATGTGAGGGCATTGGCCGATCACGGCTGGCGGCAAGCCATCGCCAATGACCCAGGGTTGGCTCGCGGCCTCAATGTTCATGCCGGCGAGTTGACGCACGAAGCGGTGGCGAGCGCGCTCGGTCTCGCCTTTCGGGCTTTCCGCGCAGCCTGAGTCTCGGGCTCTCCGCGCAGCCTGAGTCTCGGGCTTCCCGCGCAGCCTGGGTCGCAGCCTTTTCCTCTGTCCGTGCCGCGTGCGCGACCCCGAGCCGCGTGGCGGCTCATCGGCATGAGTTGCTACTGTACGATCGATCAATTACGCTGCGCACAATTCGGCAACCTCGGAAATCAAGGGATCCGCCATGGCGCGCAATCCGCGCTTCGATGTTCTGTTCGAGCCGGTGCGCATCGGGCCCGTTACCGCGCCGAACCGCTTCTATCAGGTGCCGCACGCCAGCGGCATGACCAATTCGCTGCCGCAGGTGCGCGCCGGCTTCCGCGAAACCAAGGCGGAAGGCGGCTGGGGGGTGGTGTGCACCGGCGCGGTGTCGATGCATCCCAGCTCGGATGATTCCCCGCTGCCGTTTGCCATTCTGTGGGACGACAAGGACATCCGTTCCCATGCATTGATGACCGACGCCGTCCACCGGCACGGCGCATTGGCCGGAATCGAGCTCTGGCATGGCGGTGCGTGCACGCTGAACCGCACCAGCCGAATAGCGCCGCTGTCGCCGTCGGGCATGCCATGGCTGTCGACTCACTTGGGTTTCATGGGGAATCTGCGTCCGCGGGCCATGGATAACGCCGACATCCAGGAGCTTCTTCGCTGGCAGGCGGCCGGCGCGCGGCGCGCGATGCAGGCGGGGTTCGATATCGTTTACGTCTACGCCGGCATGGGCTATTTGCCTTACGAGTTTCTGCTGCCGGAATACAACCACCGCACCGACGCCTATGGCGGTTCGATCGAAAATCGAGTGCGCCTGGTGCGCGAACTGCTGGACGTCACCCGCGACGCCGTCGGCGACAAATGTGCCGTTGCACTCCGCATCAGCGTGGAGGAGCTGCGCGGCAGACCGGGCAGGAATGCCGTGTCCGAGGCGCACGAGGCAGTGGCGCTGCTCGCCGACGTCCCCGATCTCTGGGACGTCAAGATGGATTCCAGCCCGACCGACTGCGCGCCCTCGCGGTTTTCGCCCGAAGGCAGCCACGAGCCCATCGTCAATTTCGTCAAGCAATTGACCAAACGGCCCGTGGTGGGCGTCGGCCGCTTCACCTCTCCGGATGTGATGGTTTCGCAGGTGCGTCGCGGCATCCTGGATTTGATCGGCGGCGCCAGGCCCTCCATCGCGGACCCGTTTCTGCCGAAGAAGATCAACGAGGGCCGGGAGCACGAGATCCGCGAATGCATCGGCTGCAACATCTGCATCTCGAGCTGGCATGACGGGGTGCCGGTGCGCTGCACCCAGAATCCGACCGCCGGCGAGGAATGGCGCCGCGATTGGCATCCGGAGCGATTCGCACCGCCGGCGAGCGATTCATCCATCTTGATCGTCGGCGGCGGTCCGGCCGGGCTCGAGTGCGCCACGACGCTCGCCCGGCGCGGCTATTCCGTCACGATCGCCGATTCGGCGAACGAATTCGGCGGCCGCCTGCGCTTTGAAACCGGGCTGCCGGGTCTCAAGACGTGGGGCCGCGTGGTCGATTGGCGCCTGGGGCAGCTGCGCGAGAAGCCGAACGTCAACATGTATCCCGGTAGTGCGCTGGGAGTGGATGATATTCTGGGACTCGAGCACCGCCACGTGGTCGTTGCGACCGGCGCGCGCTGGACCAAGATGTTGTTTTCCACCTTGGAGTTTCCAGCGGGTGTTCTCGAGGGACCGGCGGTCTATACGCCCGATGACCTTGCCGCCGGCGTCGTGCCGCAGGGGCCCGTCGTCGTATTCGATTTCGACAACTACTACCTGGCGGGCGCAGTCGCCCTGCAATTGGCGGCATCGGTGGGCGATGTGACCTATGTGACTACCGCCGGTAACGCGTCAGCCTGGACTTTCATGACCAACGAGCTTCCGCTGGTGCATCGTGCTCTTGGCAGGGCCCGCGTGCCGATTCACACACTGCAGCGGGTGACGGCCTTCGATGGAGAGGCTGCGACGCTGGCGGACGTCTACAGCGGCGCCGAGAAGCGCCTCGCCTGCCGATCGCTGGTCATCGTGGGCGTCCGGTCGCCGCGGGACGACCTGTATCGCGCGCTCATCGCCAAGGGATCAGGTCTCAGGGACGCCGGCATCGATTCGGTCACGCGCATCGGCGATGCATTCGCACCGGGAGCGATCGTGCATGCGGTTCACAGCGGCCATCGCTACGCACGCGAGTTCGATGCGGCGCCCGCGGCCGTACCCTATACTCGCGATTATCCCGTATGAACGCCGCGCATCTGGAACCCACCCTGCCTTCGAGCTGGTATCGCAGCACGGAGGTATTCCGTGCCGAAAAGGAACGCATATTCTGCCGCGAATGGATCGGGGCGTGCCGCGAGGAGGAATTGCCCAACCCGGGCGATCATCGCGTGCTCGAGGTGCTCGGCGAGAGCATCTTGTTGGTGCGCAATCGCGAAGGGCAATTGCGGGCGTTTTACAACGTTTGCAGGCATCGAGGCTCGCGTCTCTGCCGAACCCCGGCGGAACAGGAGGCACTGCGTGTCGCGCTTCCCGGAGGCATTTCCGCGGGACGCGTGATCGTGTGCCCCTACCACCAGTGGTCCTATGACTTCAACGGCGCGCTCATCGGCGCCCCTCATTTGAGCGCCGCTGCCGGCTTCAAGAAAGAGGACTTCCATCTGTATCCTGTCGGCGTCGACACTTGGGGCGGATTCGTTTTTTTGAATCTGACGCCGGCGGAGGCCAAACCCCTGGCCGCCCAGCTGGACGGCATTCCGGATCGGTTGCAGCGCTATCCGCTGCGCGATTTGCGCATCGGCGCCACCCTTCGTTACGAAATCGCCGCGAATTGGAAGATCCTTTGCGAGAATTATAACGAGTGCTACCACTGCGGCGGAGTTCACCCGGAGCTCTGCGCGGTAGTGCCTTCGTTCCGCGATGCCGGCGGCGCCAATCTGGACTGGAGCCGTGGAATTCCTCACCGTGAGGGGGCTTATACCTTCACGCACAGCGGGACGACCGTGCGGCGCGCCTTCCCCGGTCTCGATGCAGACGAGCAGGTGCGGCACAAGGGCGAACTCGTCTACCCCAATTTGTTCTTGAGCGTGGCCTGCGATCACGTGGCGGCGTACATCCTGCAGCCGCGGGGCGCGGAACGCACCGATATCACCTGCCATTTCTTGTTCGAAACCCATGAGATGTCGAAACCCGGTTTCGACCCGTCGGATGCCGTAGATTTCTGGGATTTGGTGAACCGGCAAGATTGGGCGGTATGCGAAGGTGTGCAGAATGGGATTCGGTCACGCGTCCACATGCAGGGATACTACGCGCCCATGGAAGACTGGAACTTGGACATCAGGCGCTATGTGTCCGAGCGAATCGGACCGTTTGTCGGCGAGCCGCCGCCGTAGGGGTTTTCCCGGCTCTCCAATCCGACGTACCGCGGCGCATCATTCGTAGGCGCTTGGGTATAATCCACAAAAAAGGAAGCGAATGGCAACCAAGCGGCATGTACCGAAATTCCACCGCGCGACTCCCGCGGTGCGCCGTGAGCTACTCGTGGACGCGACCCTGCGCTGCCTCAAGCAGTTTGGACATGAAGGCGTGTCGGTGCGCCGGATCAGCGCCGCGGCCGGTGTGTCCATCGGCCTGATCAACCATCATTTTCCAAGCAAGTCGGGTCTCGTCGCTGAAACGTATGAAACCCTGGCTCTGTCCTTGCTGGAGTCGATCCGCAGTCAGGCGGAAAATCACGCGGTTTCACCGCGCGACCGATTGAGCAATTTTTTCCGCGCTTCGTTCGCGCCGGAGATCCTGGATCCGCAAATATTCAATGTGTGGCTGGTTTTTTGGAGCATGGTGGCGCACTCGGCCGAAATACGCGCCGTGCACTTCAGCACCTACGGCAAGTACCGATCCGTGTTGGAGGCGCTGCTGGGCCAGCTCGTCGACTCCGGCGCCGCGCCGCCCTTCAGACTGCGCCCCGCCGCAATCGCGCTGTCGGCGCTGCTCGACGGGCTTTGGGTGGAATTGAGCTTGGGCCGGACGGTTTTCAAGCCTCGCGAGGCGGTCGCGCTATGCGAGGATTGGGTCAATGCTCTGTGCAGCGGCGGCTTTCCGCGGCTCTTGGCGGCCCCCCGCGGGAAGAAGGCCGATGCCACCCCGAAACGCCGCAAGGCGTAGGACCCCGCCTACAGCCTCGTTCCGTGCGATGTGCTGCGTGGATCCGCTCATGCGACGCGTGCGTCGCACTTCGGGCCGGACGGCCCGGCTAGTACTCGGCGCTACGCGCCTCGCCCCTGCGGGGCCGCCCCTTCGGGCGTTCTAGTCAGCCAGACGGCTGACTAGTGGGCAATGCCCGCTCTTGTTATACTACCGTTCAATAAGATCTCGAATAGGCCATCGAACATGGACGCCAAGCGCTCGGTGCACGCCGACTCCCCGCAAATTCCCGCCCACCTGGAAGGATTCAGTCTCCCGGGGTGGATCTATCGGGACGCGGACTTCCTGGAAGCCGAGAAGGAGCGCGTATTTGCGACTTCCTGGCAAGTGATATGTCACCTCAACGACATACCCAATCCCGGCGACTACCACACGCTGGATTTCCTGGGTGAACCCCTGGTTGCCGTGCGCGGCCAGGACCGTGGCGTGAAAGCGTTTTTCAACGTGTGCCGTCATCGCGCGGCGCGGCTCATGGACGGCGGTTCGGGTCATTGTTCCGGAAGAATCGTGTGCCCCTATCACGCCTGGACCTATGACCTGGGCGGCCGTCTCACCGCCGTTCCTCACCGCAAGGAATTTGCCGACTTCGCTCTGGATCAATACGGCCTCAAACCAGTCGAGACCGAGATCTACAAGGGATTCGTGTTCGTGCGTTTGAAGCCCGGGTTGCCAAGCGTCGCCCACATGCTCGCCCCGTATGAGACCGAATTGGCGGCATATCGCCTCGAAGAACTACAGCCGATGGGCCGCGTCACATTGCGCACGCGTCATGTGAATTGGAAGAACGTGACCGACAACTATTCCGATGCCATG
>DASWEO010000344.1:0-1789 GCA_036394715.1 Steroidobacteraceae bacterium
ACTGCGGCCGCCCCACATCGGCATATTTCTGCGATCGTTTCACTCACATAGTACCCACTATGCTCGCGAAACGATCGCAGAAATCTGCTCGATGTGGGGCGCCCTCGTGACGGCGATCATTAGTCAGACAGGCTCCTAGCCACCGGCTTATTATCGATCGATGGCCCTTATAATCGATCGATGACCCGATTTTCTCATACGGTCTTTCTCGGACTCGCGTTTTTGGGGCTCGCCGCCTGCGGCGCGGCGCCTGCGCCGCCCCCCTCCCAAGCGGCGAATTCGGCGGCAGCCCGCGACAATTTGCAGCGAATCGTCGATCGGTATTGGGACGAGCCCATGCCCCCGGGCAATCCGCTGTCGCCGCAATTCCTGGCGGATTCTTTGAGCCTGGAACGCCGCTTCCTCGCCGAAGTTCTTGCCGTTCCGCGCGCCGGCCTGGACGCGGATGCGGGATTGACATACGACATTTTCAAGAGACGGCGCGAGTTGGACATCGAAGGCTTTACTTATCCGGCCGAGTTATTGCCGGTCGATCCATTCGATGGAATGCCGCTGCAATTCGCACGCGCGGCCCTGGACACTCAGCAGCACCCCTTGAGGGCAGCAAGAGACTACGAGCACTGGCTGCTGCGAATCGACGACAATGTACGGTGGACCAGGCAGGCGATCGCGAACATGCGTGAGGGAATGCGGCGCGGGTACACCTCGCCGCGCGCACTGATGGAACGCATGCTGCCCTTGCTGCAGGGTTTCGGCGAGGATACTTCGGGCAACGTGTTCTATGTACCGCTGCGGACCATGCCCGAATCCATCAAGGAACCCGAGCGGACGCGCTTGACCTCGAGCCTTGGCAGCGCGGTCAAGGACAAGCTGCTGCCTGCCTATCGTGAATTGCATGCGTTCATTCAACGTGAATATCTGCCCCGGACGAGGATCAGCGTCGCATTGTCGGCGCTGCCGCTGGGTCCGTCCTGGTACGCATTCCGAGTCAAACGCGCGACCGGCGCGCAACTGTCGCCGAACGAGATCCACGGCATCGGCACCGCGGAAGTCGAACGGATTCGAGCGCGCATGCTCTCCCTGCCGGTAGGCGCTCCTCTCCCGCCCAAGGCGGAGCTGCTGAACGCATACCAGGAGCTCAAGGTGCAGACTCTTGCGGCCGTGCCGGCGTTATTTTCCGCCGCCCCGCGCGCGGACTTCGAGATTCGAGCGTCCAGCCTCGCGAGCGAGGCTGCGGCACCCCTCGCCTACCAAGCGGCCCCGCCGGACGGCGCGTCCTCGCCCGCGGTCCTCTACGTGCATGTCGAATCCAATGCGGTTCGGCCCGCTGACGTTGCGATCGCGGCTTTTCTCCAGGAAGCGATACCGGGACGCCATTATCAATCCGCACTTCAGCAGGAGCGGGTCGACTTGCCCAAGTTCCGGCGGTTCGGCAGCGAGCCCGCCTTCGTGGAGGGCTGGGCTCTGTATGCAGCCTCGCTCGGCGACGAACTCGGTCTGTACCGCGACGAAGAAGCGAAGAGGGGCGCACTCGTAGGCCAACTGAAATGCGCGGTCGCACTGGTCGTGGACACGGGCTTGCATGCGCAGGATTGGACGCGCGCCCAAGCGGCCGACTATGTTCGCGCGCAGCTGGGCGTAGATGCATCCGATGCCGGTCTGATGACCGACCGCTTCGTGGCGCTGCCCGGGGACGCCTTGGCGTGCAAGATGGGTGAGCTCAAATTCCAGGCGCTGCTCACTCATGCGCGGCAGGCGCTGGGCGCGCGTTTCGATATCCGCGACTTTC
>DASWEO010000345.1:0-7925 GCA_036394715.1 Steroidobacteraceae bacterium
GTTGCGCGTCGACGAATCGCTGCAGAGTGTCGGGATCCCGAGCCGGTTTCATGCGCTTCAGTTTGCACTTGGTGCCGGCGGGTGGTCAAAAAATCAGCATGCGAGTGCAAGCGGCTGAATCACGCTGACGTTTCGATGACAAGTCGCAGGTTGTGCACAGAGTTATCCCCGGGGATTGGGGATGGAAGAGCAGTTCACTTCGTGACGACGCTCCGCGATAATCGCCCGTTCCAGTTGCGGGAGTAAACATGGGAAAGCGAATTGACCTGAATGCGTTGCAAGTGTTCACCGGCTCGGGGTATCCGGCGCCATTTGATGAGCCGTGTGCGGCGCGGGCTCGGCAGCGTTTGGGAGATGCGGCGGGGCTGACGGATTTTGGCGTGAACTTGTTGCGGCTGCCCGCCGGCGCTTGGTCTAGTCAACGGCATTGGCATTCGGCCGAGGATGAGTTCGTCTATGTCCTCGAGGGCGAAGCAGTGCTTGTGACCGACTCGGGTGAGGAAATTCTCCGGGCCGGCGATTGTGCCGGGTTCAAGGCGGGGCTAAGAGATGGGCATCACTTGCAGAATCGCTCGCCACGAGATGTCGTCGTTCTTGAAATTGGATCCCGCAAGGTCGCCGATGACGAGGGGGAGTATCCGGATATCGACTTGCGTTTTCTAAAGGGCGACGCGGGATACGCCCGCAAGAACGGAACGCCTGTCAAGTGAGTCTGAAATGCTGGCAGTTCAGCTGCACGCGCTCGACACCGCGGTACTCATTGACTTCGAGCCGATAGGCGAGCTGTATCTTCGCTCCGCTGCGCAACTCCGGATCCTCCGCGGCGGCGCCAAGGTAGCCGAAGGCGATCGCCTCGATCGGTTCGCTGTCCGCACGATCGCTCACTCTGAGCTGCATTTTAAGATGCTTGCCACCGACGATCCGCGCGTCGACGATCCGGAAATCCCCGTCGAAGACGGGCTCCGGAAAACCCTGGCCCCAGGGGCCGGCGCCGCGCAAAACGCGCGCGGTGTCGAGGGAAAGCTCGGCTACGTTGAGCGCGCCGTCCGAGTGAATCACGCCGGTGAGCGATTCGCGGTCGGCACGCGCAGCAATCTCCGCCGCGAAAGCCGTTCTGAACGCCGCGAGGTTTCCCGCGGACAAGCTCATCCCGGCCGCCATGGCGTGGCCGCCGAATTTGTCGATGAGGCCCGGGTGACGCGTCGCGATGCTGTCCAGAGCGTCGCGGATATTCACGCCGGAGATGGAGCGCCCCGATCCGCGCAGAGAACCATCCTCGGCGCGCGCGAAGGCAATCACCGGACGATGCAGCCGGTCTTTGATCCTGCCGGCGACCAAACCCACCACACCTTGGTGCCAGCTCTCGTCGAACAGGCACAGCCCGAATGTTTCGCCGCCATCCTGGCCGAAGCGCACACCGGCGGCGACGTCGATCGCCTCGAGCTGCATGCGTTGTTCTATCTCACGCCGCTCCTCGTTGAGCTTGGCGAGCGTCGCGGCCAGGCGTGCCGCTTCGGACGGGTCGTCTGCAAGCAGGCAGGCGATGCCCACGGTCATGTCCGTGAGCCGCCCCGCCGCGTTCAAACGCGGCGCCACGGCAAATCCCAAGTCGGCCGCGGTGATCAGTTCGAGGCGCCGGCCCGCCGACTCGAGCAACGCCCGAATGCCGGGGACGCAGCGGCCGGCGCGAATGCGGCGCAGCCCCTGAGCCACCAATATCCGGTTATTGCGGTCCAGCGGCACCACGTCGGCGACGGTCCCGAGAGCCGCCAAGTCGAGCAGCTCCGCGGCGCGAAAATCATCTTGGACCAGAGACCTTGCCAGAGCCGCGACGACGTAAAACGCGACACCCACGCCGGCCAAGGCGGGACTCGCAAATCGGGAATTCGCGAGGTTCGGATTGACGATGACCTCCGCGCGCGGCAGCACGGCGCCGGGCAGATGGTGATCCGTCACCAGCACGGGTATGCCTAGATTCCGCGCCGCCTCGACCCCAGCCACGCTCGACACGCCATTGTCGACCGTCACTATCAGAGAGGGCCGGCGTGTCGCCGCGAGCGCCACGATTTCCGGGGTGAGCCCATAGCCGAATCGGAATCGATTGGGTACCAGGAAGTCGACATGCGCAAAATGCATGGCGCGCAAGCTGCGCACCACCAGCGCCGTGCTGGTGGCGCCATCTGCGTCAAAATCACCGATCACCAGGACTCGTCCCGACGAGCGGTGCGCAGCCAGAAGCCGGGCCGCCGCATCGACTCCCTCGAGCGAACCGACGGGCAGAAGACGATCCAGGGACAAGTCCAAGTCTGCGTGGCTCAGCACCCCGCGCGCTGAATACACGCGCCGCAGTATGGGATGAATATCCGCGGTGAAGTCGCATGCGGCCGCCGGAGGGCGCCGCCGAATCTCGACGGGGTTCAAACGAAATGCTCCCACCAAGGTCGATGACGGCGCCAGCGGCGCCAGCTCCAGCGTGCGCCCACGCTGAAACGGCGGCGCCCCGCCGACAGTTCAAGCCGTGCGATCCGGCCGGAGGTCAAGTCTGCCAGAGAGCGCTCGAGCCAACTCGACTCCACGTCACGCCACGCAGCCGAACCCGGTTCCGCAGCGGTCACCATGACGCCCGAGGCCGCGCCTGTCGATTCGCGCGGCGCGGCGAACGCACTGAAAAACGGATCATCGCCCGCCGTCCAGCCATCCACCGGCGGCAACGACGCGAGCGCGGGACCGCCTCCCCACAGCCACAGTCCGTTGACCGCAGCCGCCGCATTCGCAGTCCGTGACCGATTCACGGCATGCTCGAACAGCCACATCTCGATTTCACTCATGAGCCGGCGCAGGCGGGCACCCGCCGCACCGGCGGGTAGCTGGTTCTCGATTCGTTGATCGAGCAATTCCTCAGGATCCTGGGTCGTTGCTTCGAGGGTTTGATCAACGAGGCCATAGAGGCGAGCGCTTTGGCCGGCGAGCAGGCGGAATCCGGCGTCGTTCCAAACGCGATTGAAATCGGCGGCCAGGGCGTCGGCTTCCGTCCGGGTGAGGGAGAGGATTCCGTCGGCGGGCAATCGCACGCTGCTCATCTCGGCGACGTAGTGAACCGGGGTCGCGAGAAATACCGACGCGGCATCCACGGCACCGATTTCGGCGCAGAGACCGGCGGCGCCGACACCTGGCATGGACATCATCTTCGGTGCAATGAGGCGAAAGGCGTCGGCACGCCAATCGGTGACCGCGGTGGACTCGTCGGCCCGCGCCAACAGCCGCTCCAGCAACTGGGAGCGTTGCCGGTCGGCCGCGCCGTGACGGGTGAATCGGAAGTAATGGGTGGACACGAACGCTCCGGCGCCAATTTCAGTATCTTACGCATATGCGATTCACCCAAGACTCTACTTCGGCCAGCAATCTCGTCCGCGCGTACGGAAGCGGCGAACTGCGCGTCAACGACAACGTATACCGTAGCACCATTATCGTCAGCGCTTCGGCGGTCCAGGCGGCGCCCGACATTCGCAGCATGGAGGACCTTGCCGCGCTCGATCCGTCGCGCATTCTCTCGCAGGGTCCAGAGCTCGTTTTGTTGGGAACCGGGCCGCGTCAAATCTTCCCGGCTGCATCCTTTCGAGCTCAGTTCTTGAGCGCCGGCATCGGTTTCGAAGTCATGGATACGGGGGCAGCCTGCCGCACGTTCAACGTGCTCGTGGCTGAGCAGCGCCCCGTGGTGGCGTTGCTCATGCTGTAATGCTGAAGGAACAAAATTGCGGGGCGCTACGGATTACACTATCAATACGGTATCGAGGATTATTATTGTACTTCTTGATCTTGTTACTCTTTTATCCCATGACCCAGTGTAAGCTTTCAGCGCCCCGCGAACGGACTTTCCCGATGAACGCACAGTTAAGCACACGAAATGAGCGGTCGCAAGCCTCATGGGACCGGCAAAATATATTATATATATTAATATGTTAAGAAGTAATACTAGAAATCACTTCATCGTCGAAGGAACGGAAGAGGATCGACGGGTCTGCCGTTCTGGCGTATTTCAAAGTACAAGATCGGCGACCGCTGAGCTCCCTCACCCGCTCCCATGTGTGCGATCACTTGGCCCATGGCAACTTCCTGACCGTCG
Source organism: Steroidobacteraceae bacterium (assembly GCA_036394715.1). Taxonomy (GTDB): domain Bacteria; phylum Pseudomonadota; class Gammaproteobacteria; order Steroidobacterales; family Steroidobacteraceae; genus Bog-1198. The sequence goes on from DASWEO010000345.1 coordinate 4,124, forward strand.
TGCACGAGCGTCTCGCGATTATGAGCGTACGCGGACAACAAACTGTCGGCGTGTTTGATGATGACTAGATTGCCGTAGCCGCGCAGACCGCTGCCGGTGTACACCACGCGGCCGGCACTCGCGGCACGCACGTCCTGACCCAATCGCCCCGATAAAAGAATCCCGCCGCCCGGCACGACGCGAGGTGCGCCGACCCGATCGGTTGGCCAAACCCACCCCTGCGCGTTGCGCTCGCCGGCGGGCATGCTGGGCGGCGATGCCGCGCCCTGCGAACTCGGTGCGCTTGCATTCGGTGCGCCTGCGTTCGGCGCTCCTGTGTTCGGTGCACCTGTGTTCGGTGCACCTGTGTTCGGTGCAGCCGCTGCCAAGTCTGGGAGCGGGCGCGGCTTGCTCACCCGCGGCGTCGCCGAAGATGGCGGCATCGTCGATGGAGGTGTCGCGGATGAAGGCATCGCGGGTGGCGGCGCCGCAGCCGTCGGCGTCGGCTTTTGTGCGGCACGGGGCATCGCACGCTCGGCCGGCGGCGCGCTCCCCGGGCCCAACACCAAGACCTGGCCTACCGAAATGCGGAAATCGGCACCGATATTGTTCCATCGCGCTAAATCGCGAAAATCGAGATCGTGCCGCCAGGCGATGCTGTAGAGCGTGTCCCCGGGACGCACCACGTAGCCCTCCGGGCCGGTGCCGGCGGTATCGGCGCATGAGATCAGCAACAGGCAGAACAACCCAACGGTGCAAATCGAGCGCGAGACGCGCAATGCTATCGCTGCAATCCCGATAGCAGGGGTACGAAACTCACCGGGCCGAGCGACTGGCGTTCGATCCGCGTCTCACCCTTGGTGTAACGATAGAGCTCTTGGCGGCCCTCCGGCCCCACCGGTGCGATCAGCCGGCCGCCGACGCTCAGCTGCTCGAATAGGGCGGGCGGCACGGTGTGCGGCGCCGCCGTCAACAAGATCCCGTCGTACGGCGCGCGCGCCGCCCAACCGATGTTGCCGTCATCGTGACGGAAATTGACGTTTCGAATCTTGAGTTCGCGCAGGGTGCGGCGCGCACGCGCCACCAGACTGGCGATGCGCTCGATGGTGTAGATTTTTTCCACCAGGGGCGACAGCACCGCCGTCTGATAACCGCAGCCCGTGCCGATTTCCAATACCTTGCGGACCTCCCCGGCCGAGAGCAGAGCCTCGGTCATCCGTGCCACCACGTAGGGTTGGGAGATGGTTTGGCCGAACCCGATGGGCAGCGCGGTGTCCTCGTAGGCGCGGCTGGCGAGCGCCTCGTCCATGAACAAATGCCGCGGTACGTTGCGAATCCGATCGAGCACGCGCTGATCGGCAATGCCTTGCTCCTGCAAGCGCTGCACGAGGCGCTCTCGTGTGCGCGCCGAGGTCATGCCGATACCGCTGAGTCGCGGGCCTTCCATGAAACTACTCAAGGTTGAGCCACTTCTGCAGTTCGGGCAGAGCGGCATGACGCGTCAAATCGATCTGCAAGGGCGTGATGGACGCGAAGCCCTCGGCCACGGCATGAAAATCCGTGCCGGGTCCGGCGTCCTGGCCCGTACCGGCATTGCCCACCCAGTAGACATTGCGGCCTCGCGGATCCTTCGCCTTCACGATCGGCTTGCTGCGATGACGGCTGCCGAGCCGCGTCACTCTGATACCCCGAAGCTGGCCGTCAGGCAGATCCGGCACATTCACGTTGAGGATGACCGGCCCCACTTCCGGCCCGTGCAGACGGTCTTGCGACATCTTGCGCACGAGTTGCGCCGCCACCTGCGCGGCGGAGGCGAAATTGCGCGGACTTCCCGGTTCGACGCAGAGCGACACCGCGATGGCGGGCAGGCCGAGGAATCGACCCTCGACGGCGGCGGCCACCGTGCCCGAGTACAATGTGTCGTCGCCGAGATTGGCGCCGTCGTTGACCCCTGAGACCACGATGTCGTGTTCAAAGTCGAACAGGCCGGAAATCGCAAGATGCACACAGTCGGTCGGCGTCCCGTTGACGTAGTAGGCATCGGCGTCGTAACGCGCCGCGCGCACCGGCACGTCGAGCGTGAGGGAGTTGCTCGCGCCGCTGCGATTCCGATCCGGAGCCACGATGGTCACGGCGCCCAATGGCCTCATAGCAGCCCCAAGTGCGGTCAGCCCCTCGGCACGGTAGCCGTCGTCATTCGAAAGAAGGATTTTCACGAGATCTAACAGCCTGCCCCAAGCTGGCGGGTGTCGCCGTGCGGACTATACTGTAACGCTGGAAACCCCGATAGCCGATCGAGTCCACTATTCATGGTCAAACAACGGTCCACAGATGCTGAAACATTTCGCGCGGCGGTGCGTGATGTCACCCCTTTGGCGCAAACGCCATCCGTGGCAGGCCTCGCCGCACCAAAGCCGCGTGCGCGGCCGCGCATCAACCCCGCGCCCGTGCCCGGCGACCTGCCGCTGGTCGGCGACCTGCCGCTCGTCGAGGGCCTGCCGGCGTACGAATCGGCTCCGGCGGCGGATGCCGTGTCCGGCGACGAGGCGCTCTCCTTTCGGCGCGCCGGCGTGCGCATTCAGGTCATGCGCCGGCTGCGCCGCGGCTTCTACCCGATCGATGATGAACTGGACCTTCACGGGCTCAGTCAAATGGCGGCGCGCGGCCAGCTCGCCGAATTCATCGCGCGCAGCCGCGGCCGCGGCTGCCGCTGCGTGAGAATCATCCATGGCAAGGGCAATCGCTCGGGCGCGCGCGGCCCAGTTCTCAAAGCCGCCGTGAACCTTTGGCTGCGCCGGCTCCCGGACGTCATGGCATTCGTGTCTGCGCGCGCCATGGACGGCGGTGCCGGCGCCGTGTACGTACTTCTCCGAGGCTGAGGTAAACGATGAATCCGATCAGAGCATGGGCCGCCCGGCTGATTCTTGCTGCAAGCGTGACCACCCCGTCATTGGCTGCCGACACTTTCGATCTAGTCAGCGAGAGCGAGGCCACCACATGGAACGCCGTGCAACCCAGGGAGTCGAAGGATTTCAGCACGCGAGACCTGCGCGATGACAACTCAGCGCCCACTTGTCATTCCACTCCCGACAATGACGCGGACAATCCGCAGATACGGATTGTCGCGCCGCCTCTGGGACGGCCCTTGACGGCGCCGCTCGATATAGACATTCAGTTCGTGCCGACCAGCAGCGCACCCATCCGTCCCGATACCTTCCTCGTGTGCTACGTCGGGCTGGTCACCATGGACCTCACCAAGCGGATCACCGATCGGGTTACGGTGTCTGAAAAAGGGTTGCACGTGACCGGGGCTCAGCTGCCGCGCGGCCGCCACCACCTTCTGCTGCTCATCGCGGATCAGCGCGGCCGACTAGGCCGGCGTGAGGCGGTGCTCGATATCTACTGATGATTCCATGACGAACGCAGCAATCCTACCCGCCCTGGTCTTGCTGCCGGGGCTCGACGGTACGGGAAAACTCTTCAGCGAGTTTGTGAAGGATTTGAGATCGAGCGTGGATTCGGTCATCGTGGCCTATCCGAACGACCAGCCGTTGGGGTACCACGAGCTCGATGCGCTGGTGTCGGCCGCGTTGCCCCGCAATCGACCGTTTGTTCTGTTGGGCGAGTCCTTCTCCGGTCCAATCGCCATGCGGATCGCCGCACGATCGCCGGCCGGTCTCGTCGCCGTCGTCCTGTGCGGAACCTTTGCGAAGAATCCCTTTCCTTGGGCAAGGTGGGCGCGGCCCTTGGCCGCCTATCTGCCGTTGAAGTCGCTGCCGCGCTGGGTGCGTGCACCGCTGATGTGGGGATCTGCTTCGCCGCA
>DASWEO010000346.1:0-5735 GCA_036394715.1 Steroidobacteraceae bacterium
CTCATCCAAATTGCGCTGACGCCCATATTCCTCATCTCGGCGATCGGGGTGACGCTCAATGTATTGACGAACCGGCTGGCCCGCATCGTGGATCGTGCGCGCGCGATGGAGGACGTTTTGCGCCGGCCGGACCACACACAGGATGGACGGGACCTGCACGGCGTGCTCAGCGTGTTGGCGCGGCGCGCCCGTTATATCAATGCTGCGATTACCCTCATCACGCTGTCCGCGCTCTTCATCTCGCTCGTGGTCGTGATGTTGTTCGTCAACGCCTTCCTGCGCTGGGACTTGTCGGTTTTCATTGCCTGCATGTTCATCTTGTCGATGCTCTCACTGGCGGCGGCATTGTCGGCGTTCCTCATCGAGGTGCGCGTCGCGACCAACACGCTGCAAATCGGCATCGAGGCCGCCGAGGCGGCCGATGCAGCCTCGCGTCACGACGAGTGAGCGGCGGCGGGGCGCTGTTCGCGTACCGGGATCGGCACGTTGCAGAGATCGATGCGTCCGGCCCGGATTTTGAAAAAATCCTCGGGCCGATTGCGGCGTGATTCGATCAGTGCGGTGAAGGCCGCCGAATCGGTGCGAATCACTTCGAGATTGGATCGTTCCGACGGAGGTATGTCTGCCGCGACCTTGAGGGACTTGATCGGTATCGGCGCCTCAGTCTTGGCATAAAAGCCCATCTCCGCGCTTCCACGCGGCAGTCCGGCGAGCAGCTCCATGCCTTTCATAACCCGTCCCACCAGCGCCACATTGCGGTCCAAATGCCGGGGCGCATGACCGATGACCACATACATTTCCGCGCCGCTGCCGCTTTGAACGTCCAGGCCGCGGCCCACACCCACCATACCGTAGCAGTGCGCCAGCCAGGTGCGGTGCAGCGACGGGGAGCGCGCCACCGGCAAACCGTCTGAAAAGCCGACTTCCGGCGCGTACACATCGCCGTCGGGCAAACGCGTGAAGGGCATGTGGGCCGGGGTAGGGGAATCGAATTCCGGCGCGACCTTGCCGATGCCCGCCGGTATCGGGTGCCGGTTGGCGGGATCTCCCCACTGCGCAACGTAGTTGTCCTGTACCCGAATGACGGACAACCCGTCGAAATACCGCGCCCGAGCGAGCGTCTTGATGTTGGCCACATGCAGCGGGGCGAAGCTGGGCGTCAATTCGATGACCACGCGGCCGCCGGGCAGCTCGACGTACAGGGTGTTGTCCGGATCGAGCGGCCGCCAGTCCGCCGGCCCCGCGGCGGCCAGAACTTCCGGCATGCTAGGATGGTCGGCGGGCAGGGCGGATGCCGACAAAAAGGTCAGCGCGCACAGGGCTAAAAACTTAATATTGAGCGGCATGCGTGGATTATTGCATAGACGGTCGAGCGGCCTTGCGGAGGGTAGGATGCGTGGGATTTTAATCTGTTGCCTAGTGTTGCTTGCATGGCTCGGCGCCGGCGCGCAGACGGCCCTCGCAGGCGGTCAGGGGTATCCGGGCGGCGGCGGCGGCAGGCCGATCATGGGGGGCGCCCCGGCCCAACCCCATGACGAAATGGCCAGCACACCGTCGACCGAGAAACCGGACGCCGCCGCAAAAAAAGCCTACAACGCCGGAATCAAATCACTGAACAAAGCCCGTGAATACGAGGAAGCCGCGGCCAAGGCGACGAATCCGGATAAAAAGGGCGCCGCCATCGACAAGCTCGGCGACGCTTACGGCAAAGCGCTGGATCAGTTTACCGAGGCATTGCGCAACAAAGGCGACATGTTCGAGGCCTGGAATCAAGTCGGCTATATCCATTTGCGCCTCGGCGCTTATGGCGAGTCGATCGACGATTACAATCACACGCTCGCGCTCAAGCCGGATCTTCTCGAGGCGGTCGAGCATCGCGCCGAAGCTTATATGGCGGTCGATCGGCTGGATGATGCGAAGAGCGCGTACATGAATCTCTTCAACCATGCGCGCCCGCTCGCGGACCAATTGATGGCGACGATGCAGACCTGGCTCGAGAGTCATCGCGCCGCGGCCAACGGGATGCGCGCCGGGGACATCGATTCCTTCGGAAAATGGCTCCAGGAGCGCGAAGGGATCGCCAAGCCAACGGCATCTGCGTCCTCCGCTGCGCCCGCTCCTAGTCCGCAGTAGGCAGCGGTCCTGCGCGCTGCGCGCCGCTTTTGACGGCCTCTGCCAGCGTCTCTGCGAGCGCATCGATTTCCGCGCGCAGCTGCCCCACGCGTTCTTCCAGCTGGCTTACACGCTGGCTTAACGTGGGGGCACCCGCCGCCGATTCCTCGGCGGCGGCGGGTTCGTCGACCGACTCGATGTTTCCGGAGAACAAATGGGCATAGCGGGACTCGCGCGCGCCGGCGGCTCTCGGCAATCGGGCGATGAAGGGACCATCCTCGCGCGCCATCAGGTTCTTGAGCGTGGCCTCGACTTCATCGGCGTCGGCGAACTCGCACAATCGGTTGGTGCGGGCGCGCAATTCGCCCGGCGTCTGGGGTCCCCGCAGCAGGAGCACGCAAACGATGCCGAGTTCCTGTTTCGAGAATTTGAGCGAACCGAATTCCGTATTGCAAAAACGGTGCTTGTACTTGGTGACCCGGCCGCCGTAGCCGGCGGATCGGTCGCTCACCAGGTGTTTTTTCATCAGCGAGTCCACCGCTTGCTGCACCACGGCTTCGCTCAATTCCAGCACCGGCTCGCGATTGGTCTTCTGGTTGCAGGCATTGGTGAGCGCATTCAGCGATAGGGGATATTGATCGGGAGTGGTGATTTCCTTTTCAAGCAGGCAGCCGATCACTCGCGCTTCATTCGGGGAAAATTCAATGTTCATGTACAGCTTCCAAGTCGGCGCCGGTTGTTTTAGGGTATCGCCCTAAACCTTCCAGGCCTCGATTGTCCAATAGACCCAAGGATATCTCTTAATGAAGACCAAAGCCGCCATTGCCGTCGCCGCCGGCAAACCACTCGAGATCGTCACCGTGGATTTGGACGGACCCAAGGCGGGCGAAGTCCTGGTGGAAATCAAGGCCAGCGGGGTTTGTCACACCGATGAGTTTACGCGTTCGGGCGCCGATCCGGAGGGATTGTTTCCGGCGATATTGGGCCACGAGGGCGCGGGAATCGTCGTCGACGTGGGGCCGGGCGTCACCGGCTTGCGCAAGGGCGACCATGTCATTCCGCTGTACACGCCTGAATGCCGGCAATGCAAGTCGTGCACGTCGCATAAAACCAATCTGTGCACGGCGATCCGCGCAACCCAAGGCAAGGGACTGATGCCCGACGGCACCAGCCGCTTTTCCATCGGGAAAGATCTGGTCCACCACTACATGGGATGTTCCACGTTCTCGAATTTTACGGTATTGCCGGAGATTGCCGTGGCGAAAATCCGGGAGGATGCCCCTTTCGACAAGGTGTGCTACATCGGCTGCGGAGTGACCACCGGCATTGGCGCCGTGACCCACACAGCCAAAGTAGAGGCGGGAGCCAATGTGGTGGTGTTCGGATTGGGCGGCATCGGCCTCAACGTCGTCCAGGGCGCACGCATGGTGGGCGCCGACAAAATCATCGGCGTGGATTTGAATCCGGGGCGCAAAGCCCTGGCCGAGAAATTCGGCTTGACCCATTTCGTGAACCCGAAAGAGGTCGAGGGGGATCTCGTCGCGCACCTGGTGGCACTCACCGGCGGCGGCGCGGATTATAGTTTCGAATGTGTGGGCAACGTGAAGCTGATGCGTCAGGCGCTGGAATGCTGCCATCGCGGCTGGGGCGTATCGGTCATCGTCGGCGTGGCCGGATCGGGGCAGGAAATCAGCACTCGGCCGTTTCAACTGGTGACCGGACGCGTCTGGAAGGGGACTGCATTCGGCGGCGTGCGCGGACGCACGGAACTGCCGCAGATCGTCGACTGGTATATGGACGGCAAGATCAACATCGATGATCTCATCACCCACAAAATGCCGCTCAATGACATCAACAAGGCTTTCGATTTGATGCATTCCGGCGAATCGATTCGGAGCGTGGTGGTGTACTCGTGAGCGCGCTGACGCTGATTTCGGAGCACGGCTGTTTCGGCGGCGTGCAGCGGTTCTACAAGCACGACTCGCGCGAGATCCGCGGGCCCATGAAGTTCTCTGCCTACCTGCCGCCGCAGGCGCGCGCGGGCAAAGTGCCGGTCCTCTATTACTTGTCCGGCCTCACCTGCACCGAGGAGACATTTCCCATCAAATCGCATGCGCAGCAGGCCGCGGCGGAACTGGGGCTGATGCTGATCAATCCGGACACCAGCCCGCGCGAGCCGCGCCTGCCGGGCGACGCCGACAGCTGGGACTTCGGCTATTCGGCCGGCTTCTACGTGGATGCGACGGTCGCCCCCTGGTCGCAATACTATCGGATGTACAGTTATGTCACGCGCGAGCTGCCGGAGCTCATCGCCGCCAATCTTCCCGCCAAACCGGACGCCGCCGGAATATTCGGCCATTCAATGGGCGGGCACGGCGCGCTGGTGTGCGCATTGCGCAATCCGGACCGGTATAAATCGGTTTCCGCATTCGCGCCCGTTGCGGCGCCGATGCAAGCCCCCTGGGGAAAGAAGGCGTTTGCCAATTATCTGGGAGCGGATACTCAGAGTTGGCGCGAGTACGATGCCAGCGAGCTGGTCGCACGCCGGCCGTTCCCGGGGCCCATCCTCATCGATCAAGGCACGGCGGATCAATTTCTGGCCGAGCAGCTGCTGCCGGAGATATTTTCCGCGGCCGCCGCCAAGGCGGGCCAATCGTTCAGCCTGCGCATGCAGCCGGGCTACGATCATGGCTACTACTTCATGCAGACCTTCATGGGGGATCACTTGCGCCACCATGCGAAGCAGCTGAAATGAAGGGTCAGAACTTGGCCTTGGCTCCTGCGTACACACCGCGGGCGGGTTGAAGAAAGCCCACGGGCGCTTCATAGTGCCGCCCGAACATGTTATCGACGCGCGCAAAAATAGACAGTCTGTCGGTGAGGTCATAGTTCGCGGCCACATTGGCAATGGTGTAGCCGCCCGCGGTCAGTCTCGGGACGGAGAAATCTCGATTGCCGTCGGTCCAAGCACCGACGTACAGCATGCTCGGAGAGATCGACAGCTTGGCGCTCGCACGCCACTCGGCAGTCACGCTGGCCTTGTGCTTGGGACGGCGCAGCAGCACCTCGTGGAGAATATCGTCATACGCCTGGGTGAACGTATAGTCCGCGCGCAGCCCGAGCGCCGGCGACGGTTGGTAGGAAACGAAGCTTTCGATGCCGTCGGTCACCGCGCGACCGACATTCGCATAGGAAGTGAACGTGCTGTTGTCAGTGATCAAATTCTTGATGTTGTTGCGGTAGTACGTCACCCCGAGCCGTAGCGAATCCGCCGCCCGCTGCTCGAAGCCAAAGTCATACCCAACGCTCGATTCGGGCCGGAGGTTGGGGTTGCCGAAGAAACCGAAGGCAGGAAAATTCTGGAACATCTCCGACAGCGTCGGCGCTTTGAATCCGCTGCCGACGCTGGCCTTCAACTTGGTACCGGTGGCCTCAATGAGATAGGCGGGAGCGAGTCGATAGGTCACCTTGCTGCCGAATCGATCGCTGGCGTCGTAGCGAACGCTCGAGGTGTTGAAGAAATTCCCGGCAAAAGAAGATTGCAGTTCGGCGTAGCCCGAATCGATCGCGGTGGAGGCGGAAATCGGGTTGCTGATTTCATCTTTCTGATGTTCGGCACCGAG
>DASWEO010000347.1:0-4290 GCA_036394715.1 Steroidobacteraceae bacterium
GCGGTCATGCGGCATCGATCGGTCGCCTTCAGGCCGAATTCGCCGAACGCAACGGAGTTGCCGCGCTGCGCGCTGCCCGAAATCTTGCCCTTGAACTGTTTGCGGAACTTGGTCCGCTTCGGCTGCATCATGTGTCGTTACCTAATTCAACCAGCGGCCGGTGCCGGGGCTTCAGCGGGCTTGGGCGGGGTCGCCGCGGCGGCTTCAGCGTCAGCCTCAGCGGCCTCGGCTTCCGGCTGATCGAACACTTCGCCCTTGAATATCCATACCTTGATGCCGATGACCCCGTACGTGGTCTGCGCCTCGGCGACGCCGTAGTCGATATCGGCACGGAACGTGTGCAGAGGAACGCGCCCCTCGCGGTTGGTCTCCGTCCGGGCGATTTCCGAGCCATTGAGGCGGCCGGAGATGCGCACTTTGATGCCCAACGCACCGGAACGCATGGTGTTGGTCACCGCGCGCTTCATGGCGCGACGGAACATCACCCGCTTTTCCAACTGCTGCGAGATGCCTTCGGCGACCAGCTTTGCGTCGAGCTCGGGCTTGCGAATCTCGGCGATATTGAGCCGCACATCGTTCATGGTCATGCCAAGAATCTTCGCCACCGCGGTGCGGAGCTTTTCGATGTCCTCGCCCTTCTTGCCGATCACGATTCCCGGACGCGCCGTATGAATGGTGATGTTGGCGCGGCGTGCGGCGCGCTCGATGTGAATGCGGCTCACCGAGGCATCGGCGAGCTTCTTGTTCAGATACTTCCGCACCAGGAAATCGGTGTGGATGTTCGAGGCGAACGTCTTGGATCCGGCATACCACTTCGACGTCCAGTCGCGCGTGATGCCAAGACGAATGCCAATCGGATTTACTTTCTGACCCATTAGGCCTCTCGCTTACCGTCGGACACTTGAACCAGGATATGACTGTTGCGTTTGGCGATTCGCACGCCGCGCCCCTTGGCGCGCGCATGAAACCGCTTGAGCATCGGCGCCGGGTCGACCTCGATCCGAGTGACTTTCAGATCGTCGACGTCGGCATTGAAATTGTTGTAGGCATTGGCGATCGCGGAGTCCAACACCTTGAGGACGATCTTCGCGCCCTTCTTCGGCATGAACTTCAACGTGTTGACCGCCAGCGTCGCGGATTTGCCGCGAATCGTGTCCACCACCAGGCGGCATTTCTGGGGAGAAATGCGCGCGTATCTTAAAACCGCTTTAGTCTGCATACCCAGCTACTCCGCCACCGGCATTTTCTCGCCGCCGGTATGCACCCTGAACCATCGTAAAACCGCTTTGGTTTGCATGCCCTACTCCGCCGCCGACACTTTTTTGTCGCCGGAATGCGCTTTGAACGTGCGCGTGGGCGCGAACTCGCCGAGCTTATGGCCGACCATGTTCTCGGACACCAGCACCGGCACATGCAGCCGGCCGTTGTGCACCGCGATGGTCAAGCCAACCATGTCGGGAATGACCATGGAACGCCGCGACCAGGTCTTGATCGGGCGGCGATCATTCTTCTGACTGGCCGTTTGCACCTTCTTGGCCAGGTGCAAATCCACGAACGGGCCTTTCTTTAGCGAACGAGGCACTGTGATATCTCCAGTCTTACAGTCGTTTGTTCTTGCGGCGCTGAACGATCATGCCGTCAGTACGCTTGTTGTGACGCGTCTTCTTTCCCTTGGTCTGCAAGCCCCACGGGCTCACAGGATGGGGGTTGCCTTGACCTGACTTGCCCTCGCCGCCGCCGTGCGGGTGATCGACCGGGTTCATCACGACACCGCGAACCGTCGGACGCACGCCGAGCCAGCGCACCGCGCCGGCCTTGCCGAATACGCGCAGGTTGTGCTCGTCATTGCCCACCTCGCCGATGGTGGCGCGGCAATCGACGTGAATCTTGCGCATTTCGCCCGACTTCAGACGCACGCTGGCATACACGCCCTCGCGCGCCGCGAATTGCGCTGAGCCGCCGGCGCTGCGCACCAACTGGCCGCCCTTGCCGGCTTTGAGCTCGATGTTGTGCACGATGCTGCCGACGGGGATGTGCCGCAACGGCAATGCATTGCCCGGCTTGATCGGCGCATCCGCGCCGGAGCGAATTTCATCTCCGGCTTTCACGCCCTTCGGCGCCAAAATGTAACGGCGCTCGCCGTCCTTGTAGAGCACCAAAGCCAGATGAGAAGTGCGGTTCGGATCGTATTCGAGACGTTCCACAACGCCGGGAATACCATCCTTGTCGCGTTTGAAGTCGACCAGGCGGTAGCGTTGCTTATGTCCGCCGCCGATGTGACGCGTCGTTTGCCGACCGGAATGGTTGCGTGCTCCGGTACGATTCTTCCTCGTGGTCAAAGACTCGAGCGGTCCGCCTTTGTGCAGGTGCGAGCGGTCGATTTTGACGACAAAGCGCGTACCCGGAGAGGTCGGCTTCATTTTAATGAGTGCCATGGCCGATAGTCCTTACTTCGAAGCGCCGCCGGTGAAGTCGATCGACTGCCCGGTCTCCAAACGTACGTATGCTTTCTTGAAACCGTTGCGCTTGCCGGCCACATTCTTGAAACGACGGGTCTTGCCCGGCTTGTTGAGCAAATTGACGCCTTCGACTTTGACCTCGAACATCAATTCGACGGCCTGCTTCACCTCCGACTTCGAGGCGTCGTCACGTACGCGGAACACGTACTGATTCGCTTTCTCGGTAACGGTGGCGGCCTTCTCCGACACGTGCGGCTGAATCAGCACGGTCATCAAGCGTTCTTTATTCATTGGCGCCTCCGAGACGCTGTTCGAGCAACTTCAAGGCGCCAACCGTGGCAATCACCTTGTCATGCTTGATCAAGCTCAAGGGATCGAGCGAGGCCACCGGCATCACGTCCACGTAGGGCACGTTGCGGGCCGCCAGGAACAATTTTTCGTCATGCGCTTCGATCAAGATCAGGGCGCGCGTAAGGCCGAACTCGGCCAATTTGCTGATGAGCAGCTTGGTTCTCGGTGCGGCCAGCTCCAGGGACTCAACGGCAAACAGACGGTCTTCACGCACCAGCTGCGACACTATGGACTGCATGGCGGCGCGGTACATCTTGCGATTGACCTTTTGCGAGAAATCTCGCGGCCGGGCGGCGAAGGCTCGTCCACCACCCACCCAAATAGGGCTGCGAATCGACCCGGCGCGTGCCTGACCCGTGCCTTTCTGGCTCCAGGGCTTCTTGCCGCCGCCGCGCACTTCGGCGCGGGTCTTCTGCGCCTTGGTGCCGGCTCGTCCTGCCGCTTGATAGGCGGTTACGACCTGGTGAATGAGCGCTTCGTTGTAGGCACGACCGAAAGCCACATCCGACAATTGGATATCGCTGGCCGGGGATGCGTTCTTTAGCTGGAGCTTCATGAGGGTTACTTCTTGGCGGCCTTGGGCGGCGCAGCCTTCGCAGCGGGGGCGCCCTTGGCGGCAGCAGGGGCCTTGTTCGGCGCCAATTTATTGCGACGCGCCTGCCCGACGGCCTTGACGGAGGGCCTGACGACGACCCGGCCGCCTTCAGCACCGGGAACCGCGCCGCTGATCAACAGCAGGTTCCGGGGAACATCGACTTCGACTATGCGTAGATTCTCAATAGTACGGTTACGCACACCCATATGGCCGGACATGCGCTTGCCCTTGAACACGCGTCCCGGCGTCTGGCGCTGACCGATGGAACCCGGCGCGCGGTGCGACACCGAGTTGCCGTGAGTCTTCATGCCGCCCGCAAAATTGTGGCGCTTTATGGTGCCGGCGAAGCCCTTGCCCACCGTGGTCCCGGTGACATCGACGATTTGACCCGCGGTGAACATGTCGACTTTCAGCTCGGCGCCGGCTGCCAGAGCGTCGCCCTCGCCCTTGTTCAGGCGGAATTCCTGGGAGGTATAGCCGGCGGCCACATTGGCCTTGGCGAAATGGCCCGCCAGCGCCTTGGTAATCCGCGATGGGCGGCGGCCGCCAGTAGTGATCTGCACCGCGCGATAGCCGTCGGTTTTGTCACTTTTGACTTGCGAGATGCGGTTCGGCAACGCCTCGACGACCGTCACGGGGACAGTCACACCGGCGTCGGTGAATACTCGGGTCATGCCGCACTTGCGGCCAACCAGACCAATGGCCATTGTCAAAATCCTCAGGCGGGAAGCTTCGATTGGCTCCCGCAGTCGTTGCAATCAGCCGGCGGTTTAGGCAACGGACCCCAATTACCCTTAGGTAACTGGCGTCGCGCCCACGCGCTCCGACCTCTAAAATTGGACGGCGGATTATATATGAATTCGCCGGCAGTACAAGTTTCGGTTC
>DASWEO010000348.1:0-3296 GCA_036394715.1 Steroidobacteraceae bacterium
CGGCCGAGCAAGCCGTCATCGACGCTGCAGTCCAGTTCGGCGAGCGTGTGGAGGTCACGATATCGCCGATAGCCGGGCCGCAGATGATGGTCGTTTTTGAGGGGGATGCGGCGCCGAGCTAAGTTGAGGCAACCCATTCATAGCGGAAGGGTCGGCCCTTCAGCCGCGATTATTACACCCTTGAAATATCTGACAAAATTTTTTCCAAAAGGACCTGATGGAACCCAAGCGCCCCATGTCGGGTTGTCGTGTTCTGGGACCCCACAAGGGTCCCATCTTTTGTTTCGCCAACAAGGGTAATTCTATGCCGAAGGAGTAAAATCATGACGCATCGAATTAGACCAGGTGGTCCCAACGGAGCAAATCGTCCCTTCATACCGTTGCCTGCCGATCACCCGCAGGACCAGATGGCGCAAGCATCGCCGTAGGACTGCCACGCTAATGTGGAAGCCCCACCGATGCAAAACGTGATCAGGAATGCAGATTCCGGTCCATCGCGGACAGTCATTCCGACGGATCGCGGACAGCGTTCCGGTGATTGCGGACAGTTTCCGATGAGCGTTTAGACAGCACTCCCTTCGACATCCGAATCAGCAGATCGGCAGTCCCTGTCGAGAACAACAGGGGCAGCCGATGGCCGGGACGAGAATGTCGATGAGGAAGATTCGTGAAGTGCTGCGGTTGACACATGAGCTCGGGCTGACCGTCCGCCAGGTGCGCGAGGCGACGGGCGTCGGCAAGACGGCGGTTTCCGAGTATGTGAGCCGCGCCAAGGTGGTCGGGATCACGTGGCCGATCCCGCCAGAGATCAGCGACGCCGAGTTGGAGCGGCGGCTGTTCACGCCTGCGGGCTTCCACGAGGGCTCGACGAAGCGGCTGCCCGACTGGACGAAGGTGCACGAAGAACTCAAGCGTCGCGGCGTGACGCTGATGATCCTGTGGGAGGAGCATCGCGCCGCGCATGTCGACGGCCACGGCTATTCCCGCTTCTGCGAGCTTTACGGCGAATGGCGAAGGCGCCTCTCGCCGACGATGCGGCAGACGCACGTGGCGGGTGACAAGCTGTTCGTCGACTGGGCTGGTGACACGGCGCCGGTCATCGATCCGATGACGGGCGAGGTACACGAGGCGCACCTCTTCGTCGCGGCGCTCGGCGCATCGAGCTACACCTACGCCGAGGCGCGCTGGAGCGAGACGCTCCCCGACTGGATTGGTGCGCACGTCAACGCATTCGAATTTCTCGGCGGTGTGCCGAAGGCTGCTGTGCCCGATAATCTCAAAGCCGGCATCACCAAGCCGTCGCGCTACGAGCCGGGCGTCAACAGGACGTATCAGGATCTCGCCGATCACTACGGCTTCGTCGTGCTGCCGGCGCGCGTTCGCCGCCCGCGCGACAAGGCCAAGGTCGAGGCCGCCGTCGGCATCGTCTCGCGCTTCGTGCTCGGCAAGCTGCGCAACAGGCGCTTCTTCTCCTTGGCCGAGTTGAACGACGCCGTTCGCGACTGCGTAACGAAGATCAACGCGAAGGTGATGAAGCATCTGAAGCAGAGCCGCAACGATCTCTTTGCCAGTCTCGACCGGCCGGCGCTGAAACGGCTTCCGGGCGAGCGCTACCAATATGCCGAGTGGAAGCGCTGCACGGTCGCGCCCGACTATCATGTCGAGGTCGACGACCATTACTACTCGGTGCCGTTCGGGCTGTTGCGGGAGACCGTTGAGGCGCGTTTCACCGACGGCACCATCGAGGTCTTCCACAAGGGCCAGCGGATCGCGAGCCACATGCGCTCGCGCGTCGCGCACAAGCACACGACGATCCCGGAGCACATGCCGTCCAGCCATCGGCGTTACGCGGAATGGTCGCCGGCACGGATGTTGCGCGAGGCGGAGAAGATCGGTCCCGCGACGATCGCGCTGTTCGAGGCGATCATGAAGGCGAAGCCACATCCCGAGCAGGGCTTCCGCTCGTGCCTTGGCATCCTCAGCCTCGTGAAGAGCTACGGACCGGAGCGCATCGAGGCGGCGGCCAGGCGTGGCAACGATATCGGCGCGACCACCTACGGCTCGATCAAGTCAATCCTGCAGAACGGGCTCGATCGCGCCTTTGCCAAACCGAACACGCCGGACGCGTCCCCGATCCGGCACGCCAACATCCGCGGGCGTGGCTACTACCACTGAGCAACTCCCGGATGATCGCGTGCGCCGGGAGGCCCGCAAACGGCGGCACGCGAAGAAAAGCCGCGGGTGAAAAACAAAAGACAGGAATGACACATGCTTCCACATCCCACACACGACCGGCTGATCGCCCTCGGTCTCGTCGGCATGGCCAAAGCGTTCGAGGAGCAGCGACAACAGCCCGCCGTTGCTTCGCTCACGTTCGAGGAGCGGCTCGGCCTCCTCGTCGATCGCGAGGCCGTCGAGCGCCAAAGCAAGCGGCTCGTCACGCGGCTCAAGTTTGCCAGCCTCAGGCAGAATGCGACCGTCGAGGATCTCAACACCAAGGCGGCGCGCGGTCTCGACAAGGCACTGTTCGCCAAGCTCGCGACCGGCGACTGGATCGGGCGCCGACAGGACCTCCTGATCACCGGAAAAACCGGTACGGGAAAATCCTGGCTCGCCTGCGCGCTCGGCAACAAGGCCTGCCGTGATGATCGATCGGTGCTCTATTATCGCGTCCCACGCCTGCTCGACGCACTTGCGCTGGCACGCGGCGATGGGCGGTATGCACGCCTCCTCAAAAACCTCGCCCGTGTCGAGCTTTTGATCCTCGACGACTGGGGGCTGGCGCCGCTGACCTCGCAGCAGGGCCGCGACCTGCTCGAAATCGTCGATGACCGCCATGGCCGCGGCTCCTCCATCGTGACCAGTCAGCTCCCCGTCGATCACTGGCACGAGGTGATCGTCGATCCAACAATCGCCGATGCCGTCCTCGACCGCCTCGTGCACACAGCGCACCGCCTCGCCCTCGACGGCGAGACCCTGCGCAAACCACCAGAAAAATCCGCCAAGCGTAGCAAGCTTGACACCGACAACGCCGAGTGAGCCATTGAAGCCGTCGATGGGAGCCGCTGTCCGCGATCATCGGAATGCTGTCCGCGATCGATCGGAATCCTGTCCGCAATCAATCGGAACACCTGTCCGCAATCGCCGGAATCCGCACCCTTGGCGACAGTCTGGGGTGCTCAGGGAACCCCGGGTCCAACTTGTATGCGGGCTTATTCGCACCAAGCCTATGTACGACCTCGGTGCCGACGGCGCGCCGCAAGTCTAACACCGTTTCATTCGCTGCGGGTCGGCAA
>DASWEO010000349.1:0-2637 GCA_036394715.1 Steroidobacteraceae bacterium
ACACGACATCGACCGGGTATTTCAGCTCGCCGATCAGGTCACCGTCATGAACGAAGGCCGGGTGCTGCTCGACGGCTCGGTCGAGGATGCGCGCGCCAGCCCCAAGGTGCAGGAAGTCTATATCGGCTCCGGTGCCACCGAAGTTGCCGCACGTCCGCGCGAAACCGCCGCCCGCGTCAACGCGCTCCTGACCGCAACCAATGTCAATACGTTCTACGGCAAGAGCCACATTCTCAACGATGTCAGCTTCACGCTGCACGAAAACGAGATCATCGCGCTGTTGGGGCGCAACGGCGCCGGCAAGTCGACGCTGTTGAAGACGCTGATCGGGATCGCGCCGGCCGCACTAGGATCGATCAAGCTGGCGGACCATGAACTGGTCGGGCTTTCGTCTGCGGAGCATGCGCGTCTCGGCATCGGCTATGTGCCGCAGGGCCGCGGCCTGTTCGCCGGGCTCAGCGTCGAGCAGAATCTCGAGCTCGGCGGGTTGAAGCGCCAGACCGGCAACGGCGTGCACTGGACGCGCGAGCGTATCTACGAATATTTCCCGCGGATTCGCGAACGGCTCGACAGTCCCGCCGATTATCTCTCCGGCGGCGAGCAGCAGATGGTGGCGGTGGCGCGCGCGCTGTCAGGCGACGTGCGGGCGTTGCTGCTCGATGAACCCTTCGAGGGCCTGGCGCCGGCCGTGGTCGAGCAATTGTTCGAGACCTTCGACCGGCTGCGCAAGGAAATCGCCATCATCATCGTCGATCACAATCTCGATCTGGCGCTGGCATTGTCCGACACCACGGTGGCGCTGGAGCGCGGCCGGGTGATTCACGAGGGACCGTCCAGGGCATTGCGGGACGATCTCGACCTGCGCCGCAAGGTGCTGTGGCTGTGAGATGGAAATGAAAGAGCAAAATCGACGTGTCGCCATCGTCGGCGTCGGCCTGATCGGACGCGCCTGGGCTGCGATCTTTGCCCGCGCCGGGTGGAACGTGCGGCTCAGCGATCCGCATCAACCGACGCTGAAGGCCGCGCCCGGTCTGATCCGCGAGGAATTGCAGGCGCTGGCACGTCATGGGCTGGCGGACGATCCGGATGGTGCGGCGGGGCGGCTCTCCATTGCGGCAAGTCTCAACGAGGCCGTCAAGGGTGTCGGGTTCGTGCAGGAGAACGGCCCGGAGATTGTCGAGGAAAAAATTGCGATCTTTGCCGAACTCGACAGGCTCGCGCCGCCCAACGCGCTGCTGGTGTCGTCGACCTCGGCCATCACGGCGTCGCGCTTCACGGAAATGCTGCCGGGCCGGGCGCGTTGCCTGATCGGCCATCCCGTCAATCCGCCGCATCTCATACCGCTGGTCGAATTGTGCGGCGCGCCGTGGACTGCGCCTGACGCCATCGACCGCGCGCGCAAAATCTATTCCGAGATCGGGCAAGTGCCGGTCACGATCAACCGCGAGGTCAACGGCTTTGTCCTCAACAGGCTGCAGGGTGCGCTGCTCGCCGAAGCATTCCGCCTGGTCGGCGAAGGCTTTATTTCGGCAGAGGACCTCGATCACACGGTGAAGGATGGGCTTGGCTTGCGCTGGTCGTTTCTCGGACCGTTCGAGACCATCGAACTCAATGCGCCCGGCGGCATCCCGGATTATTGCGCGCGCTATACCGGCTTCTACAAGGAGCTCGCATCGGCTCCCGCCGGGCCTGACGTTTACCAAAGCCCGAATGTTGACCGGGTGATTGCGGCCTGGCCGCATCGGCCGACGCCCGAGCGCATCGCGGCGCTGACACAGCGGCGCAACCAGCGCCTTGCGGCACTGGCCGCGCACAAGGCCGCGCAAAGCGACAAATCATGAAGTACCGAGCCCGCCAGAAAGAGAGCAACGCATGAGCCGCAAAGTCATCATCACCTGCGCCGTGACCGGCGCGATCCACACCCCCTCGATGTCGAAGGCGTTGCCGGTGACGCCGCAGGAAATCGCCGACGCCGCAGTCGATGCCGCCGAAGCAGGTGCCGCGATTGTGCATCTGCACGCGCGCAACCCGAAGACCGGCCAGCCCGACCAAAGCCCCGAGGCGTTTGCGCCGTTCCTGAAGATCATAAAGCAGCGTTCGAACTGCGTGATCAACTTGACCACCGGCGGCGCGCCGACCATGAAAGTGGATGAGCGCGTCCGGCCCGCCGCGGTCTACAAGCCGGAAGTCGCTTCGCTGAACATGGGGTCGATGAATTTTGGTTTCTTCGCCATGCTCAACCGCTTCAAGAAGTTCGACCATGACTGGGAGCGCAAGCACCTCGAGAACAAGGACATCGTGTTCCGCAACACTTTTCAGGACATCGAATACGTGCTGAAGACGTTGTCGGAGACTGGTACCCGCTTTGAATTCGAGTGCTACGATACCGCACACCTCTACAACCTGAATTATTTTCTCGAGCAGGGCATGGTGAAGCCGCCGCTGTTCGTGCAGACGGTGTTCGGCCTGCAGGGCGGGACCGGCGCGCATCCCGAAGACGTGCTGCACATGAAGCGCACCGCCGACCGCCTGTTCGGCGACAAGTTCGTGTGGTCGGTGCTGGGCGCCGGGCGCAACCAACTGCCGATTGCGGCGATGGCGGCGGCGATGGGCGGCAATATTCGCGTCGGGCTGGAA
>DASWEO010000350.1:0-1705 GCA_036394715.1 Steroidobacteraceae bacterium
CCGTGACGATGATCGCGTCATCAAGCCCGTTCGAGCTTAATTGGATGTCCAGTTCCAGCGCGCACCGCACGTAACCCAAGGCGCTGATTGCATTGGAGCCGCCGCCCGGCGTCACATAGGGCCGTCGTCCTTGCGCGGTGAGTTCTTCCGCGCGGCGCTTGGCGAAGTCGGCAGCACTCTCGCCTTGACCCAGCACGTGCACCGGCGCTCCGAACAGATCGTTCAGGATGGTGTTGCCGTTGCGTTGGTATTCGTCATCGGTCTCCGGAACGAGCGGTGCCAGAACCAACTCGCAGGCGACCTTTTCTCGCGCGCAGGCCGCGGCAACGACGCGCGTGAAATTGGACTGTATTCCACCGGTGGCGACAATGGTGTCGCAGCCTTTCGCCGCTGCGTCGCCCATTAGATATTCCAATTTGCGCAGCTTATTGCCGCCGCCACCGAGGCCCATCAGATCGTCGCGTTTCACGTACAGCTTGACCCCGTTCAATGCCGGACCCATCACCTCTTCGATGCGCTTGAGCGGTTGGATCGGCGTTGGCGCATCGACCAGCGCGACGCGGGGCATGCGGGCGAGAGCGTCAGCCAGAGACATACGTGCACTCATTTCTTCACCTTCTCCAATTCAATGCGGGTGACCGATCGACCACACGTAGGCGGAAACCGCTTTCAGATCCGCGGCAGAGAGAGGAGAGCCTCCCAGCGGCGGCATGGCGCCCAGGTGCTTTTTCGGCGTAGCGACGCCCTCCGAAATCGTCTTCGTGAGCCCCTCGAGACTTCCATCGCTCCACAGCCACGTGCCCGCCGTCAGGTCTGCGCCGACGGGGCTGCCTTTGCCGTCGGAGCCGTGACATCCGGCGCACGTCCCGTTGCTGACTTGACCGTGATATATCCGGGACCCAAGCGCCACTTCCGCTTGGGTTGCGCCGGGTGGTGTCGGCAGGGTGGATGCGTCCTCGAGTCCGGCGTCGGGATGCACACCTTCGGGCGGAAGGGCCGCCGAGGAGTACGCGGCTTGAACCTGAGATGCCGGCGCGGAGGCGAGCGCTGCATTCGGTCCACCATGATAGGTCACGCGCCAGATTCTGCCGTGCAAGTCGTCCGAGATATAGATGGCACCGTCGCGGCCTTGCGTGAGTCCGGAGGGACGAAACGCAGCGCGACCTGGCTCTTTGATGCGTCCGGCAAATCCGTCCGCGAAGACGATGAATTGGCCGGCTGCCTTGCCATTTTTCATCGGTTGAAACACCACGTTGTATCCTTCTTGCGGCGCCGGCGCGCGATTCCAGGAGCCGTGGAACGCGACGAATGCCCCTTCCCGGTAGACGGCAGGTAGCACGGGGTTCGATGCGATTAGGAGATCATTAGGTGCCCAGTGCGCTGGGAAAAATGCGACGGGTGGAGTTCTCGTCGCGCACATACCCACCTTCTTGCCGCCGTCGCCGCCATACTCAGGTGCAAGAACCAGCTTCTGCTGGAGGCCGTCGAAATAGCATTCCGGCCAGCCGTAGTCATGGCCTTGTTCGAGTCGAACGATTTCTTCGGCTGGGAGATCCGACCCGATCTGTCCCTTGTAGAACTGCTGCCAATCTTCAGCGAGTTGATCCCGCCCATGTTGCGTGACGAACAGCCTTCCGTCGGCGTCTATCGCAAAACCTTCGCCATTGCGAATACCGCTGGCATAACGATCCGCGGCCGAGAACTT
>DASWEO010000351.1:0-7174 GCA_036394715.1 Steroidobacteraceae bacterium
GTCTTGATGGCGTTGTCGCCGGTCTGCAGCACCTCGAGCATGTAATCCGCCATTTTCAAGGTCGTGCCCGGTTCGGGAATGGTCTCCAGGAATTCCACGATCAAGCCGTTCAAGGTTTTGGGGCCGTCGGTCGGCAGGTTCCAGCGCATGGATCGATTGAGCGCGCGGATGGTGGCCGATCCATTGACGACGAAGCTGCCGTCGGCCTCGGAGTGCACGTCTTTGTGCATCATGGTCGCGGGATCGGTCGTGAACTCGCCGACGATCTCTTCGAGTATGTCTTCGAGCGTCACGAGCCCCTGAATATCGCCGTACTCGTCGACGACGAATGCCATGCGGCGCTTGTCGCGCTGGAAATTCAGCAATTGCGTATTGAGGGTCGTGCCCGACGGCACGAAATAGGCTTCGCGGGCGCCGGCCGCTTCGATCAAGGCGTCGCGGTCCAGCCGGCCGCGCGCCAGTTCGTGAACGACCTGCTTCATGTGCAGCACGCCGATGATGCGGTTGATTTCCCCTTCGTAGACGGGCAAACGCGTGTGCTGGCTCTGACGCAGCTGCTCCACGATCCTATCCCAGTCGTCGTCGACGTCGATGCCGACGATCTCGTTACGCGGCACCATGATGTCTTCCACCGTCGCATCTTCCAGGTCCAAAATGCTGACCAGCATTTGCTGGTGGCGATGCGGAATCATCGCGCCGGCCTCCGCCACGACGGTGCGCAGTTCTTCGCTGCTCAAGGAGTTGGAGGCTTGCTGCTTCGGTACCCCGAACAACCGCAGCACGCCGTTGGCCAGCAGATTCGTGGCCCAGACGAAGGGATAAAAGAGCAACAGCAGGGGCGTATAGATATAGGCCGCAGGCAGGGCGAGCCGTTCCGGGTGCATGGCGCCGAAGGTCTTCGGCGCGACCTCGCAAAAGATCAGCATGATGAATGTGAGGGCGATGACGCCGGCGGCGACCAAGTAATCGCCGCCCAGGCGAAACGTGATCAGGCCGACCAATGTCGGCGTCACGACGTTGACGATGGTGCTCAACAATAGGATCAATCCGATCAACCGGTCGGGATGGGCGAGGAGCTTCTCCGCCAGCCGCGCGCCGCGGTGTCCTTCATTCGCGCGATGCCTGAGGCGATAGCGGTTCAAACTCATGAGCGCCGTCTCGCTGCCGGCAAAAAATGCCGCGAGGATGAGCAATCCCGCCAACGCGCCGAAGAGTAGTTCTAGGGAGGGATGTGGCATTCGTTAAGCTGATCGGCCTGCCGTCCTTCCGGCCTCCAGCCTAGCCCCAATGCCGCCCGAGCACGTTCTCGAGGACGAACTTCGCACCGAAATACGCCAGCGCCAGCACGCCGAAGCCGCTCAAGGTCCACCCCAGCGCAGACCGCCCGCGCCAGCCGAATCGGATGCGGCCGATCAGCAGCACGCCGAATATCGTCCACGCGACCAGCGACAGCACCGTCTTGTGAATCAGATGCTGTGTGAACAAATTGGTGACGAAGACGAATCCCGTGAACAGCGCCAGCGTGAGCAACGCGAAGCCGGCGCCGATCAGACGAAACATGACCTTCTCGAGGGCGTCGAGCGGCGGCAAGACACTCGGCAGGTCGGCGATGCGCCGGGTGCGCAGCCGTCGATCGAGAAACACCAATAGCAGAGCCGTGACCGCCGCGGCGAACAGCAGGGCGGCAGCGCCCATGGAGAGCAGGATGTGCGCCGTGAGTTCCCACCCAGGGGCCGTGGTTTCGGCTGAAGGTGGTCCGGTGCCGGTCGCGGCCGCTCCCAGCGCCGCGCTCGCCAGCAGGATGGCGCCCAGCACGCGGTTCTGCCTTTCGATGCAGATGAGGCAGGCAAGCACGGCGAGGGTCCAGGCCAGCAGCGAGATGGCCGCGAAAAGGCCGATGGAAAAGGGCCCGTTGATGCGCATCATGTGCACGATGGCGTCGCTGTGAGCGACGATTGCCGCGAGACTCAAGGTCCAGGCGATGGGATCCAACCGCGGCTGGTTCACACTGCGCAGCATGACCCAGGCGCTGGCGGCGTAGAGCAGGAACAAAGTGAGGGCGAGGATCACGGCTGGCCTGGAATCACGGAGAGCCTAAATGATGACATCCAAGATAATGACACAAGCACCTAGTAGCGCCTAGCCGCCGGCAACGTGCGCCTGGCCGCCCAGGCCATGGAACTTTGATAACATTCACACATATGTTCGACAGACTGACATCCAGCCTTTCTTCCGCACTCAAGTCGTTGTCCGGCCGCGGCCGGCTGACCGACGATAATATTTCCGACACGGTCCGACAGGTGCGGCTCGCGCTGCTCGACGCCGACGTCGCGCTCAGTGTCGTCAAGACCTTCACTGAGGCCGTCAAGGCACGAGCGATTGGCGTTGAAGTCACCAAGAGCCTGACCCCCGGGCAGGCCTTCATCAAGGTCGTGCATGAGGAACTGACGAGGCTCATGGGGGAGCCGAGCGGCGGTCTCAATCTGCGCGCGCAGCGTCCGGTGGTCGTCATGCTCGCCGGTTTGCAGGGAGCCGGTAAGACCACGAGCGCCGGCAAGCTCGCTCGTTGGCTGATCGAGAAGCAAAACAAAAAAGTTCTGATGGTCAGCACCGACGTGTATCGTCCGGCGGCGATTCTGCAGCTGCAGACTCTGGCCGCTCAGGTGGGCGCGGGCTTTGCCGCGGCGAATGCGAGCGAGGCGCCCGTGGCGATAGCGAAACGCGCGTTCGTCGAGGCGACGCTGCAGGCTTACGACGTGCTGCTGCTCGACACGGCGGGCCGCCTGCACATCGACGCCGAGATGATGGCGGAGGTCAAGGAACTGGAAACGGCCCTCAATCCGCACGAGCGCCTGTTCGTCGTCGACAGCATGGCCGGACAGGACGCAGTCAATGCCGCCAAGGCATTCAATGACGCCCTGAGTCTCACTGGGGTGATCCTGACCAAGGCCGACGGTGATGCACGCGGCGGCGCGGCGCTGTCCGTGAGGCAGGTCACCGGCAAGCCCATCCTGTTCGTCGGCACCGGCGAGAAATCGGAGGCACTGGAGCTGTTTCAGCCGGAGCGCATCGCGTCGCGCATCCTTGGGATGGGCGATGTCCTGTCGCTGGTGGAACAGGTTCAAGGACAGGTGGACCAGGAAAAGGCCGAAAAGCTCGCCAAGAAGATTTCCAAGGGAAAATCCTTCGATCTGGCGGACTTGCGCGATCAATTGAGCCAGTTGCAGAACATGGGCGGCATGTCGGCGCTGTTGGACAAGCTGCCCGCTCACCTACAGGCCAACGCCGCGGCGGCCGCCGGGGCGGCCAATGCGCAGAATCTGAAGCGGCAAATGGGGATCATCGATTCGATGACGCCGCGGGAGCGCCGGCGCCCGGAGCTGATCGACGGCTCCCGGAAGCGCCGCATCGCCGCCGGCGCCGGCGTGCAGCTGCCCGAGGTCAATCGGCTGTTGAAACAGTTCGACCAGATGCAGAAAACCATGAAAAAGCTCGCCAAAGGCGGCATGCTCAAGAACATGATGCGCGGTATGGCCGGGCGCCTGCCGCCCGGATTCGGACCCTAAACGGGCCTGAAGGCCGGTTCCCGGCCGCCATTTGCCGCCCGTTCGCCACCATTTGCTGCCTATTCAATGAGTTGTTGCTCTCCGCCCCTCGTTGTCATTACAATTAGCGGCTACGCTCTGCAAGGTGAATTAAAGATGGTGACGATTCGTTTGACTCGACGCGGCGGCAAGAAGACCCCGTTCTATCACGTTGTGGTGACCGACAGCCGCAAGCGCCAGGGCGGCACCAGCCTCGAGAGCGTGGGGCTTTTCAATCCCGTCGCGCGCGGCGCGGAAGTCAAGCTGCGCCTGAACGTCGCTCGAATCGAGCACTGGGTGGCCGAGGGCGCCCATATGTCGGATCGCGTCAAGTTTCTTCTCACCAGCTTCCGTAAGCAGGCCGCGTAAGGGCCTTGTAAACGTTTGAGGGGGCTTACGATGAGCGACGACCCATCGGCGCTCATCCAACTTGGATTCGTGGGAGCGCCGTTTGGCGTCCGAGGATGGATCAAGCTACGTTCGCACACCGATCCCCCTGAGCGCCTACTCGATCATCGTAGTTTGGTGCTGGGCCAGGGCGGTGTCTGGCAGAACTACCGTATTGAGGCCAGCGGCCGCAGCGGTGGCGCGCTGACGGTGAAATTGGCGGGGGTCGAGGATCGGGACCAGGCGCAGGCTCTGCGGGGCGCGCAAGTTTGTGTGCCGCGCAGCGAGCTGCCGCAGCGGGAGAGCCGGGACTTCTACCGCGCCGACTTGATCGGCTGCGAAGCGGTGAATCTCGACGGGATTAGTTTGGGAAAGGTGCAGCATTTTATCGAGAGTCCGGCGCAGGTGCTGATGGTGGTGCGCGGGACGCGGGAATATTGGATACCGGCCGTGCCGCAGCATTTACGGCGGGTGGATTTGCCGGCGCGGCGGGTGGTCGTGGACTGGAGCGAGACGGAAGGCGCCGCTTAGGGTGCCTCCGATTGAAGGCATGCGCATTGCCGTCGTGACGTTGTTTCCGGTGATGATCCGCGAGGCTCTGGGGCACGGCGTGGTCGGGCGGGCAGTGGAACGCGGAGTCCTCGAGGTCGAGTGCTTCGATCCGCGGGACGATGCGACCGACGTGCATCGCACGGTCGATGATCGGTCCTACGGCGGCGGCCCGGGCATGGTGCTGAAGGTCGAGCCGCTGCGCAGCGCCTTGGGCCGCGCCGTGGCGACGCTGCCGCAGGGCAGCCGGCGCGTGTACTTGGGCGCGGACGGGCGCCGGTTCGAGCAAGGCATGGCGCGCGAGGCGCGCGATTGGCCGGGTTTGGTGTTGGTGGCGGGACGCTATGAGGGCGTCGATGAGCGCTTCATCGAGCGCGAAACCGACGAGCAGTGGTCGATCGGCGACTACGTGCTCTCGGGCGGAGAGCTGCCCGCGCTGGTGGTGATCGATGCGATAGCGCGGCTGATCCCGGGGACGCTCGGGCGAGCAGAATCGGCGGTGCAGGAATCGTTCAGCGACGGATTGGTGGATTGGCCGCATTACACGCGGCCTCCGGTGATCGACGGACAGGCGGTTCCTGCGGTGTTGATGTCGGGCGACCACGCGGCGATCCATCGCTGGCGGTTGCAGCAGGCGCTGGGCCGGACCTGGCTGCGGCGGCCGGAATTGCTCGAGCGGCGCGGCATGAGCGATGAAGAGCGGGCTTTGTTGGAAGAATTCAAGATCGAACGTGCCCGGATCGAGCATTGACGATGGCACGGGGCGAATCGAAGACAGTGAACGGTAAGGGCCGAAAGGCGAGGACTTAAGCTTATGAACAAGATCATCCAAGAATTGAACGGCGAACGTGCGTCGCGCAAGCTTCCGGAATTCAATCCCGGCGACACCGTCGTCGTGCAGGTCAAAGTGGTGGAGGGTGATCGTGAGCGCGTTCAGGCTTACGAGGGCGTGGTCATCGCCAAGAAGAATCGCGGGCTCAATTCCTCGTTCACCGTGCGCAAGATTTCGCACGGCGAAGGGGTCGAGCGCGTGTTCCAGACCTTCAGTCCCGCGATCAGCGAGGTCAGCGTGAAGCGCCGCGGCGCGGTCCGGCGCGCCAAGCTCTATTACTTGCGTGATTTGTCCGGCAAAGCGGCGCGCATCGACGAGAAGATCTGAACTTCGTCCGGGTACTTCGTCGAGGGGCGGACGGGAGGCGTTGAATGGGTGTCGGGTCCGCTCTCATGGGATTTTTTGGACTGGTCTGGCGGATTCTCGAGGGTGTTCGCAGGGTCCTGCACCTGATTCTGCTGCTGGTTATTTTCGGCTTCATTCTCGCCGCCCTGCATACCTCCATTCCCAGCGTCCCGCACACCGCGGCGCTGGTGATCGCCCCTGAGGGCGAAATCGTCGAGCAGCTGGCGAGTGACCCGGTGCGCCGCGCCTTCGGCCAGGCCTCCGGCGGTCCGGCGCCCGAGACTCTGCTCCGGGACATGACCGACGCCATTGCGGCCGCCAAGTCCGACGAGCGCATCAAGCTGATCGTGCTCGATCTCGGGTCCCTGGATTCATCCGGTCTTTCCAAGCTGCAGGAAATCGGCGCGGCGCTTCGCGAGTTTCGCGCCGCGGGCAAGCGCGTGGTGGCGGCGGCCGATTCGCTGGATCAAACCCAGTACTACCTGGCGGCGCAGGCGGGCGAGGTCTACCTCGATCCGATGGGGCTGGTGTACCTCGACGGCTTCAGCTACTACCGCATGTTTTTGAAGGATGCCATCGACAAGCTGGGCGTCGATGTCAACGTGTTCCGCGCCGGCACGTACAAGAGCTTCACCGACCAGTTCTCGCGCAACGACATGGCTCCGAGCGAACGCGAAGAGACCTCCGTGTGGCTGCAGTCGTTGTGGAACGCCTATCAACAGGACGTCACCCGGGCCCGCTCGCTCCCCGCCGCCGCGCTCAACGAGTTCGTGGCCCAGGAGCCGGCCGCGCTCGCGGCCGTCAATGGCGACGCGGCAAAATTGGCGCTCCAGCGCGGCCTGGTCACGGCGCTGAAAAGCCGGCGCCAGATGGCCGACGAGCTGAAAGTGTTGGTGGGCGAGGATGAGGACACGCATTCCTTCAATGCCATCGGGATGAATCAATATCTCGCCTCCGTGCGCGGCAAGCATGTCTTGAAATCCAAGTCGGATCCCAAGGTAGGCATCGTGGTGGCATCCGGAGAGATTCTCGACGGCCATCAGCCGCCCGGCACGATCGGCGGCGAGAGCACGGCCGATCTGCTGCGGCAGGCGCGCTATGACAATGCCGTGAAGGCGGTGGTGCTTCGCGTGGACAGTCCGGGTGGAAGCATGTTTGCATCGGAGCAGATCCTTCGCGAGGTGCAGACTCTGCGCAAAGCCGGCAAGCCCGTCGTGGTCTCCATGAGCACCTATGCCGCGTCCGGCGGATACTATATTTCCGCGGCGGCGAATCAGATATTCGCCAGCCCCACGACATTGACCGGGTCCATCGGCGTGTTTTCCGTGGTCCCGACCTTCCAGCACACCTTGGAAAAGTTCGGAGTGAAAGTGGACGGCATCGGCACGACTCCGCTCGCCGGCGACATGCGCTCGGACCGCACGCTCACGCCCGCCCGCCGCCAGATATTGCAGAGTTCAGTGGATCACGCGTACGC
>DASWEO010000352.1:0-1861 GCA_036394715.1 Steroidobacteraceae bacterium
TGAGAGCCCTGTGAGTTGCTCGGCGTCCCCTGAATTACCTATGACAACGGATAGGGTGCAATTGACTCACCGGGCGCGCGAATGTACAAGAAAGTAAATGGAGGATCGCGATGGGCAGACTAGATAGCAAAGTCGTCGTCATACTGGGCGCATCCGATGAGACCAGCATGGGCGCAGCCAGCGCACGCCGCTTCGCAAAGGAAGGCGCGAAATTGATCCTTGCGGCACGACGGCTGGACAAGCTCGAGCCGATTGCCAAATCCATCGGCGCCGTTGCCGTGAAATGCGACATCAAGAGCGAAGAGGACATCGCGGCGCTCGCGGAACGCGCGGTCAAGACTTACGGACGCCTCGATGCAGCAATCAATTTTGCCGG
Source organism: Steroidobacteraceae bacterium (assembly GCA_036394715.1). GTDB lineage: Bacteria > Pseudomonadota > Gammaproteobacteria > Steroidobacterales > Steroidobacteraceae > Bog-1198. The sequence goes on from DASWEO010000352.1 coordinate 377, forward strand.
CCTCAATTCTTCCGCGCCGATACTTGAAGTGACGCGGCAGGCGCTCATGGAAGCTTGCGAAGTGCATTTCGTCGGTGCGACTCTATTCATCAAGCACATGGCGGCGCGAATGACGGCGGGCGGCTCGCTGATCACGATCTCATCCCTCACCGCGCTCGTGGCGCCCGCTGGACTGGCGGCCTATGCGGGGAGCAAGAGAGGCGCGGATCACATGGTGCGAATCGCAGCCTCGGAGCTGGGCGAGCGTGGAATTCGCGTCAACTCGCTGGCACCCGGGTTCACGCGATCGGCGATGACCGAAGGCTATTTCGCGATTCCCACGTTGGAGGGCGCGTTTCTGCGCGAAATTCCGCTCAAGCGACTCAGCACCGTCGAGGATATCGCCAACGCAGCGCTCTGGCTGGTATCCGACGAGTCGCGTTCGACGACGGGACAAATCATCGACGTTACGGCGGGACAATCGTTGCGCCGTACGCCGACCGGACAGGAGATGATGTCTTAGGCCGTTGGCTGGTTTCTCAGCGGAATTCCCTAGATGAGTGAAGAAGTCTTGATCATGGCGGCTCGCCGCACGCCCATCGGCGCGTTTCTTGGAGCGCTGAGTTCGGTGCACGCCGCGCAGCTGGGCGCGGTGGTGACGCAGGCGGTGCTCGAGGACGCGGACCTTGCCGGCGCTCGTCTCAGCGAAGTGATATTCGGCTGCGTCTTGCAAGCTGGGATCGGCCAGGGGCCGGCCCGTCAGGCCGCGCTCGGCGGCGGCGTCCCCGCCGGCGTGCCGACCGCTACCCTCAATAAACTATGCGGCTCCGGCATGAAAGCCATCATGTTGGGTTGCGACCAGATTCGCGCCGGTTCGGCGAGCGTGGTGTTGGCCGGGGGCTTGGAGTCCATGTCCAATGCGCCTTACCTGTTGCTGAAGGCCAGAGGCGGCTACCGAATGGGGAACGAAGAAGTATTCGATCATATGTACACGGACGCGTTGCTGAGCCCCTACGACGGCAAACTCATGGGCTGCTTTGCCGATGCCACGGCCGACCGATACGGATTCACACGGGAGCAACAAGACGCGTTCGCCGCGGAGTCGGTCAAGCGTGCGGTAGCGGCGGCGCTAGGAAGCGCATTCTGCCGGGAGATCGCACCGGTGACGGTGAAGGACCGCAAAGGGGCGCGTTCCGTGAAACGGGATGAAACTCCCTTCACCTGCGATCTCGCGAAGATTCCCACGTTGCGCCCGGCGTTCAACAAGAGTGGCACCGTCACGGCTGCAACCTCCTCGTCGATCTCGGATGGCGCCGCCGCAGTGATACTCATGGCCGGGCGCGTGGCGCGCGAGCACGTCACAAAGCCGATCGCGCGCATCGTCGCGCATGCGAGCCATGCTCAGGAGCCGGAATGGTTTACGACAGCTCCGGTCGGAGCCATCCAGTCCGTATTGGCCAGTGCCGGGTGGCGGCCCGGCGATGTCGATCTTTACGAAATCAACGA
>DASWEO010000353.1:0-6713 GCA_036394715.1 Steroidobacteraceae bacterium
CAGGGCAAGTACCTGCTTGCTCACGATGCGCTGATCAACGGCCCGCGCCTGGCGCGGAACGACCAGGTGGACTCCATTTTGCAGAGCGCGGGCGTGAACATGGATACCCTGAAGAAGGACCGTGCCAATCATGCCAAGGAGATTGCCGCACTGCTCGAGCGCAACGACGAGGAAGCGCATGCACTCACCCTCGGAGGGACACCGGGCCTCGTGGTGGGGCGGCAACTCGTACCGGGCATGGTCGATGTGAACGGCCTGACGCGGCTGGTGGCAAATTCCCGCCGCGGGAAATGAGCGGCTCGCTATTGACCGTTCGGTATTCGCGGCCCGGCATTAATGGCCAGGCATCTGCGCCCAGACATTTGTGGCACGGCATTTGCCCCGTATTTAAGGCACGACATGGGAGTTGCCGAGGTCTTTCCACTCGTAACGCGGCACCTGAATCCATTGGCCGCTCTTGAGCTCGGGCACTTTGTGCACCTTGGTTTGATCGACGGTCATGGTGCCGTCCTTGTCGCTGACCCAAAAATCGACGTCGTAAATCTGGTCCTTGGTGCCGACGACCCGAAAGTCGGTGCAGGCGAAGTAATGGCCGTCGTCGAGCTGCCTCACGGGTTGGTGGGTGTCGACGAACTCTAGCTCCAGGTCCTTGCCGGTCTTGTCGTCTTTGAGCTTGAACACGCCGTGGTTGTTCAGGCTCTGCTTCACGGCGTGGTGTTCCACGGCCGACATCACCTCCCAGCCGCGCTTGGTGGCCAGGTGACCTGGGTGCTCGGACGCGGGTATCCACCACCATGGGATCGGCTGACGCGCCATGGTGGTCCAGTTTCCGTCCACCTTCAGCGGTTCCTTGTAGATGCGGGTCTCCTGCACTTGCAGCTTACCGTCCTCGGGGATGACCCAGAAATCGACCAGGTATTTTTTCTGTGCGTCCTGCGAATCGTGGAATTTCACGTCGGGAAAGAAGCCGTAGCCGTCGATCGTGCGGGTGAAATCGATGTCGTCATAACTCAATTTCAGATGCTCGCCATTGAGCGGGTCGTCGAAGGGAAAAATTCCGTTGTTCGCCTTGACCTTGCCGGCGATCACTTCTTTGACCAGCGCTTCCGCATCGGAGCCGGTGAAATCTTGCATGGCCTTTTCAGTGGACTCGACGCTGCTTGCGGCCATGAAGCTCCTCGCCCGCTGCAGATTCTCGGCGGGGTTCTCGAGGAACGATTTCTTGGCGCCGTCGTTGCTGAAGCAATAAGTCTTGCCATCCTTGTCGGTCCAGGTGCTGGTGCAGTTGGTCGCGACATGCCGGCCCTCGGCCAGGGCCTCGGTGCACTGGCCGCCGAACTGCGCCTGCGACGGTGCGGCGGCATCGGCCGCGTGTGCGCGGCTGAGCAGGGCCGGCGACGAGGCGGCTGCGCAGAGAAGGGCTAGCCAGGTGCTTCGCCGCACGAGGAATCCAAGTGTCGATGCGCTGTGCTGCGTCATGAGATGACTCCCCCGAATAGGAGCCATATATAAGCCGATTGTGGGTCGAAGTCGATGTCCTTGCGCAGCAAGGTTACCTAGTAGATGGCGCGGGGCACGCAGAGGAGGCCCTGTGGACATTCGAGCGCGGCGCGATCCCAGTCCGCCGTGTGGGCGGCGGCTTCATAGGTGCTTTGCAGGAAGGCGAGCAAGACCGCGTCGGGATCGGCCGCGGTGCGGACGGCGTCGTAAGGGAGCAGGAACTCGCCGAGCGCCTCGCTGAAGTAGGCGGCCTCGGGCTGCACGGCAAACTCCTTGAAGCCGGCGGGCGTCGGATAGGTGTATGAATAAAAGGCGGGAAAGTCGGTGCCGTTGCCGCCGGGCCAGAATCCGGCGCTGCTGACCTCGTGAGAGTAGGCTTCACGCATCACCTCTGACGACACTCCCGGAGCCTTGCCCGTAAAGGGCGGCGCGCGGCGGCCGGAAAAGCGGGTGACCGCGAGATCGAAGCTTCCCCAAAAGAAATGCACGGGGCTGCACTTGCCGAGAAAGCCGGTGCGAAATTTCTTGAGCACACGGTCGGTCAGCAGCAGAACCTGCCAGAAGCGATGCGCGTAATCGGGATCGTACGCGGCATGTATCCGGTCCTGGCTGAAGGGCGTTGCTGCCGCGATCTCGCAGGGCTTTTCGTTGATGGCGACCGCAATGCCGAGATCGTCGAGCGCCGCCGAGACCGCGCCGTAAAACTCCGCGACGCTCTGCGGCCGCAACGCGAGACGCCGCGCGCTGCCGTCGCTGACGGTGATGTCGAGCACATGCAGGGTAAAATCGAATTGGATCTCGAAGGAACGCGATCCGTGCGGAATGGGTGAAGTGGTCAGCCCCTTGGAGTTGACATAGAGTGGCACGTGCCAGCCGTGATTGAGCCAGGGTGTCTGCATCAGGCGGATCTTGCCGACGATCTGCGTCCAGAGCTGCAGCGTGGTGCGCGTATCCTGCCATGCGTCGAACTCGAGCTTCGGCCAGGGCGGATTGATTGAGTTGGTCATCTCGATTCCCATGTCAAAGGATGTCACGTCATGCGCCGAACAACCTACCTTGCGGCGGTTCTAGTATCAATGAGCTGGGCGACCGCCATGGCGGCACCCGTCAATGGCGATCAAGCGATGGTACTGGACCCGGCGGCGACCGCGCGCTTCGCCGGTCTCGCGCTCAAGTGCCTGCACGCGGAGTATCCCAACCACCTTAGTCATACGCTGGACGGCGATGCCGATGCCCGTCCTCCGCATGCGCTCAATCCAGCGTTCTATGGTTGCTATGACTGGCATTCGGATGTCCACGGCCACTGGCTGCTGGTGCGCTTGGTGCGAGCGTTTCCGAATGCGCCTTTCGCGCAGATGGGCCGGGCAGAACTCGCCCGCAGCCTGACCGCGGAGAATATTGCCGGTGAGATGGCGTATCTGCAGCGTGCGCATCGTGCCTCTTTCGAGCGGCCCTATGGGCTTGCGTGGCTGCTGCAGCTGTCGGCGGAGCTGCGCGGCTGGGACGATCCGCAGGCGCGCGAGTGGGCGAGCGTGCTCCGGCCCCTCGAAGCCGAAGCGGCTGCGCGGCTGAAGGGCTGGGTGCCTAAGCTTCAGTATCCGATTCGAATCGGCGAGCACGATCAGACGGCGTTTTCGTTTGGCTTGATGTGGGATTGGGCAGGTGTCGCCGGGGACACGCAGATGCGCGGCGTGCTTGCGGACGCTGCGCGCAGGTTCTATCTCAACGACCGCCGTTGCCCGATTGACTACGAGCCCTCCGGCGAGGATTTCTTGTCACCCTGCCTCGGGGAGGCGGACTTCATGCGCAGGGTGTTGGATCCGCCGGCGTTCGGCCGCTGGTTGTTGGAATTCCTCCCGGGGATTCCGGAGAAGGCGGACTCAACGTGGCTGCCGCCGGCGGTGGTGACCGATCGCGCCGATCCAAAGCTTGCGCACATCGATGGGCTCAACTTGAGCCGCGCCTGGATGTTGGAAGGCATTGCTCACGGGCTCGAGGCCGGCGACCGCCGCGTGGCGGTACTCCGGGCCCTTGCGGCCACCCATGCCCAAGCGGCGCTCCCCGCCGTCACCGGCGAACACTACGAGGGCGGTCACTGGCTCGGGACTTTCGCGGTGTATTTGACGAGCGGGGCCGGGGTTGCGGCTCAGCATTGATGCACGCGGACGCGATTGGCGTAAAGCGGGCGGCTCGCTATCGGGACACTCGTGACTAGTCAAGTCATGGCTCGACTAGTCACGACTAGACTAGTTATGACTAGTCGACACACCATCCGAGGCGATGCGCTTCGGCACGACCGGCGCGAGACTCGACCGCTGCGCCCAGCCCGTGCGGCCCGCTTCGGTTCGAATGAGCACGAACTCGTCGTGCTCCCCCATCATCCGGACGATCGATGCTTCCGGCAGCACGAATAGAGGTTCTTCTATGGGCACGGGAGACACGCGAACCGGTGCTGCCTGCGTGACCACGACGGCCTCGTGCGTGATTGGCCATAGAGCGGCGCCATTGGCGATGGTCACGGCCACAAGGGAGAGTCCGACGAGAGTCGCGGCATGAAGCTTGCGTCGATGCCGTGGGTACTGCCACCGCGCGAGCGCGCTGACGCCGGCGATCAGTAACCCCAGTACTCCCACCCAGGCAAGGATTCGCGGACTCGCGATTTCGGCCATGCGCTCGAATCTGTTGCGGGATTCCGGCGGCAGCCCGACCGCTTCGCGAACGTGGCGCAAGTTGGCGTCGATATCGGGGTCATTCGGCTCGAGCAGCTTTGCCCGTTCATAGTTGAGAACCGCCAAACCCGGTTTGCCGGCGCGCGCGTATGCATTTGCCAAGTTATAGAGGGCGGGGGCGGAATATCCTGCGGGTGCGGGTGCGGGTGCGGGTGCGGGTGCGGGTGCGGGTGGCTGCGCCTGCGCCTGCGCCTGTGCCTGCGCCTGCGCCTGCGCCTGTGCCTGTGCCTGTGCCTGTGCCTGTGCATATGCAGGTGCTTGAGCTGCGTGGCTGCTCGAAGATCCGACTACGGTAAGGGCGAAGAGAATGACGCCCCAGGGCGCGCGGCGGCTCATGATGCTGTCTCTTCGATGAATTGGCGGCTGACGATCTGGGTCCAGCGCTCGAAATCGGCGGCCTTCAAATCATCACCGGAATAGTTGGCCTCATCCGCGAGAGTGAAAATTTGGCGGATGTCGTCCTTGTCGGCGCCTTCCAGCCGCGCGTCGACGAGGTCTTCGGCTATCTGCTCGGGCTCGACCTCCCAGCGCGCGCTCAAGGCTTGCTGTAGCGCGGAGCGCGCGGTGCTCAAGAACGCGGCCGCGTTGCCGGCGGAGGACGCCGCGGCCATCCGCTCCAGCAAGGTGCGGATCAGCTGCGTTCGCGCGAGTTCGCGCTGTCTCTTCGTATCGCGCGCGTTGAGTTCCCGGCGGCGCAGCGAAATCCAGCCGCCTCCGAACAGTAGTGCCAGAACGGATGAGAGGCCCACGAATCGGGGCCGAAAATAAGGCGGAATCAACGAATCGACGCGCGCTTCGGTCACCGCGTGATCTGGGCGTAGTCCGCCGTGCGATTCATCTGCAGACGCCCCTGCGTTGGCCGGCGGCGGCGGTTCGTTACCGGCGCTGTCCGCGGCCGGCGAAACCGTCACGCTCAGGGGTGAGCTGTGTGCCGTTTCGTAGCGGCGAGTGCCGGGGTCGAAGTAACTGAAGTCGAGCGCCGGGACGGTATGGGTGCCGGGCTGTTGTGCAATGAGGGGTTGCTCGAAGACTTTCTCACCCCGGTATCCGATGGGATCGGCGGGGTTGAAAGTCGCCTTCGGTTCATAGGTCTTCCACTGACCGTCGCCGCGGAGCATGGGGCTCTCGACCCGATCGAAGTTGCCGGCACCGTTCACGTGCATGCGAAGCGTGAGCGGGTCACCCGCCGTGTTCTTCGAGGACGATAGGTCGGCGCTGATCTTGAAGGTACCGACAGCACCGCCGAAGTCGGGAGGTCTGCCCTGCGTCGGCAGGGCCAGCACCTTGATCGCTGCCGCCGGGCTGGTCACGGTGACGTTCTTCGGAACGGTGGTGCCGAAGATATTCTGCAAGAACGGGTCACCCAAGAGATCGTCCAGCATCGAATCCCGCTGCGGGCGGGTGCGCACCCGTACGGTGACCGGCGCCTCGAAGGTGAGCGAATAGGTACCCGGCTTGACCGCGGCCAGGATGCTGCGCCACGTGTACACCGTGAAGGCCTTGCCGTCGATGGCCTTTGCGGCGTGCTCCGGCTGACGCGAGAGATTGTTGAGGGTGAAATCGCCGCTGTTGAGCTTGGGCAGGCTGTTGATCGAGGCGACGAATCCATCGCGCATGCCGACCTGAATTTCTATCGGGACGCTTTCCCCGACATAGATTTCACGCTTGGGTATTTCCAGGTGCACGAACGCCGAGCCGTCGGGGGTCAGGTGAATCCCGTTGGCGTTGGAGCCGCCTGGAACGAAAGGTGGCGGACCCGGCGAGGCGCCATTGCCAAGCAGCGAGGATGAGCCGCCGCCCCTGCTTGGATTGACCCGAAGCACGAGAGGCGGCGATGACGGCGTAAGGCCCGGGATGGTGAATACGCCGGCCTCTTCTGCAGTGACCCGGACGATGGTCGACGTCGACTCGATCCTCGCACCGTTGATGATTTGAATTTGATGCGATTGACCCACGACTCGGAATTCCAACCCGGAAACCACGGGCAGAGTCACCGACAGCGTACCGCTTCCCGATGTGAGGATGGTGAGCCGCGCCGACTCGCCGACTTCGATCTGCTGCGGCTCGATGGTGGCGTCTATCGAGGGGGCGGCGGCCGGCGCCGTCGCGGCTGAGAACAGATAGAGCGCAATGGCTGCTATCGACGCACGCTGTCGAAGAATAGGCACTCTCATCTCACCAATCTCTGACGGGTTTTTCCGGCGGGGCGTCGCGCTCCTTGCGCGCGACCGGCAGGCCCAGTGCGTGTCGCTCTTCTCCCTTCTGTGAGTCGAGCAATTCGCGCGCCTCCTCCGCGCTCATCTGGCCGGGAAGGCGCTGGGCATCCGCCCGATCGTCACCACTCGAGCCCTCGCCGGGTTGGCCGCTACCGGGGTTGGGTTGAGCGGGCGGCTGCTGGCCCGGTGGCTGCTGGCCCGGTGGTTGCTGGCCCGGTGGTTGCTGGCCCGGTGGTTGCTGGCCTGGCGGTTGCTGGCCCGGTGGTTG
>DASWEO010000354.1:0-2287 GCA_036394715.1 Steroidobacteraceae bacterium
CAACGTGTTCGAGAATTCGCATTCGTTGAAACCGTTGATCTACAAAGTCACCGGCGTATGGGGCAATCATGAAGGCTCGATGCTGCTGTGGGTGTTGATCCTGGCGCTGTTCGGCGGCCTGGTGGCGGCATTCGGCAACAACCTGCCGCTATCGCTGCGCGCCCACGTGCTGGCGGTGCAGGCCTGGATCGCCAGCGCGTTCTATCTGTTCATCCTGATAACCTCGAACCCATTCCTGCGTATCGCCAATCCCCCGATCGAGGGCCGCGACCTCAATCCGGTTTTGCAGGACATCGGTCTCGCGGTTCATCCGCCGATGCTGTATCTCGGTTATGTCGGATTCTCGATTTCGTTTTCCTTCGCGGTGGCGGCCTTAATCGAAGGCCGGATCGACGCGGCATGGGCGCGTTGGGTGCGGCCGTGGACGCTGGTGGCGTGGATATTCCTCACCCTCGGCATCGCGATGGGCTCCTACTGGGCCTATTACGAACTCGGCTGGGGCGGCTGGTGGTTCTGGGATCCGGTCGAGAACGCCTCGCTGATGCCGTGGCTCGCCGGCACCGCACTGTTGCATTCCGCGGTTGTGATGGAAAAGCGCAACGCGCTCAAGGTCTGGACTATCCTGCTTTCGATCCTGGCTTTCTCGCTGTCGCTGCTCGGCACCTTCCTGGTTCGCTCGGGCGTACTGACGTCGGTCCATGCGTTCGCGACCGATCCGACGCGCGGGGTGTTTATCCTGCTGATCCTGTGCATCTTCATCGGCGGCAGCCTGACACTTTACGCCTGGCGCGCCCCCGCTCTGAAGCAGGGTGGGCTGTTCGCGCCGATCTCGCGCGAAGGTGCGCTGGTGCTCAACAACCTGTTTCTCACCACCGCCTGCGCGACCGTGTTCATTGGAACGCTGTATCCGCTGGCGCTGGAAGTGCTGACCGGCGACAAGATTTCGGTGGGCGCACCGTTTTTCAATCTCACCTTTGCGCCGCTGTTCGTACCGCTGATGATCGCGGTACCGTTCGGCCCATTGCTGGCGTGGAAGCGCGGCGATCTGCTCGCCGCGGCGCAGCGCCTGACTGCTGCGGGTATCGCATCGTTGATCGCAGTCGCGGTGCTGTGGGCGTGGGTGCGCGGCGGCAGCGCCTTCGCGCCGCTCGCCATCGGGCTTGCGATCTTTGTCATCGCCGGTGCGTTGAGCGACCTTGCCGAACGCAGCGGCCTGTTCCGCGTACCGTTTGCAATGGCGATGCGGCGCGCGCGCGGATTGCCGCGTTCGACCTGGGGCACGGTGTTCGCGCACGCCGGTGTCGGCGTCGCGCTGATCGGGATAGTTTGCGAGACCACGTGGAACAGCGAATATATCGGAACCATGAGGCCCGACGACGTCGCGAAGGTTGCCGGCTACGAGTTGAAGCTCGATGGCCTGACGCAGCGGCAAGGTCCGAATTTTCGCGAAATGCTGGCGCAGTTCACGGTGAGCCTCGATGGCAAATGGCTCAGCACCATGACGCCATCGAAACGCAATTTCACCAGGCGCGGATCGTCGACCACTGAAGCGGCGTTGCTGACGCGCGGCGCAAGCCAGCTCTATATCTCGCTTGGCGACACCACCGCCGACGGTGCGATCGCAGTGCGTATCTACCACAAGCCGCTGGTATTGCTGATCTGGTTCGGCCCCATCCTGATGGCGTTTGGCGGCATGCTGTCGCTGTCTGATCGCCGGCTGCGGGTCGGCGCGCCGAAGCCCGCGAAGGCAATGCGCGGCTTGCAGGCGGCGGAGTAGAACAATTGGAGTGCCAGTCAGCGCTGGCCGCGCTGACGCTTCGTGTCCGTGATGACTCGTTTGCGCTTCGCAAATCTCGCCGGATCGGCATCTTTTCCCGTCACTGCGATCGGCGCCAGCAGATCGAGTGGAACTCCGAGAAACCGTGCGATCTTCTGATGCAATTCGAGCGGGCCTTTGCGGTTGCCGGTTTCCAAGTCCGACAGATAGTTCTGTGCGATTCCAACTGCCACAGCGAGTTCGGCTTGGGTCTCCTTGCGAAATTGGCGCAGCACCCGTATTGGATTTTCACCATTCGCAAGCCGATCGACGACGTCCTTCGGCAGCACCGGTGCACCACCGACGACCTCTCGCCTCGCCCGCGCAATCAGCCGTGCGCTCTCTGAATCTTCCTCCGCTTCCTGTTCTAAAGCCTTGAGACGCTCATATTCGGCACGTGGCACAATCGCCACTTCGCCGTCTGGCGTCGCCTTGAATCTTACTTTCATGATCTCCTCTCAATCGTAGATT
>DASWEO010000355.1:0-2800 GCA_036394715.1 Steroidobacteraceae bacterium
TCCACGCGCGATCCAGGATCGCATCGACGTCGAGCGCCGCGCCGCTGGCCCCGAACACCGCGCCCCAGCCGGATTCGGCGTCCAATCGAGTCGCGCAGAATCCCTCGGCCACCGCGCGTGCGCCTGCATCGCTCGCCGCGCCCAGCAGCAAGCTGCCCTGCATCAAGGTCACGAACATTTGCGTGAAGCGGCGCGCATGCGCCTCGGTGGGAGCAGGTGCGTCGACTGCGGCGGCGAATCGTTCCAATGCTGCGTCGAAATGCCGATGACGTCCGCGCGCTTGCCTAAGTTCGTTCAGCACGACCTCGCGAGTGGCCGTGGATTTTGCGAATGCACGCAGCACGTCCAGGCACATGATATTGCCCGATCCCTCCCAGATCGAATTGACCGGCATCTCGCGCGCCATGCGCGCGAGGGGCATCTCTTCGGTGTAGCCGTTGCCGCCCAATACTTCCATCGCTTCGGCAGCCAATTCGCAGCCGCGCTTGCAGACCCAAAATTTGGCGGCGGAGGTGAGCGCCCGGCGCAGCGCAATCTCATCATCGGCGTCGCTGTCGAAGGCGCGCGCCAGGCGCATCGCCAGGACGGTGGCGGCCTCCGATTCGACCGCAAGATCGGCAAGGACGCTTTGCATCAGCGGTTGATGGATCAGCAGTGCGCCGAATGCCTTGCGGTGGCGGGCATGGTGCACGGCCTGCACCACCGCTTGCCGCATCATCCCTGCCGTGCCGGTGACGCAGTCAAGGCGCGTGTAGGTGCCCATTTCCAGGATGGTCGGAATGCCGCGGCCTTCTTCACCCATCAGGTACGCCCACGCATCGATGAATTCGACTTCGGACGAGGCGTTGGAGCGGTTGCCCAGCTTGTCTTTCAAGCGCTGGATATAAATGCCGTTGAGCGTGCCGTCGGGGAGGCGGCGCGGCATGAAAAAACAGGACAGACCGCGGTCCGTCTGCGCGAGCACCAAGTGCGCGTCGCACTGCGGTGCCGAGAAAAACCACTTGTGCCCGGTGATGCGATGGGAACCGTCCGCAGATCGAAGCGCACGCGAACTATTGGCCCGCACATCCGAGCCTCCCTGTTTTTCGGTCATACCCATGCCGATCAGACCGCCGCGCTTGTGGTCGATGGGGATATCGCGCGGGTCGTAGTCGCGCGTGAGAAGCCGCGGCACCCAGTCCCGGTTGAGCCATGCGTCCCGGCGCATCGCCGCCACGGCGCCATAGGTCATGGTGGTCGGGCAGAGCGTGCCGCACTCCACCTGCGCCTGCATCAGGTAGCCGGCGGCTCGCGCCACATGTGCACCGGGAATGGCGCGTCCGTCGACCCTAACCCAGGGCCCGGTGTGATACCCCCGCGCCGCAATGCCCTGCATCAAGGCATGCCAGGAAGGGTGGAATTCGATCGAGTCGATGCGCTCGCCCTGAATGTTGAAGCCATGCAGCACCGGTGGATTGCGGTTGGCGAGCCGGGCGTGTTCGAAGTTCGTCTCCGTGCCGAGTGCCGCCCCGGCGCCCGCGAGCTCTGGGACGGCTGCGCCCGCACCCTCGCGCTGAACCGCCTCCTGCAGGCCTAAGTCCGTGGTGAAGAGGTTGTAGTCCTTCAGCGGGGGTGTCTGGTTGAAAACCGCGTGGGTGGCAAGAGTATGTTCCATGGCGGGCTCGCTGTTGCTTCGTCGATTTTCGGCTATTTCTATCGTGCGTGCTATTGCGCCGAACACGGAACCAATGCTAGATTCGAGGCCAATGTGCGCTTCCGCCAGCAAGTTATTCGCCGCCTCCCGCAGCCTGCTGCCCCTGCTGCTGCGCCGCTAGGCGCCACACTCTCCGCGCCATCGGTCGGCGCTTACAAGACCGGAATAATCCCTCAAATGCGCCGCCCGAATGGTAGGCGCTTAAAGTTGCCGCGCATAGCGCGAGTGAGAGAGCAGCATGTTGCGTAATCCGTCGACCAAGTACCGCCCCTTTTCCCCCATCGACCTCCAGGATAGAACCTGGCCGAGCCGCGTCATTTCTGCGCCGCCGACCTGGTGCAGCGTCGACCTGCGGGACGGGAACCAGGCGCTGATCGAACCCATGGATGGCGCGCGCAAGCGCCGCATGTTCGACATGCTGGTGAAAATAGGCTTCAAGGAGATTGAAGTCGGATTTCCCGCGGCCTCGCAAACCGATTTCGATTTCGTGCGCGAAATCATCGAGCAGGACCTGGTGCCGGACGATGTCACCATTCAGGTGCTGACGCAGGCCCGTCCCGAACTCATTGCCCGCACCTATGAATCCCTGAAGGGCGCGCGCCGCGCCATCATGCACGTGTACAACTCCACCTCGGTCGCCCAACGCCGCGTGGTCTTTCGTTTGGATCGCGCCGGCATCATCGACATCGCCGTGCGGGGCGCCGAGTCCGTGCGCGAGCATGCGCTGCGCAATCGCGATACGGAGTGGGTGTTTCAATACAGTCCCGAGAGCTTCACGGGAACTGAACTCGACTTTGCCGTTGAGATTTGCGATGCGGTCAACGCCGTGTGGGAGCCGACCCCGCAGCACCGGTCGATTTTGAACCTGCCGGCTACCGTGGAAATGGCCACGCCCAATGTCTATGCCGACCAGATCGAATGGTTCTTGCGGCACATCGGCCGGCGCGATTCCCTCATCTTGAGCGTGCACCCGCACAATGATCGCGGCACCGCGGTGGCCGCCGCGGAACTCGCCGTCATGGCGGGCGCGGAGCGCATCGAGGGTACCTTGTTCGGCAACGGCGAGCGCACGGGCAATGTCGACGTAGTAACGTTAGCGCTTAACCT
>DASWEO010000356.1:0-1835 GCA_036394715.1 Steroidobacteraceae bacterium
TGATCGGGGTCATGAGCCGCGGCCTTCACGCGCGTATCTGCCCGCGAACGACATGCGACCGCTTATGGCACGTCCCAGAAGAGTGGGTCAGCATCGAGAAGGGCCGTTCGTTGGGGTCGAGCTGACATGCCAAGCACATGCTCGAACTGATGCGATTGAGCCAAAGCTGTGCTCCTCTCTGTCAGCGATCTGAATGGCTCGGATGGGGTGGGTAGCGGGCGTTCCCGATCTGCCTCGTCATTGACGCCTGAGCGCCGATTCCGGTCGTTCGCAGGACCGCGATGGAACCGCCGGGTTCGACCCTTCTCGGTCACTCAGTTTCGCATTCGGCCAGAAGGGATGCGATCAGCCCTTTGAACCGCACCGGGTTTGCCGGAGGCTGGTTTCTTTGAGTCACGCCGCCATTGGGAGTGTCTCAAGTTCGGCATAGTAGCGCGCTTCGGCTTCGGCGGGAGGCACGTTTCCGATTGGTCCGAGCAGGCGACGGTTGTTGAACCACTCGACCCATTCCAGGGTGGCGAACTCGACAAGTTCCAGCGAACGCCACGGTCCCCGTCTGCGGATCACCTCGGTCTTGTAAAGGCCGTTGATGCTCTCGGCCAAAGCATTGTCATAGCTGTCGCCGACGCTGCCCACGGAGGGCTCGATGCCCGCTTCGGCCAGGCGCTCGGTGTAGCGAATCGACACGTATTGCACTCCCCTGTCGCTATGGTGAACCAGGCCGCCACCCTGGACGGGGCGGCGGTCAGCCAGAGCCTGCTCCAAGGCATCCAGCACGAAGCCCGCTTGTGCCGTACGACTCACCCGCCAGCCGACGATGCGCCGGGCATAGGCGTCGATAACAAAAGCGACGTAGACGAAGCCTTGCCAGGTCGCGACGTATGTGAAGTCCGACAGCCACAGTACATTCGGCCGCGGCGCCCGGAATTGCCGGTTCACCCGGTCGAGCGGACAGGCGACGGCCGGGTTGCTGACCGTGGTACGGACCTCGCGGCCTCGCACTGCACCTTTCAGGCCCATCTGCCGCATCAGCCGGGCCACAGTGCAGCGTGCGGCGCGAATGCCCTCGCGGCCGAGTTGCCGCCACACCTTGCGCACGCCGTAGACGCGGAAGTTTGCCTCGAACACCCGCCGGATCTCGGCGGCCAGCACCAGGTCGCGCCGGGATCGCGCTGGCAGCTTGGCCGGGTCGGCGCGCCGGGCAGCGTGCGTGCGGTAGGTGGCTGGGGCGATCGGCAGCACGCGGCAGATCGGCTCGACCCCATATGCCCCACGATGATCGTCGATGAAGGCGATCATCGTTTGAACCGGCGGTCGAGCTCCGCCTGGGCAAAATACGCCGACGCCTTGCGCAGGATCTCGTTGGCCTGGCGCAGTTCCCGGTTCTCGCGCTCCAGCGCCTTGATCCGATCGCCGTCATGCGTTGTGGGACCGGCCCGCAGACCCTGGTCGCGCTCGGACCGCCGCACCCAGCTGCGCAGCGTCTCTCCCGTGCAGCCGATCTTGCCCGCAATCGAGTTGATCGCCGCCCATTGCGACGGATGTTCCGCCTGGTGGTCAAATACCATGCGCACGGCGCGATCACGCACCTCAGCTGAAAACTTGTTCGTCGTTGGCTTGCTCATCGCTCCATCCTCTCAAGACGTGGAGCCTCCGGCAAACCCGGTGCGGTTCACTTCGACACTCGGTCGCTGATCTGCGCCGGCACGTGGGTCAGCTAGACAGGCGTCGCCGCTGCTGCACAAGAAGAGCTTCAGATATGGTTCGAGTCCGCTCCGCTCTTGCGCAGAGTCTGTCTCTCTCGTAGAGTGGAGTGTTACAGGCCGGGAAACCCC
>DASWEO010000357.1:0-7031 GCA_036394715.1 Steroidobacteraceae bacterium
TCCCCGCCAAACTTCTCCGCCATCACCTTCGTTAAGGCCGCCGTCAAGGTCGTCTTGCCGTGGTCCACATGCCCAATCGTCCCCACGTTCACGTGCGGCTTCGTTCGCTCAAACTTCCCCTTCGACACGGCTTACCTCTCCAAAATTAATGAAAACGGTTGTACTTGCGTTACCTAAAATGTAGCGTTTGGGATCTCAAGAAGCTTTCTTCATGACGGCATCGGCAACGTTGGTCGGCACTTCCATGTACTTCGCGAACTCCATCGTATAGTTCGCCCGGCCCTGGCTCATCGAACGCATGGCCGTCGAGTACTGGAACATTTCGGCCAGCGGCACATCCGCGGTCACCACCTTGCCTGACGGAGAATCCTCCATCCCGACGATCTGTCCCCGGCGGCGATTCAGGTCGCCGACGATGTCGCCGTAGTAGTCTTCCGGAGTCACCACTTCGACCTTCATGATCGGCTCGAGCAATACGGGTTTGGCCTTGCGGAAGCCCTCTTTGAAGCCCATCGAGCCCGCGATCTTGAAGGCCATTTCGTTCGAGTCGACGTCGTGGTACGAGCCGTCGAAAATCGTGACTTTCACGTCGACGATGGGGTAGCCCGCAATCACCCCGGTCTGCACGGCTTCTTGAATGCCCTTGTCCACCGCCGGAATGAATTCGCGCGGTACGGCGCCGCCGACGATGCCGTTCACGAACTCGTAGCCCTTGCCGGCCGGCTGCGGCTCGAGTTTCAGCCACACGTGGCCGTATTGACCCCGGCCGCCGGACTGGCGCACGAATTTGCCTTCCGACTCCACGGTGCCGCGGATCGTTTCGCGATAGGCCACCTGGGGCTTGCCGACATTGGCGTCCACTTTGAATTCACGCTTCATGCGGTCGACGATGATCTCGAGGTGCAGCTCGCCCATCCCTGAGATGATGGTCTGACCGGACTCTTGATCCGTATGCACGCGAAACGAAGGATCTTCCTTTGCCAGGCGCTGCAGGGCGAGGCCCATTTTCTCCTGATCGACCTTGGTCTTGGGTTCAACGGCGACCGAGATGACGGGTTCCGGGAACTCCATTTTTTCCAAGATGATGACGTGGTGGGGATCCGACAGCGTGTCGCCGGTGGTGACGTCCTTCAAGCCCACCGCCGCCGCGATATCGCCGGCGCGGACTTCCTTGATCTCGGAACGTTCGCTCGCATGCATCTGCAGCAAGCGCCCGATGCGCTCGTTGCGGTTTCGATTCGGCACGAACACCTGGTCGCCCGAATTCAACGTGCCCGAATAGACGCGGAAAAACGTGAGGTTGCCCACGAACGGGTCGTTCAGAATCTTGAAGGCCAGCGCCGCAAACGGCTCGTTATCGTCCGCTTTGCGGGTCATGGGTTCGCCGCGCTCGCTCTGGCCCTTGACGGGCGGCACTTCCGTGGGGGACGGCATGTATTCGACAATGGCGTCGAGCACGGCCTGCACGCCCTTGTTCTTGAAGGCCGAGCCGCAAGTCACCAAGCACACTTCGTTCTTGAGCGCGCGCGCTCGCAGGCCCTGCTTGATCTCGATGTCGGTCAGATCGCCCGTCTCTAAATACTTGGTGAGCAGAGCCTCGTTTCCCTCGGCGGCGGCCTCAACCATCTTGGCGCGCCACTTCTCGCACTCTTTGAGCATGCCGGCGGGAATTTCTCGGTATTCGAACTTCATGCCCTGGGTTTCTTCATCCCACCAGATCGACTTCATTTTGACGAGGTCGACCACACCGACGAAGCCGTCTTCGGCTCCCATCGGCAATTGAATCGGTACCGGGTTGCCGCGCAGACGCGTTTGGATCTGCTCCACGCAACGCAGGAAATTCGCGCCGGCGCGGTCCATCTTGTTGACGAAGGCAATGCGCGGCACGCCATATTTGTTCATCTGGCGCCACACGGTCTCCGATTGCGGCTGCACACCCGACACGGCGCAATACACGGCTACGGCGGAATCCAGCACGCGGAGACTGCGCTCCACTTCGATGGTGAAATCGACGTGTCCCGGGGTATCGATGATGTTGATGCGATGTTCCGGGAAGCTCTTGTCCATTCCCTTCCAGAAACAAGTGGTCGCCGCGGCGGTGATGGTAATGCCGCGTTCCTGCTCCTGCTCCATGTAGTCCATGACGGCGGCGCCGTCATGCACCTCGCCGATCTTGTGCGACACGCCGGTATAAAACAAAATACGCTCCGTCGCGGTGGTTTTCCCCGCGTCGATATGAGCGGAAATACCGATATTTCGGTATCGCTCGATGGGCGTAGTGCGTGCCATAAATCTTACATGAGGTCGCGCCGGCGAATTACCAGCCGGCGGCCTACCAGCGATAGTGCGCGAACGCCTTGTTGGCCTCGGCCATGCGGTGCGTATCTTCGCGCTTGCGGACCGCGGCGCCGCGATTCTCGGCGGCCTCCATCAATTCAGCCGCAAGCCGATGCGCCATGGACTTCTCGCTGCGGGCGGTGGCCGCTTCGATGACCCAGCGCATCGCCAGCGTTTGACGGCGATTGGCGCGCACTTCGACCGGCACCTGATAAGTGGCGCCGCCGACGCGGCGGGACTTGACCTCGACCACGGGCTTGACATTGTCCAGCGCCTGCTGCAACACAGCAATTGCCTCGCCGCCGGCGCGGCCGCTCTTGTCGCCGATGCGATCGATGGCACCGTAGACGATCTTCTCGGCGGCGGACTTCTTGCCGCGCTCCATCACCATGTTGATGAATTTCGCCAACATGTCGTTGCCGAACTTGGGGTCCGGAAGGATGGTGCGATGGGGGGCTGCTGCTCTGCGGGACATGGAAAACCTTTATTTCTTAGGACGCTTGGCGCCGTACTTGGAACGGCCTTGCCGACGATCGCTGACTCCGGCGCAATCGAGTGCACCGCGGACAGTGTGATACCGGACTCCGGGCAGATCCTTGACGCGGCCGCCGCGGATCAGCACAACAGAGTGTTCTTGCAAATTGTGGCCTTCGCCGCCGATGTAGCTCGAGACCTCGTAGCCGTTCGTCAGGCGCACGCGGCACACCTTGCGCAAGGCCGAATTCGGCTTCTTCGGCGTGGTCGTGTACACCCGAGTGCACACACCGCGCTTCTGCGGCGACGCCGCCAGCGCCGGAACTTTGGATTTCCAGGCGGGCTCATTCCGGCCGGTTCGAATCAGTTGGGTCGTCGTCGCCATAAATACCTTTTGAGCCGCACATAAATAAGGAGCGGCCGGATGCATAAACTTAAAATTAACGGGCGTGAATGCCCCGAACTTGTGCCCGGAGACAAAGGCCGGCGATTGTAGGAACCAGCCGCGTGAGTGTCAAGGTAATTGCTGCTACGCAGCACGTATAATCATCTGATCACCAAGGGAGACGTCACAATGATCACGGTTTTCTCGACGGATCATCTGCTGCGCAGTCCGCGCACCGAACTCTATGGCGGCGAATTGGTCCGCCCGCATGAGTCTCCACAGCGCGCGCAAATCGTTCTCGAACGGATCCAATCGCAGCGCATCGGCCAAGTCATCGCCCCCGCGAGCTTCGGCGCCGCCCCGCTGCTGCGCGTTCATGACCAGGAGTACATCGAATTCTTGAAGCAGGCCTGGAACGAATGGGTCGCCGCGGGAAATCGCGGTGAAGCCATCCCCGATTGCTGGCCCGCCAGACGTATGATGCAACGCCGCCCGAACAGCATCACGGGAAAACTCGGGTACTACGCCATGGCGGGCGAAACCTCGATCAGCCACGGCACCTGGGAAGCGGCGCGTGCAGCGGCCGATGTCGCGCTGACCGGTGCATCACAGATCAAAGAAGGCGCACGTGCCGCCTTTGCGCTGTGTCGCCCTCCGGGGCACCACGCGGCGCGCGACCTGTACGGCGGCTATTGTTTTTTGAACAACGCGGCAATCGCGGCCCAATACCTCCGTGACACGGGCGCGGCACGCGTTGCCATCCTCGATGTCGATTTTCATCATGGGAACGGCACCCAAGATATTTTCTACGATCGCGCGGACGTGCTCTACATCTCGCTGCACGGCGACCCCGCCGAGGCGTTTCCCTACTTTTCCGGTTTTGCCGACGAAACAGGAACCGGGGCGGGCGCCGGATTCACCCTGAATCTTCCCCTGCCCCCGGGCACGGAATTCGGCGCCTGGCAGGACGCGTTGCGCGCCGCGCTGCTGCGCATCGAGAATTTCCGCGCCGACGCGTTGGTCGTATCCCTGGGCGTGGATACCTTCGCGGCAGATCCCATCAGCTTCTTTCGCCTCCAGTCCGCCGACTTCTCAACCTACGGCCGAATGATCGGTGCCTGCGGCCTGCCCACCCTGTTCGTTCTCGAGGGCGGCTATGCCGTCGACGAAATCGGCGTCAACGTGGTGAATGTGCTGACCGGATTCGAGGACGCGCAGGCCTCATAAGGGCCCCCGCGTCCGGTTGCCTCTGCATTGCCGTAGACGAACGCATCATCGCTTTGCTCGCCGCTTAGAAGTCCTTCCACTCTTCGGCGGCGGCGCCCGCAGCGCCGGCTGGGGCGGGCGTAGAAACGGCCACCGGCCTCTTCTTGCCGGTCAAGGGCCGGGTCACCGCGCGGCGCTCCAGAGCCGCAGCCACCACCGTCGGCCGCGCCGTGGCGCGCGGAGTCTCGGCCGGGCTGCCTTCCCCGACCCGATAGCGTGAAATGAGCTGCGTCAGGTTCGACGCCTGCTCGGTGAGCGCCTGCGCCGCCGCAGAGGCCTCTTCCACCAATGCCGCGTTCTGTTGGGTCACATCGTCCATCATCGTGATCGCCTTGTTCACCTGCTCGATGCCTGAGGCCTGTTCGCGGCTCGAGCTCGCGATCTCCGCCATCACATCGGTCACCTTCTTCACCCTGACGACGATCTCGGCGAGCGCCTTGCCCGATTCGTCCACCAGCTTGGTGCCCTCCGACACCTTGCACACGGAGTCTTGGATCAGGGTCTTGATCTCCTTGGCCGCCTCGGCACTGCGCGAGGCGAGATTTCTGACCTCGGAGGCCACCACCGCAAAGCCGCGTCCCTGCTCGCCCGCCCGTGCCGCCTCCACCGCCGCGTTGAGCGCCAGCAGGTTCGTCTGGAAGGCGATTTCATCGATGACGCTGATGATGTCGGCGATCCGCTTCGACGAGGCGTTGATCTCGCCCATCGCGGTCACCGCCGCGCCGACCACCGAACCGCCCCGTTCGGCCTGCTCGCGCGCCGCCGCGGCGAGCTGATTGGCCTGGGCGGCATTGTCCGCATTGTTCTTGACCGTCGAGGTCATCTCCTCCATCGACGAAGCCGTCTCCTCGAGGCTGGAGGCCTGCTCCTCGGTGCGCTGGCTCAAGTCCGCGTTGCCGCGCGAAATCTCCTCCGACCCCGTACGCACCTCGGCCGCCGCCCGCGCCATGCTCCGCACCACGTCGGCCATGTTCATCAACAGGCGGTTCACACCGCCGGCGAGTGTCTTGAAGAATCCTTCCTTGCCCTCCTCGCGAATGCGTGCGGTCAAGTCCCCATCGATCGCCTTGGCGACGATCGCCTGCACTTCCTCTTCCGTCGCCACCTCCTGCGTCCGGTCCACCCATTGCACCACGGTGCCGACCCGCTTGCCGGCACCGTCGACCACCGGGTTCGCGACGATCCGCAGGCTCGCGTCGCCCATTTTGGCGTCGGCCGTATGCGCGCCGGTCAGACCCGCCAGAGCATTGCGCTGCAGCGAGGGGACCTGGTGAAACATATCGAACGAGCTGCCGACCAGCTGCTCCGTATCGAACGACGGCACCTGCTTGCGGATCTCGACTGCCTGGTTGCGGAACAAAGTCCGTAGCGCATCGTTCATGTAAATGATCTTTCCGTCCGTGTCGCCTAACATGACGCCGACCGAGACGCGATCCAGGGCCGTACGGATCCGCGCGTTCTCCATGGCCGATGCGTGTTCCTTCTCGGTGCGCTCGCGCAACGCCACCTGCATGCGCTCCAGACCTTGGAGCGTTTGGCCGATTTCGTCCTGCGAACTGACCGTTACCGTGTTCGCGTAATTACCCTTCTCGATCTCACCGAGCACGGCCACTGCATGGTTCAACGGCTTCCTGAAGGCACGCGTGAGCAGGAACGCCAGCAGGCAGGCCACCGCCACCGCGGCCAAGGAGAGCGTGATCAGCGTGGTTCGGGTGCTTTGATACGCGGCGGCCACCTCCTCCGCTTTCACGTGGATCTTCGTCCGCTGGTGCTCACTCAGCTTCTTCAGGGCCGCGATGACCGCCAGCTGCGCGGGCCGCGAGCGCTGCAGCAGGGTATCCTTCGCGGCCTTGATGTCGCCCGCCTGGATCTCCTGCAGAAAGTCCTCGTCGAGCGGCTTGAGAGTATCGCGCGCATCCAATGCCGCCTGCAGCAAGGCTTTGCCTTCCGCAGACTTGACGGCGGCCGTCATCTCTTCGGCGTACTTTGCTCTCTTCTCGGACAGGTCTCGGACTTTGGCTATTTCGCCCTGGATCTGCGCCTTGTCGTCCATGATGAGCATGTTGCGCGTATGGCGCATCGACTCTGAAATGGCATCCATCCATCCACCGGCCAGCTCGACTTTGGCGAAGTCAGGGCCGGTGATTTCGGTGACAGAGGTGTTGAAGGCCGCCAGTCGACCAATGCTCAAGGCCACAGCCGCGCCGAACACAATGATCACGCCGGCAAAGGCCAGCATCAATCGTGCACCGACGGAATTCCGATAATTCATTGCGATCTCCAAAGGTTCATACAATCTCCAAAAATCCGTTGGCCGTCAGACGGCCGCGCGCCGATCGCCCATCGTCAAGCCCGTCTCCTGGGTCGCCGCCTTCGGCTGTACTGCGTTCAGAAAGCCTGAAACTTCAGCCTGGAGGAGATCTGTCTGCTGAGCCAAGTCGGCGGAAGCATGCAGCACGCCCTCGGCCGCTTGCTCGGTCTCGGTGGCCGTGCCCTGGACTTCCTTGATTTGGTCGCTGACGCGCCGGGTGAAGTCGGCTGCCGACTGCACTGACTGGCTGATGTCGCG
>DASWEO010000358.1:0-3954 GCA_036394715.1 Steroidobacteraceae bacterium
GATCAGAAACGCGCCATCAGCTACACGAAGAGCTGGGCTCCTTGAGGCTATGGGCAAAACCACCATCGATCGCCGCTGGCTGCCGCTGAACGCATTACGCGCCTTCGAGGGCGTGGCCAAGCACTCGAGCTTCACCGCCGCGGCCAATGCGCTGTTGATTTCACAAAGCGCCTTGTCGAGGCATGTGATTGCCCTCGAGAAATTGATCGGCACCCAGCTGTTCGAGCGCAAGCCGCACGCACTCGTGCTCACGAAGGCGGGGCAGCATCTCCTGCCGGCGGTCATGAAATCCTTCGACCGCCTGGAATACGCCCTCGACGACATCCGCAACGACGGGTCGACCACCTTGAGAACCCTTCGTGTGCAGATGCCGCCGAGCTTCGCGGTGCACCTCGCCGTGCCGATATTGCGCGACTTCCGGCGCGCGGCCGCCGAAGTGGAGATCGATCTGGTCAGTCCCTACGGTGTGGGGCCGCCGCCGAGCGATGTCGATGTGGCAGTGGTGTATTCGAAGCCCACCGTGACCGATTTGGTGACCGATCTTCTCTGGCCGGTGCGCTTGAATCTCCTGTGCCATCCGAACATCGCCGCGCGCCACGCGGGCAAGAGTCTCACCGAGTTCATCGAGTCCAACGAACTCGTGCACGTGCGCATTTCGGACCAGCCGCGCCATCATCTTTGGACCCAATTCGTGCGTCAATCGAACTTGAGCTCATTGAACGTCGAGCGCGGACTGGTGTTCGACACCGCCGTTCTCGCCGTGCAATATGCGCTGAGCGGCGAGGGCATCGCGCTGGTCGACAACTATCTCTTCGCCGATTACATTCGGACGGGCCAGCTGGTCAAGCCGTTCGACAACAGCCTCGACGACGGCTACGGCTACTACCTGATTACACACCCGGAAGCCCTGAGCGACACCGCCATCGCGCTGTTCCGGTCCTGGCTGATCGAGCGCTTCGGGACCAGCGGCGGCGCGGCGCAGTCTAATTTGCATTTGGCGGTTTCGAATGAGTAAGCGCGGCGAGCTTGCAGAACATGAGCGGTATCCTTCTCCGCCCTAAAGGGCGAGGTTTGCGGCGCAGCCGATCAACACGATGAAATTGGAGATGCTATGAAGAGCCACGCGAAAGTAGTGGTCGTCGGCGGCGGCGTGGTCGGCGCCAGCGTGCTGTATCACCTGACCAAGGCGGGATGGAAGGACGTATTGCTGATCGAGCGGGCGGAGCTCACGTCGGGTTCCACGTGGCATGCGGCGGGGGGCATGCACACCGTCAACGGCGATCCCAATGTAGCCAAGTTGCAGCAGTACACCATCGAGCTCTACAAGGAGATCGAGCGGATCTCGGGGCAATCCTGCGGTGTCCACATCACCGGCGGCATCATGCTGGCCGGAACCCGCGAGCGGCTCGACTGGCTGAAGATGGCCAAGGCACGCGGCCGATATCTCGGCATGGATCTGGAAATCATTTCCGTCGACGAAGCGGCGAAGCTGTTTCCGCTCATGGACAAGAGCCATTTCACGGGGGCGATGTACGACCCCATCGAGGGACACGTCGATCCATACGGCGTCACCCATGCCTATGCGAAGTCCGCGCAGATCGGCGGCGCCGACATCGTGCGCCAAACCTTGGTAACGGATCTCAAGCCCCGCACCGATGGCTCCTGGGATGTGATCACCGATCACGGCAACGTGCATGCCGAGCATGTGGTGAACGCGGCGGGCCTGTGGGCGCGCGAAGTGGGCCGCATGGTCGGGATCGAGCTGCCCATCCTGGCGATGGAGCATCAATATCTCATCACCGGAGACATGCCGGAGCTGGCAGGCAGGAAGGAGCAGTTGCACGCCATCGATTTCGAAGGCGAAATCTACATCCGACAGGAGCGCGGCGGCATGCTCATGGGCACGTACGAACGCGCCGGAGTCCCGTGGTCTGAAGTGACGACACCGTGGGACTTTGGACAGGACTTGCTGCCGAACGATCTGGAACGCATCGCACCGAGCCTCGAAGTCGGCTTCGCGCATTTCCCGGCGCTGGGCGGTGCCGGCATCAGGAAAGTGGTGAACGGGCCGTTCACGTTTGCACCCGACGGCAATCCTCTGGTGGGGCCGATACGGGGGTTGAAAAACTTCTGGGTGGCCTGCGGCGTGATGGCGGGCTTCAGCCAGGGCGGCGGCGTCGGCCTGGCGCTGTCGCGATGGATGGTCGACGGCGATCCCGGCGCCGACATCTGGGGCATGGACGTGGCGCGCTATGGCGACTGGACCACGATGGCCTACACCAACGCCAAGGTGCGTGAGAACTACTCGCGCCGCTTCAGTATTCGTTTTCCGAACGAAGAACTGCCGGCCGCACGGCCGCTGCGCACCACGCCGATCTACGAAAAGCTGCAGGCTGAACACGCCGTGTTCGGCGACTATTGCGGCCTCGAGCACCCGCTGTGGTTCGCACCGTCCGCGCGCGAAGCCGAAGACTTGATCAGCTTCCGCCGCTCCAATGCCCACCCGCACGTCGCGGCGGAATGCAAGGCCGTGCAGAATTCCGTCGGGCTCCTGGAGATATCGAATTACGGCAAATTCGACATACGCGGGCCCGCCACGGCGGAGTGGCTGTCGCACATGATGGCGAACCGCGTTCCCGCAGTCGGGCGCATTGTCCTTACGCCGATGCTGAACGGGCGCGGCAAGCTGATCGGCGACTTCACCATGTGCCGGGTTGCCGCCGATCACGTCTTTCTCGTCGGCACCTATGCCGCCGAGACCTATTACATGCGCTGGTTCGAGCGGCACCTGCCGGCGTCGGGCGTCACGGTGCGGCCGTGCGCGATGGAGTACGTCGGACTGTCGGTGGCGGGTCCGCATTCGCGGGCGCTGCTGCAGAGCCTGGTGCGCGACGACTTGTCCACCGCGGCCTTTCCCTTCATGTCGTTCAAACGCATGGAAATCGGCATGGTCCCGGGCTATGTCGGGCGGGTGTCCTTCACCGGCGACTTGGGGTTCGAGATCTGGGTGACGACCGACTATCAACGCGCGCTCTACGATCTACTGGTCAAGGCCGGCCGGGAGTACGGCCTCAAGCTGTTCGGCGGGCGTGCGCTCAACGCCATGCGTATCGAGAAGAGCTTCGGCAGCTGGGCGCGCGAATACCGTCCCATCTATGGACCCTTCGAAGCCGGTCTCGATCGATTCGTCGACTTCAAGAAGAGCGAGTTCATCGGCCGCTCGGCGGCCGCGGAAGAGAAGGACAGCGGCGGCGCATTGCGCCTGGTGACTTTCAAGGTCGACGCCACCGACGCCGACGCCATCGGCGATGAACCGATCTGGCACGACGGCAAGACCGTGGGCTGGGTCACCTCCGGTGCATTCGGACATCGCGTCAACCACTCGCTGGCGCTGGGCTATGTGCCGGCCGCGCTGGCCAAAGCCGATGCAGGATTCGAAATTGAAATCATCGGCGAGCGCCATAAGGCCCATCGACTGACGGGGGCCGCGTTTGATTCGAGCGGCAAGTTGATGCGAACTTGAAAGCCGACCGCCGAGCGCTCTATGAAACGGGGTAATCGCGGATGACATCGACGACAAAAGCGGGCGCTGCGCGCACCGAGCCCGGTTTGCTGAAGCGGCTGGCCAAGGGCCCGGTCATTTGCGCCGAAGGTTATGTCTTCGAATTGGAACGGCGCGGCTACCTGCAGGCGGGCGCTTTCGTTCCGGTCGTGCTCACCGAGCATCCCGAAGTGGTCGAGGAACTGCATTTGGATTTCGCGCGAGCCGGATCGGACGTCACTCTGGCGCTCACGTACTACGTGCATCGCGAGAAGCTTCGAGTCATCGGTCGAGAAAGGGATCTGGTGCCGATGAACCGGACCGCGCTGCGCATCGCCAAGAAAGTTGCGCGCCGCACGGGAACCTTGTTCGCCGGCGATATTTGCAACACCAACATCTACGATCCTGCGGAT
>DASWEO010000359.1:0-22564 GCA_036394715.1 Steroidobacteraceae bacterium
GCGCGCTGCCGCAAACGACCGTGAAAACGGGATCCGCTCCACCTACCTTGATCGTGAAGGGCGCCCCTGCCGGCTCGATTTTGTTTGTCGATGGACTCGCCATGGGAAACGCCGCCCAATTTGATGGCAACCCCAATACCCTCGCGGTGCTCGAAGGCGCTCATCAGATAGAAGTGCGCTTGGGCGGGACGGTGGTCTACAAGGAAAAGGCGTTCGCAAGCAGCGGGGAGAGCCATACCGTCACAGTGACCCAAGGGGTGTCACTGTGAGCTTACGCACCCTGATCTTGAGTCCCTTAATTCTCCTTGTGGCGGCCGGCTGCGTGACCCAGCACCAGCGCTACGACTGGGGAAGCTACGACCCCTCGCTTTACGGCTACTACAAGAACCCTGCGGACGCCGGTGAGCTCTCGGCCTCGCTCAAGGCGGTCATCGATGCCGCCAGCGCGAATAAGGCGGTTGTTCCCCCGGGTATCTATGCCGAATACGGTTATTTGCAACTGCAGCAGGGTAAGAACTCAGCAGCGATCGATCTTTTCAAGCAGGAAGAGAGTCACTGGCCGGAATCGAAGGTCTTCATGGACCGCATGATCAAAGTGGCTTCAACGCCGGTCGGCGGCACCACCCCCCGGAGTGCCGCGCCATGAACTTTACGTCCAAAATCGCACTGTTGAGCCTGGTCACACTCTTCGCCGGCTGCGCGAGCCGGCCGCCGCGGTACGACTATTCGCAATTCCGCACTGAAGGCCCGCGGTCAATCCTCGTGGTTCCGGTGATCAACAAGAGCATAGACGTCAACGCGCCCGATTACTTCTTGGCGACGATTGCAACACCGCTGGCGGAACGAGGCTATTACGTCTTTCCAATCAATATGGTGAAGTCCGTGCTGGCGGACGATGGCCTGAGCGATGCAAACCTGGTGCATGCAGGCGATCCGCACCGCTTGGGCGAACTATTTGGCACCGACGCGGTGATGTACATTTCCATTGAACGGTGGGACGCCAAGTACGTAGTACTCGCGACGACCGTGACCGTTGAGCTCAACTACACCTTGAAGAGCGCCCATACGGGACAGGTGTTATGGAAAAATCACCAAATCGTTGCCTATCAGCCGCAGCAAAACAACGGAGGTGGCATCGCGGGGTTAGTGGCCAATGCCATCGCCGCGGCGATCACGAAAGCGGCGCCCGATTACATGCCGCTGGCCCGGCAGGCTAACAGCGGCGCCATCAACGTCAAGGGAATGGGGCTGCCCGCAGGTCCTTACGACAGTCTGTTCGGGAAGGACAGCGCCGACTATTGAACTGGCGCCGCCGCGCGCCCTGGCCACTGTCCCGGGCGGCTGGCCGACGATCGGCTCATTGTCGTATCCTGTGGTGGGCGGGAGAAGCAAGCCTCCCGCCCACGTATCGGCATCACAAAAGGCGCCAGCCTTGTCTAGATTTCTCAATCGGAACGAAGCCTTCGACTCCGCCTACTTCCGCAAGTACTACTTCAATACGGCAACCCGAGTAACCACAGCGACGGAAATGCGCGGCCGCGCGCAGCTGATCGCGGCAATTCTGCGTCACGCCGGCATAACGGTCCGCAGCATCCTCGATGCCGGATGCGGCATCGGTTTATTGCGTAAGCCCTTCGCCGAGGCCTTGCCGCGGGCCCGTTATGAGGGGCTGGAGGCAAGCGACTACTTATGCGCCCGATACCAATGGACCAAGGGCTCGGTGGTGGATTTCACGCCGCGATCCGCCAGCGATCTCGTCGTCTGCTACGACGTCCTCCAGTACGTCGGCGACCGCGATGCCGCGCGCGCCATCGCGAACCTCGCCAAACTTTCCAGCGCCGCCATCTACGTATCCGCACTCACTCGCGAGGATTGGCGCGCGAACTGCGACCGGACACGCACCGATGGTGCCGTGCATTTACGGCCCGGTGATTGGTATCGCCGCCGCTTACGGAGGCGCTTCAACTATTTAGGGTTCGGCGTCTGGCTGCGCAAAGACGTTACAGCGGTACTTTGGGACTTGGAGAGCCCCTGAGGAACTCGTCCGGAACCACGCCCGAGACATCGCTCATGAACGACCTGGGCCCGGGGCTCAAAGGTTGTCCAGCATCCAGGCCACCAGCGCCGCATGCACCGGTTCGCCGGCGCCGACATCCGCGCGGCTGTGATTGACCAGCGAGACCAGCACATAGGTTTTACCGCTGTTCGCCGTGACGTAACCGGCGACACCGCTGACGCCGTCGATGTGCCCGGTCTTCAGCCGCACGCCGCCCGCCGGAGTCGTCTTCATCCGCGACCGCAATGTGCCGTCGACGCCGGCCAGCGGAAGCGACGCGAGGAATTCCGGCGCGTAGCGGCTGTGATAGGCCGCACTCAGGGTGTGCGCCAATTGCAGCACCGAGATATGGGTGATGCGCGATAATCCCGAACCATTGTCGATGTCCATGCCTTGCAGATCGAGTCCGCGTTCGCGGCTCCACTCGGCGATCGTGGCGGCTCCCTTTTCGAGCGTCGCGGGAGCGCCCAAACGCTCCTCGCCCAGGGTCAGCAGCAGATGGCGCGCCATCAAATTGCTGCTGAATTTATTGGTCAGGCGCACGATCTCGCCCAAGCTCAAGGAGTCGAAGCTGAGGAACGGCTGGGCGTCCGCGGGCGCCGCCCCGACACGCAGCGAGCCTGAGAATACGCCGCCCGATTCGAGCCAGAGTTCGACGAAGGTACCGAACGCATAAGTGGCCGGCTGCAGCAGCACGCGGGCAAAACTGCGCTCCGCGCAATGCGGCGACAATGCCCCGCTGAATACCACCCGATCCCATTCCGCGGAGGCCACTTTGAAATCGACCCTGCCGGCCGCGCCGCCGCAGCGGCCGGCGGCGAAGCGCACGTGATTTTCAATCGAGAGATTGACGGGCGCCGGACTCGCAATGACCTCGACCCGCCGCGCAGCGGCGTCCGGCAGCACCCGGAATTCGATGGACTGGAAATTCACCATCAGCGCATCGGGCACGACGTTGTACGAGCGATTCGGCCGCCCGTCGAATTCTCCGGGGTCTTCCGGCGGCAAGGAGAACGCGGTGCTGTCGACGACGATATTGCCGTGAATCGTCTTCAGCCCCTTGGCTCTCAATGCATGCACGAAGCTCCACCATCGCTCCAAGGTCATGTAAGGATCGCCGCCGCCTTGCAGGATCAGATCTCCGTCGAGCGCGCCATCGTCGAGCGTACCGCGAATCGACGCCCGCGTATGCCAGGTGTAAGCGGGCCCCAGCAAGTCCAGAGCGGCAAACGTCGTCACCACCTTGACGGTGGACGCGGGACTGCGCGGCGTATCGGGATTCTGACCGAGCACCAGGCGGTCCGAGTCCGGATCGACGATGGCAAAGCTGACCGCGCTCGGCGGCAGCCGCTGTGCCGCGATGACCTGGGTCACGTGTGCCGGCACTTCCGCGCCCGCAGCCGCCCACGCGCAGGGCGGCGTACTCAAGATCAACGCCAGCGCCGCTCGTTCCAATACATTCGACTTACAAGCTCTCGAACCCATCACGCTTCTCAACTGAGCGGCAACGCAATGCGCTGCCAGGCGCCCGACCACCAACGAAGAAACAGCATCAATCCCAGGCAACAAACATAGGCCACGGCCGCAAACCATCCGCCGATGGCGCCCATGCCGTATTGCGGCAACCAATCCACCCAGCCGGTGCCCGGTGCAAAGGATAAACTATGCGCAAGCGGCACGAAAAGCAGCCAAGACAACGCGAGTACCATGACGGCCGGAAGGCGCACGTCGCCCGCGCCCCGCAGACAGGCGCTGCTGCTGATGTTGAAGCCGTCGAAGAGCTGATACCCGGCGGCAATCCAAAGCAGCACACATCCCCGCGCCACCACGCCCGCGGCTTGCGGGTCTGCGCCATTGGTGAAGAAGGGCATCACCCAAGGTCCGGCGGCTGCGAGGAGCACGCCGATCGCGCCCATGTAAAGCACGGCCATCAAGATGATTCCGTTGCCTACCTTGAACGCCCACTCGCGATGGTGCGCGCCGATGGCCTGCCCGACGAGCGTGGTGCCCGCCATGGCGATGCCCACCGCGGGCATGTAGCAAAAGGATGTGAGCATCATGACGATCTGCGTGGAGGCGCCGTCGACGGTGCCCAGCCGTACCTGCATCAACTGAAACAGGGCGAAGCCGAGGATGTCCGCGGCAATCAGCAACCCCATCGGGAATCCCAGCTTGAATTGGCGAAGCAGCGCGCGTGCCTGCAGCCGGGTCGTGAGGTGAGAACCGTAGCGCTCCCGGGTCGCTTTCCTTAGGAACAATGCGGCCGCGGCGGCAACGCCGATCAGCTGCGCGGCATCGGTCGCCCAGCCGGATCCGGCGATGCCCATCCCGAAGTCGAACATGAACAGCTGATTCAGCAAGGCATTCGCCACGGCGACGCTCAGCGTCACCCAGAGCGTGATCGCAGGGCGGCCGATGCCGTTGAAGAAACCAAGAAGCGACCACAACGCGATGCCGAGCGGTCCGCCGACCATGCGCGGGAACCAGTATTCGAGAGCGAGCCGCAGGGTTTCCTGCGGAATATCGAAAGGTGCGAAAATCCGTGAGCCCGTCAGGGCAAGCAATACGAACAAGGGCGCGGTGAACAGCGAGGCCCACAGGGCGGTCCACGTCGCCTGCGACGCACGGGTGTAACGGCCGCCGCCGAAGGCTTGCGCCACCGATGTCTGCACCGACAGGCCGATGCCGCCAAACAGCAGGACGCAGACCAGGATGGGCCAGTACACTGCGCCGATCGCGGAGGTAGCCGCGGGGGACAACCGGCCGATGAACCAGGTGTCGGTCGCGTTCAGCACTGCCTGCACGGCGCTGTTCAGCATGAACGGGAAGGCCAACGCCGCCACGGCGCGGTAGTCGAGTCGCAGGCGGCCGCCGGAGCTCAATGCCTGTCCGGGGAGTAGTTTCATGGGCGCGTCCATCCCGGGTAGGATGAGGCAATGCAGCCAAAGATGCGACGCAATTTGCCCGGGACATTTCTGACGCAGAACCTTGGGGAAGGTGCGTGGCGACTGTCTCGCAGCGAGGCCGCACCCATCGATGTATTTCTGCGCGGCGCGGAATCCGGCGCGGCCGACGCTCTTCGGTCTCCCTCGGTCCGCGACATCGGCATCGAGTGGCGCGGAGATGCGGTGGTGCTGACCATGACATCGGCCGAGCAACCCAGAATCATCGCGGCGCAAAGCGCGATCGTGCACGAACCCCTGGCGCGCCTCTACGAAGCCTTGCCGCTGGTCAGTCTCGACGCGAAGGCGAGGCGCTTTTGGCGCCGCGTCTTTCGTCTGGTTCGCATCCCCGGCGGCCGCTATCTACTCGGCGCTTTGGCGCGCCGCAACCGCCATCGGCATTGAATCCGCGATCTGCATCACAAGAATCAGCGACTATTGTCAAGGGGTTAGGTAAAATCCTGTTATTGTCAGGTTGAATTGCGACTCTCGTCAAAGCTGCGCCGGCAGGTTTGAAGCACATTGATCAGTGAGTTCAAATCCGCGAACCCGCTAGGATGGCCGCAGTGCCGGAAATCAAGTCGACCGCCAACGAGAGCAGCGCCGCAGACGCCTCGTTCGACCCCTATGGCCGTCTGCTTCGCATGCTCATGCCCAGTTTGCAAGGCGTGGTCGTGCACGACGGTTTCGCCAACCTGGTCTGGGCGTCGGACGAATGGGACCTCGCCGATGAGACCGACCTCATCAAAATTGCCATTGCGAACGCCCTCTCGGACACCGCGGAATTCGCCGGCATCGTGCGCACGCTCGATGCCGACCTCGCCGTGTACACCTTCGCGATACGCGGCGAACACATCGACTTGCTCGGCGTGGTCAGCCTGATCGCACGATTGTCCGGCAAGCAGACCGAGGCGCGTCCGCTGCAGACCGTGCGCCAGTTGGTGCAGCCCGCGTTGGAGTGCCTGCGGCGCGAGCTCTCGCTGCGTTTGAGATTGGGATCGCGCGAACGCGATCTCGATGTGCGCGAACGCGACCTCGATCTCATGCTGGAAATTTCCTCGCATCAGTCGGCGGCTGCGAGCGACAGCGACGAATTCGGGCTCATCTTGAAGACCGCGCTCGAGCGCATGGGCTGCGCGCTCGCGGCGTTGTGGGTGCCCGACAAGAATATCTGTCTGTCGTTGACGCGCAGCGGTCAGCCCATGTCGCCGGAATCGCTGCGGCGAGCCGAGCGTCATTTGATGGCGTGGATGCAGCTGCAGCAGCGCACCATCGTCATCAATCATATTTCCAAGGTCGCGAGCGACGTGGCGGCTCCGTACAAGATTTTGGCCTGCCCGGTGCGGCACCCCTCGGAACGGGTCATGGGCGTGCTCGCTCTGTTCAATCCGCCGAGCGCCGAGGACTTTGATCTGCATCAAACGCGCATCGCCGAAGTGCTGGCCAAGAGAGCGACCAGCATCATCCAGGCTCAATACGACCCCAGCACGGGCCTGATGACCCGCCAGGCATTCGAGCGCCAGGCCTCGGCGCTGCTCGCGCCGTCGACATCCGCGGAAACGCACATCATTCTCTATCTCGACATCGATCGGCTGCATGTCATCAACGAAACCTTCGGCATGCATGTAGGCGACGATGTGATCGTCAGCGTCGCCGCGTGCATGGCCAAGTCCTTGCCCCCTGGGGCCTTGTCGGCGCGCATTTCCGGCGATCGGCTCGCCGCCCTCATCCCGAATTCCGACATGGACGCAGCGGCGATCGTCGCCGAAAAGATTCGCGCCGCCGCCGCCGCCATCGTGCCGCGCGCCGGGCAGGGCTCGTTCGAAGTGTCCGCCTGTCTCGGCGTCGCGCCCATAGGCCGCTCCGACAACCCGCTCGCGCATGCGCTGGCCACCGCGGAGATCGCTTGCAAGGCAGCCAAGGATCGCGGCCGCAATCGGGTCGAGATGTTCCAGGATTCCGATCAGAGCATCATCAGGCGTCATACCGACATCTTGGTCATCGGCAAGCTGCGCGACGCGCTCGACAACGATAGTTTCCGCCTCGACGCGCAGCCCATCCTGCCCTTGCGAGGCAATTACGGCCGTCCGCGCTTCGAACTGCTGATACGCATGCTGGGCGATCGCGGCGAAATCATTCCGCCCGGCAAATTTCTTTCCGCGGCCGAGCGCTATCAACTCATGCCCACGGTGGACCGCTGGGTGGTGCACCGCGCCTGCGACCTGCTCGGGGAACACAGCGCATCGGTCGGCGAGGATATCGCGCGCTTCGCCATCAACCTGTCCGGCCAATCGTTGCAGGACGAGTCGTTTCTGGACTTCGTGATCGGAGAGATCAAGGCCAGCAACCTGCCGCCCGGAGTCCTGTGCTTCGAATTGACCGAAACCGCGACCATCGGCAATCTGGTGAAAGCGCAGAATTTCATACGCCGCCTGCAGGATCTCGGTTGCCAGTTCGCGCTCGATGATTTCGGCACGGGAGTCAGCTCGCTGGCGTACCTCAAGGACCTGTCGGTCAACTATCTCAAGATCGACGGTAGTTTCGTCCGCGATGCGATCACCAATTCGCGTTCGGAATCGATGATCAAAGCCATCGCACAGCTCGCGAAAGTCATGTGCATGGAAACCATTGCGGAGTACGTCGAGACCGATGCATTGCGCGCGCGCATGGCCGACCTCGGCGTCGACTACGGCCAGGGATTTGCCATGGGCAAGGCGCAGCGTCTCGAGGATCTGCTGCGTGAGCTGGCCATCTACGAAGCCACCGTCAGCGATTGGGCCGGAGCTTCGGATTCCGCGACGGAAGGGGCCGTGGCCGGGCGGTAAAGTCAGAACAGTCCTACAGCGACTCGCAGAAAAACGCCCACACCGGGGACGCCCGGGGCGTGCGCTAATAAAGCGCACATCAACCGGACGGAGCCATTCCATGCTGATACTCACTCGCCGCACCGGTGAAAGTCTGCGCATCGGCGACGACGTGGAAGTGACCGTGATGGCGGTGAACGGTTCGCAGGTTCGCATCGGCATCAAGGCGCCCCGCAATATTGCCGTCGATCGCGAGGAAATTGCGGAACGCAAACAGCGCGAACGAGAACCCGCGCCGTAATTCGCCGGTGTTGAATCACCGGCGCCCGCTCTCTAACCCATCGCCGCTAAATTCGCAAGAATTTCCCGAGGCTAGATCTGCGCCTCCATCTGCCTCTTGTAATTGATGCCCGCTTCGGGCACACAATAGGCAGTACCAATATCGATCAATGAGAGCAACCAGGGACAATTGCCGCCGATGGTCGGCCATCGGCGTGCGCGCTATTCATGACCACTTCAACGTATGCGCCCGAGCTACTCGTGCAAACTTGGTTCAATACGGATCGACCTCTGCTGCTGTCGGCTCTGCGCGGGCGAGTGGTCGTGCTCGCCGCGTTTCAGGTGTTGTGCCCGAACTCGATTGGCGCGGGCATTCCCCAGGCGCAGAGAATTTACGAGACCTTCGAACCCAAGGATGTGGCAGTGATCGGCTTGCACGCCACATTCGAACATCACGATGCTTTCAACACCGCGGTGCTCAAGGCATTCATCCATGAATATCGCTTGAAGTTTCCGATCGCGCTCGATCAGCCGAATCCGACGAGCCCGATCCCGCACACCATGGAGCGATACAAGATGCGCGGCACGCCCAGCCTCGTGTTGATCGATCGGCACGGACTCGTGCGCAAGCATGCATTCGGTGCGGTCGACGATTTGCGCATTGGAGCCGAGATCGGCGCGCTCACGCAGGAATCGGATACCGCCGTGCTGACCCGCAGCTCGGCCGCCTAGTCTAGGAGCCTGTCAGACCAAT
This sequence comes from Steroidobacteraceae bacterium, assembly GCA_036394715.1. Taxonomy (GTDB): domain Bacteria; phylum Pseudomonadota; class Gammaproteobacteria; order Steroidobacterales; family Steroidobacteraceae; genus Bog-1198. Next base: position 8,836 of record DASWEO010000359.1, read on the forward strand.
GATGTGCCTGCTGCGGCCGCCCGAGCGCAATCAATTGGCCAGAACGAAGCGGATTCGGACCCGGGCACGCTGCGCAACCTTCTTGGCGTCGCGCACGACGGGCTTGTAACGCCATTGCGTCAAGGCGCTGATCGCGGCGTCTTCGAACACGCCGGGAGCGCTGGCGGCGTGGACCGCAATGTCCTTGACGGCGCCGCTTTCGGCGACGGTGAAATCCAATTCGACCCAGCCCTGGATCTTGCTCACATTCGCCTTCGCCGGGTAGACCGGCGTCACCGACTTGACCAGGGTGAGGTCGCCTGCGGCGACCACGTTTGCCAGGAATTGCTGTCTGGCGGCGGCGGCATCCAGATCATGCAGCACCGAATTGGATTCCGGCGAAGCAAAGCCGATCGCGCCTGCTTCACCCAGCCAGCTCCGCGCCGCATCGTACTGCTCGAGGCCGAGGGCAAGGCGCGCTTTGGCCACGAGGCGGGTGCCGAGATCCTGCATCGCGGAGGCGAGACCGGCATTGCGCGGATCCAAACCACGCAAGGTTAAAAGATAGTACTTGGCGCTGTCGTTGGCCGGTTCGATGAGCCGATCCTGCTGCAAGCGCTCCTTGGCGTTCTTCAGGAGCTCCGCCCAGGCGTCCGCGTCCGCTTCCCGGCGCGCGGCAGCGAGCAGGTCTTGCAGCGTCCCGATGTTGTCCGGGGATGCAATGCCTTTGGCGGCTTCGAGCCAGCGGGATGCATGCGCAAAATCTCGGGCGTCGATGGCACTGTGCACTTCCGCCATCATCCGCATTGCGAGCGTCCTTTCGGCGTCCTGGGCGGCACTGTTATTCGGATCGAGCCGCAACGCCTCCCGAACATAAAAGAGCGCGCTGTCTCGTTTCGGGTCGATGATGTGCGCGTCGTTGATGCGTCGTGCGGCTTCCCTGAGCAAAAGCATCACTTTGTCCTCCGCGGCCTTGGGCTCATTGCGCGCCCGCAGCTCGGCCTGCGCCGATCTCACACGCTCGCGCGATTTGGCGAGCTGCGCCGACAGGAACGCGATGCGGCCGCTTTCGACACCCGATTTGCGCGCCGCTTCGATCGCAACCGCCGCTTCATCGAGACGCTCCTCGAGCAGGGCGTTCTCGGCTCTGGCCAGCACTCGCTCGCGGACTTCCGCGAGCCCGGCGCGGGCGATCGGATCGGCGGGGTCGTGCTCCCGTGCTTGGCTGTAGAGCTCGAGCGCATTGTCGCCGGCGGGCTCCGTCAGCCGATTGTCCGACAACGCCGCGGCGGCACCGGCAAGCAGCGGAGATTCGGCGGCCGGACGCGCACCGCCGGCGCGCGGCGCGCCGGGTTCGACATCCCTGCCCCGGTGCATCACCCAGGCCGCAACCACGATCAAACCCACGACGCTTATCGCGCCGCCGATCAGCACACCGCGATTCGATCGCGAATGGGGTTTGATCGGCGGGACCGTTGCGGAGCGCTTGCGCTGCTCATCGAATTTCTTGACCGCGGCATCCGCGAACAGCTTTGCCCGGCCCGGCGACATGGGCTTGTGGATGAACCGATAGACGACGCCTGCGCTGATCAATCCGGCAAGCGAAGTTTCCGCGTCTCGATTGCCGGCGACCACGACCACGAGGTCGGGAAATTGCCGTTTGATCTGTCCGACGAACTCGGTCGCGGTCTCGTTCAAGCCCTCCACGTCGAGCACCAAAATGCCCACTTCGCCGGCCACCAAAAGATCGCTGACCTTGTCGGGTGCGGAGACATGCCACAACCGCCGCGCGCCGCCGACTGCCTCGCGCAGGGTCTGCAGGAATACTTCGTCACTGGTCAGCACTACGAGCTCGACGATGTCGCTCGCAAGGCTGAACCGCGGGGCGTTCAGCGTGCCACCCTCTTCGTCGGAAGCTAGCACCGGCTGTTTCCTATCATTGAGTTCCGCCGCACTGCAACAATGGTTGCACCAGTGGTTGCGCCAAGTCGTTAGGCTAGTGTCAATCCGCGGGCGACGCTATACGATACGGACTCTCGGGCGGCAGACAAGTCTGCTGCACTGCGTCAAGTTAATTCTGTGACTGGACACTCACTTGAGGCGCGCGAGCGCCCACGGACGGGGGAGCATTGAGCAGTTCAATCGAGATTACATCGAAATTGCCTACGAACCAGCGCGCTGCGCTGGAACAGTTGCTGTTCTTCAACGTCAACCAACATCGCGTGCGCGTCGGGATCCAGCAATCCATAGAAACCTATGGAGTGCCGGAAATCTATGAGCACGACGGGGGCCTGCGGGTCCGCGTGGGCGACATCGACGGAGTGCAAACGCTGTTCGCGATCTCCGACATGGGAAGACCCGTGGGCGTTGCCGTCTTCGTCCGCTCGGCGCATGAACGCTTCGCCGTGCTGCATCTCGGGGTGGAGCCGCGCTTGAGCGCAACCCCGGAGGTGAACACCCGGGTGCTCCTCAAGCTGATGCACGAGATTCGCAGTGCCGCACGCCGCACGCGCGGAGTCGACCGCATCGAATTGGTCTACAAGGATCGCCACGCCGTGCGCCTGCACGGCTGAAATCTTAAAGCGCCCGATGGCGAGCAAACCCAACCGTCGAAAGCTCGGAGCGCAGCGTCATGCCGACGGCAAGCTGCGCTGCGCCTGGTGCCCGGCGGACCCCCTGTACCTCGCCTATCACGATACCGAATGGGGGGTGGCGCTGCATGATGACGCTGCGCTCTTCGAGATGCTGTGTCTGGAAGGTGCTCAAGCGGGCTTGAGCTGGCTCACCATCCTGCGCAAGCGCGAGACTTACCGCAAGGCATTCGACGGTTTCGACGCCGAGAAAATGGTCCGCTACGGCGCCGCCAAACGCCGGCGCTTGATGCAGGATCCCGGCATCGTGAGAAATCGCCTCAAGGTGGAGGCCTTCATTTCCAACGCCAAGGCCTACCTCGAGATCCGCCGTTCCCTAGGCTCTTTCGACGACTATCTCCGGCAGTTCACGGGCGGCAAGGTGCTGCGCCGCCGGCCCCTGTATTTGAGCGGCGTTGCCCAGTCGACGATTCACAGCGACGCGATGAGCAAGGATCTCAAACGGCGCGGTTTCCGTTTCGTCGGGTCGACCATTTGCTATGCGTTCATGCAGGCCGTGGGAATCGTCGATGAACATCAACGCTACTGCTGGGCGGCAGGCAAAACGCCGTGAGTCACGTCTTGTCGGCCAGTAGTACAAGTCGATCACGGGTGCACCTCCGGCGGGTCGAGCGCCATCCTGTGTTCCCGCAGAATTGCGATGCAGACGTCCTCTTCGCGCGGCATGGCGCGCATGTGCGCGAGCCGAGCGCGCGCACGCGCGTTCTTGGTCCAGGGCAGGAGCGGATTGTCGAATTTGGCCGCCGCCGCCGCGCGCCATTCCAAAACATGCCTCCTCTCGGCAATCGCCCGAGCCTCCTTGCTGTCGGGCGCGAGCAGGTGTCTCTCGATGCCGAAACCAGCCATTTGCGCGGCGATGGTGTCGCTCCGCTGCATGGTCTTCGACAATTTCATACAAAGCTCCCGCCGCTCCGGGGCAGCATTCGACTCCCGGCAGACTTCCACCAGCGCCGTAAAGGGCGGAATGATCTCACCGCCGGCGATTCCGCTGGCGGTGGTCAGCCTCGCCGAGTCCGACCCTGCGAAACCGCCCGGCAGCTGGTCGCGCGCCGCATCTAGAGCGTCGACCATCAGCACAACGATGCGGTTCCAGTAGAAATCGAAGCGGGCCGCGCGGGCCATGTCCGCGAGAATCCGGTCCACCTCCATCGGGTCCCGGTCCTTCTGCGCCGCGCCCAGCGTTTGCAGCCAGGCCGCGCCATTGTCCGCGTCCACCCAGCGCAAGACCGTTGCGACGTCGCGGATGTCGCAGGTGGGCGTGCGCGAGCACAATTGCAGATGCAGCCAGCCGATGCCCGCGTCTTGCGGAGCCAACTCGCTGGCGCGATCTGCCAGCTCCAGCGCGGAGGGTTTAAGGTGGAGGCTGACCGTCTTTTCGCCGTATCCCGGGCTCGAGTAGCGCAGCGCCGCCGCCGTCGCCAGTGAATTCGCGTCAGCGCGAGTACTGAGAATCGCGGCGGCGTCAGCTCGCGAGATCCGGTATTTGGCCTCTGCGGCATGAGCATGGGGTCGGGGCGTGGCTGTGCCGGGCGCTGCCACGGCGGGCGTCGCCGCGCCGGCGGCGCCTGGCGCAACCGGAGAGTGGGTCGTTGCGAGTGCAAGGACCAGCAGGCAGCACTTGACCATGTACCTACCCCAAGGTCCTCGACTATTGGCGCGAACCGGCAGCCGTGAGGCCCGCGGTGATCGCCAATCGCATGGCGTCCTCGACCGAAATGTCCAGAGGCTCGATGCGTTCGCGCGGCAGATAGATGGTGTAGCCGCCGAAAGCGTAGCTCATGGGGAAATATACGGTCACCCAGTCTTGACCGCCGTGCGCCAGCAGCACGGACGGCACGTCTTCACGAGTGACGAAACCGATCGCGTGCACATCCGCGAACCGGGCCAGCACCACGCGCTGCAAGTCGCGCTTCTCGCCGCTGCCGGACGGCAGCAAGCTGACGACGTCGCGAAATCCGCCATAGAGGGTCTTCACGAACGGTATCCGGCCCAAGAAATCGTCCCAATACTTGAGCAAGATCTTGCCGGCGTAGGCGTTGACCAAGCTGCCGATGACCAGCAGCAGCGCGAATCCGGCGACCAGCCCCAAGCCCGGCCAATAGTGCTCAGGGCTCACGATCCCCAACGCAATCAGAGCGCGCCGCAGCCATCCTTCGACCGTTTGCACCAGCCACCAGATGACATAGATGGTCAATGCCAGGGGCAATACGGTCACCAAGCCGCTCATGGTCAGCGTTAAGATCTTGCGCATGCGTCAATCATCGCATGATCGGGCTCAGCGCGCCGCAACCGCACAGAACGTCTGCGAAGTCCGCTGATATTCACCGCTCTGGACCAGCGCGGCATTGTTCTGATTCCATACGTAATACTGCGTGACCACCGCCGCACCCCGTACGCGGGTTACGCTCAGCAGTCTGCTGTCGCGCCGAAATAATAGCGCTTCCTCGGCGCGGCACGGCAGCGTTCCCTCGGTTTCGGCGGGCTGACCCTGCGGACCTTGCAGGGGCAATTCCTGGATGGCCCCGGTGCGCCAATCGACCAGTATGAGCCGGCCGCACGCCAGGCCGCACCTCGTCAACGTGACCGTGACATGTCCCGCGAAGTTCGGACCGCTCGACAATGCGCGCTGTACGATCTCGAGATCGCCCTCGGACAGCTCGCTTCCTCCGGAATCGACCTTAGGCGTAGCGTCGTCGTCGAAGGCCGCGCTCGGGTATTCGGAGAATCGCGGCGCGCTCAGCGGCTCCGGATCGGCGCCGGCCGCAATCCCGCGGATGCGGTCTATCTGCTCGGCAACTTCATCCGTCAGAAACCAGTCGTCGATCGTCACCACGGCGCGCGGAGCCCTTGCGGTTATGGTGACCGGGATCAGCATGTGATCCTCACACTTGCCGATATCGTGCGACGCGCACAGGCTGTACTGCGTGTACGCTCCATAGACGTTCGGCGCGCCAGGCTCGTTGGGCGCCGTAAACACGAGGTAGCGGCCGGGCGGCACGTTGACGGTGAAATTCGCCTGCCCGCGGACCAGCTGCACGGAATGGATTTTCGAGGTATCGACGTCCGAGGCAAATACAGTCATCGACGGTACGAGCTGGGCGGGAAAGGTAACCGCGCCCTCGATCGCCCCCGCGCCGGCACCGGCGCAGAGGCCGAGCGACACCACGGCCGCTTGGACCAAGCGCGCGAGAACCTGATACCCCAAGGCGGCGACTCTCCCAAGAATTCAATTCGTCCCTCATGGTAGCGACGCCCGATGCTGCACGCCAGTGCCTGGGAGCCTGTCTGATTGCACCCTTCTGCGTATCTCTGTCAGGATGCTTGGGCTCAGCATCAACGGACTCAAAGGGGGGACCGAACATGTCATCAGTCGCAAGGGTCACGGAAATCATCGCTTCGTCCAAGAAGAGTTTCGACGACGCCCTCGAGAATGGCGTGAAGCGCGCCACCAAGACTCTGAAGAACGTCGCGGGCGCCTGGGTGGCAAGCCAGGACGTGGTCGTCGCCAAGGGCAAGATCGCCGAGTATCGCGTGCGGCTGAAAGTGACCTTCGTGCTGGCCGAATAATCGCGCCCAGGCTCCTAGGGCTGGCGCGGAAGAATGAACCTCAGCCCCTGATAATTCAGCACCACGCCGTCGCGCCGGATGTGTTCGACGGTGGGACCTTCCTGCAACCTGGCGCCTTCGTGATACTTGCGCGTGTTGACGTATACGAAGCGGTCGGCCGCCTTGGTCCCATAAACATGAACGTCCAGGTGCAGCTCGGGTAGCGCCTGTGCGCCCGTCAAATTGATTTCGTTGATCGAGGGCAGTATTTCCTGGTCGGCTTTCGAGTCTCCGTCGCTCAACAGCGGGTCTGGGTGGCGCGCGGCGCGCACGGCCCCGATGCCCGCTCCGCCGGCCGAGGCCCTGCGGACGGTCGGCGGCTCGAGGGGTGCGGCGGCCTCGCCGGACGCGACCGGAATTTCCGGCGCGTACACCGGCGCGGTGTCCAACGGGCTGAAGTGGGTTTCGGGCGGCGCGGCGGCTTCGCGTGCGGATGCTGGGACTGCCTGTTGAGACGCCTGCGCCGTCGGAGCGCTCTTTCGCGTCAGAACGAAGGTCAAGACCAGCAGATTGATGCCGAGCAGCACGCCCAGCGCGATCGCCCAGACGGGCAGGCGGCTGCGCCGCGGACCCGAGCGCGTGTCCATCAGCCCCGGCACGGATTGCCGCTGACGTTCGATTTCCGATTTCTTGAGAGCGTCGAGAATGAAGGACATGAATGTTCCTAGCTGCCGCGCGGTGTGTTGGGCAGCAATAACGGCGAACCGGGTTCGGCCAACGCGGTGTCGAGCATGACTTGGGTCTGTACTCCCGCAATGCCATCGACATTGAGCCGGTGTTCACGCTGGAAATTCTGCACGGCGATCGCCAATTGCTCATCGTAGACATCGCCGTGTTCCGGATCCGACGCGGCGCCCTGAAGGGCGTTGAGGCTGCGGCGCAGCCATCGGACTTCGTCTCCCGTCATCCCCACCGACAAGAGCCGGGTGCGCGCAGTCTTGGGTTTCCACACGAGGGTGAATTCTCCGAACCAATCGCGCGACAGCTCGTCAAGGGGCACCCGCTCATCGTGCTCGCCCAGATTCAAGGTGGCGAATCGGTCGTCCAGCGCGGACAGCACCACGCGATGCCGTTGTCCGTGATCGTCGGTCAGCGTCAGGATGGCGGGCCGGTTGAGGGCCCTGACTTGCGCCCAGGAGCCGCGTTGCTCCAGGCACGACAACCCCGCCTTCGCCGCCTGCCCGCAGGGGTTTTTGTCATCCGCCATGGCCGTCCCCCACAACGACAGCAGACGGCGGAACGCGGTTGCATCGCTGGTGTACGCACTGTTGGCGGCCAGCAATGCGTTGATGGATGCGGCCACCGGCGCGGCCGCAGGACCGGGCACCGACGGCTTAGGCGGGGGTGAGGAGGGCGTCACCACCGCCGGAAGCGGAACAGCCGTTGCGGGAGTGGGCCGGACAGGCTTGCCGACGAGCGCGTGCAAGGGAGCAATTTGCCTCTGCCACAGTTCCCAGCCGCCGAAGGCGAGCAGCGCAATGCTGACGAGCCCGAGCGCCGCGGCGAGCCAACCCAGCCACACGGGGACAAAGCGCCGGCCGTAGACTTCGCCCGCGGCGAGCCGCACCAGCGCAGCGGTGATTTTGCGCGTTTCCTGGGTATAGGCACCCAGCAGGGCGCGGTCGCACGTCACATTGATCACCCGCGGGATGCCTGTCGACAAGCGGTGCACTTCGGCGAGCGCCGCGGGAGTGAAGATTTCCCCCGCGGCGCCGGCAACGCGCAGCCGATGGCGTATGTAGCCCCGGGTTTCCTCGCGCGACAACGGCTCCAAGTGGTATCGGCCGGTGATTCGCTGTGCCAGCTGGCGGAGCTCGGTCCGGTCGAGCAATTCGCGAAGTTCCGGCTGCCCGATCAAAATGATCTGCAGCAGCTTCTGCGTAGGGGTCTCGAGGTTGGTGAGCAGCCGGACCTGTTCCAACACCTCGGTGGACAGATTCTGCGCCTCGTCCACGATCACGATGATGCGCCGGCCTTCGGCATGGGCCGACAGCAGCCGGCGATTCAGCGCATCGACCATCTGTTTGACGCTGTCGCGATCGGCATCCGCCATGCCGAGTCCCAGCTCTTCGCAGATGGTGAGCAGAAATTCGACGGGCGTCACCCGCGGATTCAATATGACGGCGACGTCGGCATGATGCGGAACGCGCGACAGCAGGGTGCGCACCACGGTGGTCTTGCCCGTTCCCACTTCCCCGGTCAGTTGAATGAAGCCCCCGGATTCGTTGATGCCGTACAGCAAATGCGCCAGAGCTTCGGCGTGGCGCTCGCTCAAATAGAGATAGCGCGGGTCCGGCGTGATGGCAAAGGGCTTTTCGTTGAGGCCGAAGAAGCTGAGGTACATGACTGCCCTAGGATACCAACTCAGCCGCCGGATCCCGAGCCGCGCCCCGGCAACAGGCTGGCGCGGGTCAGAATCTCCGATCCGAATCGGCCGCGGATGCTGTCGACGACCGTGTCCAGGCGCGAACCGTGAGCCGGACCGCCTCCGAACAGGTCCGCTTGCATCGATATTTGCAGATCGCCCACCCCGACCCCCAAGAGACGCACCGCGGCATCGGGCTGGGTCGCCAGCCATTGGTCGAGCAGAGCTTTCGCGGCGGCCGCTACGACGGCCGATTCCTGCGTCGGCCGTCCCAGGGCGCGTTGCCGAGTGTAAGTCGTGAAATCGGCGCGCCGGATCTTGACGCTCACTTTGCCGGCGGCGAGATTTTGCGCGCGCAGCCGCGAAGCCGCCCTATCCGCGAGGCGCAGCAACCGCACCGCGAGCGGCGCCGCCCCGCGGATGTCCGCGGCAAAGGTCTCCTCCGCGCTGATCGACTTCTCCTCGCGGTTCGGCTCGACCGGCCGATCGTCCAGGCCGCATGCCCGGTCGTGCATGGTCTTTCCATGCTTGCCGAAGGCTCGCCACAATGCTTCGTCGCCGGCCGCGCGCAAATCGCCGAAGCTCCGAATGCCCGCCGCATGCGCGGCGGGCAGAGTCTTCGGTCCCACACCGAACAGTTTCTCGATCGGCAGCCCATCCAGGATCTCGCGCATATTGTCCGCGCCGATGCGGCACATGCCGTCGGGCTTGTTGAGGTCCGAGGCAATCTTGGCCAGTAGCTTATTCGGTGCGATTCCCACCGACGCGGTGAGCCCCGTACGCCCGCGGATGCGACGCCGGATTTCGCCGCCGATAAACTCCGCGCTCCCCAACAGTTGCTGACTTGAAGTCACGTCGAGAAATGCTTCGTCCAGGGAGAGGCCTTCCACGAGCGGCGTGAATTCGCGAAAAATCTCGAACACCTGGTCCGAGACCTCCTTGTAGCGCGCCATGCGCGGACGCACACAGACGGCGTCGGGGCAGCGGCGCAACGCTTCGCGCATGGGCATGGCCGACCGCACGCCGAAGCGCCGCACGGCGTAGCTGGCCGCGGCGACCACGCCGCGGCCGCTGATGCCGCCCACGATCAGGGGCTTGCCTTTGAGTTCCGGGCGATCCTGCTCTTCCACGGACGCGTAGAAGGCGTCCATGTCGATGTGCAGTATCGCGCGCATGTCATTCCACGGTGATGGTGATTTTCTTCGAGTGCAGCGGCGGATCGAAGGACATGTGCACGTAGTCCGCAAACACCAATTCAAGAGTGTGCTTGCCGGGCGTCAAGGTCAGCATGGTCTCGGTCTGACCTTTGCCGAAGTGCAGTATCTTGTCGGTCGCCGGCAGCGGCGCACCGAGCTTCAATTCGCTGAAGTCGGTGTCGACGAGCAGATGATGATGTCCCGTATTCTCGAATTTGACCCCCGCCGGCGCGACTCCCATGCCCTTCAATCCAAAGCGTATGGTGATCGGCCCATGCACCGTCGCTCCGTTTAGCGGAGCGATGAAATACACCTCGGCATTCGGGGCGGGCGCAGTGCGATCCTGTGCCACGGCAAGGGTTGCAATCAATGTGACGCCCAATGCGAGAAGCAGACGATTCATAGGCGGATCTCCTCTAAAGGTGCGGCCGGTCAGTCCATCTTACAACGCTCGCTCGCGCCCGGCGAACTCATGAACCCGGGTGGGCACCCGCGCCGCCGCCCGCGCAGAGCTCATGCGGCGCGAAGTCGTCGACATCGAGGAGATTCGAGACCTTGGCATCGTAATCGCGCAGCGCGGCACCTTCAGCCTCGTTCAAGATGCCGAGGCTGACGGCCTCTGAAATCTGTCCCGGCAAGTCGAGCGCCGTCACGCGGCCGGTTTTGATGCCGTCCACCCGGATGCGCTTTTCCAGGGATTCCGCCGCGGTCGATAGTATCAAGGCCTCCTGCAGCAGGCCGAGGGGGTTGTTCGGCGCCTGAGTCTTGTAAATATGCTGGGTCAACCGTTCCCGGGCTGCAGTCGGGTTCATGATGAGATCGACGATGTCGCGCCCCAGTCGGTCGCTTGGCTGAGAATAGGTGAGTCCGCGCGGGAAGATGAGCAGCCGCAGGACCGCGGCCAGGGGACGATTGGGGAAATTGCGCAAGAACTGGTGCAGCTGTTCCTGTGCCTGGTAGAGCAGGCTGCGGCACGCCCATTCGACCAACGGCAGATCGGCCGCCTCGCGGCCCTGGTTGTCGTGATGCTTCAATACCATCGAGGCCAGGTACATCGCCGACAGCACGTCGCCCAAGCGCGCCGACAGGGTTTCCTTCTTTTTGAGATAGCCGCCGAGCGCCAGCATCGCGATGTCGGCCGCCAGCGCAAATGACGCGCTATACCGGTTCACATGCTGGAAGTAGCGCGTGGTCGGTCCGCCCTGCGGTACTTTGGTGAAGCGCGCGAGCGTCAATCCCAACACGAGCGAGCGCGCGGCATTGGAGATCGCGAATCCGATGTGGCCCATGAGCGCCCGATCGAACTCGGCGATGCCGGCTTGGCGATCGGGATTGCGCGCCGCATTCATTTCGCGCAGCACGAAGGGATGGCAGCGGACCGCTCCCTGGCCGAAGATGATGAGGCTGCGCGTCAGGATATTGGCGCCTTCGACCGTGATCGCGACCGGCACGATCTGGTAGCCGCGCCCCAGATAATTCTTGGGTCCCAGGCAAATACCCTTGCCGCCGTGCACATCCATGGCGTCATTCGCGATCAGCCGGCCCAATTCGGTCGCGTGATATTTCAGCATGGCGGAGGGCACCGACGGCCTCTCTCCGCCGTCGATGGCACCCGCGGTGACCGAGCGCGCGGCGTCCATCGTGTAGGTTCGGGCCGCCATGCGTGCCAGGACCTGCTCGACGCCTTCGAAGCGGCCGATGGGCATGTTGAATTGCCGGCGGATGCGCGCGTACGCCGCCGAAGCATACACCGCCGCCTGCGCGCCGCCGGTGGCGCTCGACGGGAGCGAAATACAGCGGCCCACCGACAACTGTTCGACCAGCATGCGCCATCCCTGGCCGGCCATGGCGAAACCACCGATGATGGCGTCGATGGGCACGAACACGTCATGTCCCTGAATCGGACCGTTCTGGAAGGGAACGTTCAGCGGAAAATGCCGCCGGCCGATCGTGACTCCGGGAGTATCCCGCGGAATCAATGCGCAGGTGATGCCGAGGTCGGTGCGTTCACCCATGAGCCGGTCGGGATCGAACAAGCGAAAGGCGAGCCCGACCACGGTGGCGACGGGCGCCAGGGTGATGTAGCGCTTCGAGAAATTCAGCTTGATGCCGATGATTTCCGAGCCCTGCCACCGGCCTCTGCAGATGACGCCGGTGTCGGGAATGGAGGCGGCATCCGAGCCCGCGCGAGGACCGGTGAGGGCGAAGCAGGGTACTTCCTCGCCGCGCGCGAGGCGCGGCAGGTAATGATCTTTCTGCGCTTGCGTGCCGTAATGCAACAGCAGTTCCGCCGGCCCCAGCGAGTTCGGCACCGCAATGGTCGAGGACGCGAGCCCCGAGCGCGAGGCGATCTTGATCAGCACGCAGGAATGCGCATACGCCGAAAATTCCAGACCGCCGTAGCGCCGCGGAACGATCATCCCGAAAAACCCTTTCGCCTTGATGAACTTCCACACCTCGGGCGGGAGATCCGCGCGGACGTGCGTGATGTCCCAGTCATCGAGCATCGCGCACAACTCTTCGCAGGGTCCGTCGAGAAAGGCCTGCTCCTCTGCTGTGAGCGCCGGCGCTTTGGCCGACATGAGCTTTTGCCAATCCGGGCCGCCCGTGAACAATTCTCCATCCCACCACACGGTGCCGGCGTCCAGCGCTTCGCGTTCGGTCGCGGACATCGGCGGCAGGAGTCTGCGGTAGCTCCGCAGGAACGGCCGCGTCACGGCGCGCAGCCGCAGTGGCCGGATATTCAGCAGCAGCAGCGAGGCGTAGGGAATGGAGAGAAGGATTTTCCACCAAGCGGGCGCGCTTCCGAGCGCGAGGTAAGCCAGCAGCAGTATTCCGAGAACCCAGGAGCTCAAGGCAAGACCGGCGCGGCGATAGGCGAGAATCAGGAGCGCCCCGAGGAGCAACGCAGCCCAGGCCAGGAAAACAGCCGTGCCATGGGCAACGTCGGTCATCGGATCTGCTTCACGTCACATCAGATTCAGGTTGGATCAAATTCAGATCAGATCTTTCACCCCATCGCGTTCTTCCAGCAATTCGCGATGCGTCGCCTGCATCTTCTCGCGGCTGAAATCGTTGATGCTCAATCCTTGAACGATGCTGTACTCGCCGTTTTTGCAAGTCACCGGATAGGAATAGATCACTCCCTCCGGGATTCCATAGCTGCCGTCGGAGGTGACCGCCATGCTGACCCAATCGTCCGGCGGCGTGCCCAGCATCCAATCGTGAACGTGGTCGAGCGCCGCGGAAGCCGCGGAAGCCGCGGAAGAAGTGCCGCGCGCCTTGATGACCGCCGCGCCGCGCTGCTGCACCGTCGGTATGTAGGTGTCCTTGAACCAACTCGGCTCGACCACGGATAGCGCCGGTTTACCATCGACGGTGGCGTGATGCAGATCAGGGTACTGGGTCGCCGAATGGTTCCCCCAAATGATGATCTTCCTGACCAAGCCTAAGGGCGCGCCGCTCTTTTCGGTGAGCTGTGCCAATCCCCGGTTGTGATCCAATCGGGTCATTGCCGTGAATCGATTGGGCGGCAGCGAGGGGGCGTTGCGCTGCGCGATCAGTGAATTGGTATTGGCCGGATTGCCCACCACGAGCACGCGCACGTCGCGGCTCGCGACCGCATCCAGCGCCTTGCCCTGGGCCGAAAAAATCTTGGCATTTTCCAGCAGTAAGTCCTTGCGCTCCATGCCGGGACCGCGGGGCCGCGCACCGACCAGCATGGCAAAGCTGCAATCCTTGAACGCGACTGCGGCGTCGCTCGTCGCGGTTACTTTATTGAGAGTCGGGAAGGCGCAGTCGTTCAACTCCATCACGACGCCCTGCACCGCCGCGCTCGCCGCCGGGATCTCCAGCAGATTCAAGTTGATCGGCTGATCGGCGCCCAGCATTTGACCCGACGCGACGCGAAACGCGAGCGCATAACCGATATT
>DASWEO010000360.1:0-14402 GCA_036394715.1 Steroidobacteraceae bacterium
TGCAGCGACAGCTGCGGCGTTTGAATGCCGAAAGCTTTGAGCAGCACGCCGGTATGGCGCGTATCCTCGGCCGCAATCAAGGAACAGCTCTGCAATATCTCTTTCGCACGCGAGCTCATGTCGCCCAGATTGCCGATCGGAGTTGCGACGACGTAGAGCCGACCTGCCGGTCCGATAGCCACTATAATCCGCGCCTAGGAGCCTGTCTGACTAATGATCGCCGTCGCGAGGGTGCGACGCATGCGTCGCACGGGCGACCATGGGCGGGACGCATGCGTCCCGCGGGTGACCATGGATGGTCACCCAGGGCTTGCGCGGAGCAGGGACTGTGCAGCGCAATGGTCGCCCCGGGCTTGCGCGGAGCAGGGACTGCGCAGCGCAATGACCCACAGCGAGCAGATTTTTGCGATCGTTTCGCGGGCATAGTGGGCACTATGTAAGCGAAAGGATCGCAAAAAGATGCCGCTGCGGGTCGGCCGCAGCAGGCGCATCATTACTCGGACAGGCTCCTAGCCCGTGCCGCCCACCGTCAGTGCATCGATGCGCAGAGTGGGTTGGCCGACTCCGACAGGCACCGACTGGCCTTCCTTCCCGCACGTCCCTACACCGCCGTCCAGCTTCAGGTCGTTGCCCACCATGCTGACCCGCTGCAGGACATCGGGACCGTTGCCGATCAGGGTGGCGCCCTTGACGGGCGCGCCGAGCTTGCCGTTCTCGATCCTATAAGCTTCGCTTGCCGAGAACACGAATTTGCCCGAGGTAATGTCGACCTGGCCGCCGCCGAAATTGACGGCATACAGGCCCTTCTCGACGGAGGCGATGATCTCTTCCGGGGCGCGCGAGCCTGCGCGCATGTAGGTATTGGTCATGCGCGGCAGCGTCATGTGAGCGAAGGATTCGCGTCGACCGTTTCCGGTCGCCGGCATGCCCATCAATTTCGCATTCATTTTGTCCTGGATATAGCCGCGCAGCACACCCTTCTCGATCAGCGTCGTGCACTGGGTCGGCGTACCCTCATCGTCGACGTTCAAGGAACCGCGCCGCCGGGCGAGGGTGCCGTCGTCGACCACGGTGATTTCATCCGCCGCCACCTTCTGGCCGATGCGGTTCGAAAACGCGGAGGTACCTTTGCGATTGAAATCGCCTTCCAAGCCGTGACCGATGGCCTCATGCAGCAGGATTCCCGGCCAGCCCGGACCCAGCACCACGGTCATCGCACCGGCCGGCGCCGCCACCGCCTCGAGATTGACCAGCGCTTGTCGCACGGCCTCGCGGCCATGTGCAAAAGGTTCATCGCCGCGCAACAGTTCGTCCAGACCGAAGCGTCCACCGCCGCCGCTGTAACCCTGTTCCCGCCGGCCGTTCTGTTCCACGATCACCGAGACATTGACGCGCACCAGGGGCCGGACGTCCGCCGTCAAGGTGCCGTCGCTGGTCGCGATCAAGATCACTTCATGCACTGCCGCCAACGACGCCATGACCTGCTTGACCCTCGGGTCGACGCGGCGCGTATCGGCGTCGATGCGCATCAGCCATGCCACCTTGTCCTCGTCGCGTATCGCGTCGAGCGGATCAACGGGTAGGTACAGCCGATGGGTCAGAGGGCGCTGCCATGCCTTCACCGCGTTGCGGCCGCCGCTGCGTGCGATGGCGCGCGCCGCGTCGGACGCCTCGATCAACGCCGGCAGCAGCACTTCGTCGGTATAGGCGAAGCCGGTCTTCTCGCCGCTGATGGCACGCACGCCGACGCCTTGTTCGATGCTGTGCGATCCCTCTTTGACGATACCGTCTTCGAGCGACCAGGACTCCTCCCGTGACAGCTGAAAATACAGGTCGGCGTAATCCACCCCTCGGCTCATGACGGCGTCGAGCACCGTCGACAATCGATTCTCATTGAGACCCGACGGCGCCAGAATCATTTTTTCGGCCACATCGAACATGGGCTCATTCAATTCCGAACTGCGCGCGTTCATGTCGGCACCGCCGCGCCCCGGGGCAGTCCCAGCTGCCGGTTGTCGAGTGCGGGAAAGCGCGTACGCGTCTCCGCTTCCTTGGCAAGATCGATTTCTGCGGTTATCACTCCGGTACCCTTAGCCAGGCGTGACAACACCTGACCCCAATAATCAACGATGAGCGAATCGCCATAAGTCTCGCGGCCGCTCGTATGAGTGCCGGTCTGCGCCGGCGCCACCACATAACATAGGTTTTCGATGGCCCGCGCCCGGAGCAGCGTCTCCCAATGAGCGCGGCCGGTCGGGACCGTAAACGCCGCGGGCATCGCCAGCCACTCGGCGCCCTTCGACACGAGCTCACGATAGAGTTCGGGAAACCGCATGTCGTAGCACACCGAGAGTCCGAGCTTTCCGACGGGCGTATCCGCGACGACCAGATCGCGGCCCGGGGTGACATGAGTCGATTCGCGATATTGTTCGTCGCGGCCGGGAATGGTGACGTCGAACAAATGTATTTTGTCGTAGCGCGCCACCCGCTTGCCGGCGTCGTCGATCAACAGCGACGCGTTGGCCACGCGGCGCTCGTTGTCGCCGCGGATGACGATGGTGCCGCCCAGGATCCACATCCTGAGCTTTCGCGCCGTGTCGCTCAAAAACGATTGCACGGGGCCCTCGCGGTCGGGTTCGGCGACCTGGAGCTTGTCGGCGTCGCGCAGTCCGATGAACGAAAAGTTCTCGGGCAGGCAGGCGATATCGCACCCTAAGTCCTTGGCTTCACGCAACAATTCGCCGGCGGCAGCCAAATTGTCTGCGACGACGTGACTCGAGGTCATTTGCACTGCAGCGATTTTACCCATCTACTTCGGCGCCTCGGCAGTCGCGGCGGCCGCGTCTGCACCTTTGATTCGTTCGACAGTCGGATTATCCCAACTGCCCGTGATTCGATAATACCCTCGTGCCAGACCTTTCAGCGGTTGTTTGAACACTTGGGTGAAAACCAACACCGCCGCTCCTAACACCGGTCCGCCCACGAAACCCGCGAGCGGCAAGGGGGAACTGCCCAAGCTGCCGGTTACTACCGCAGTTTGGTCATAATCCTTGTTTTTCAAGCCAACCCGCCCAATAAGTCCGATTTCCGCGGCCGGCCCCTTGACCAGGACGTTCTCCGTGTAGGCGTTGCCGTCGCGCAGATCGAAGTCGCCGCGAATGGTATCGAATGCGAGGCCTTTGTCGGTCAGATCGCTGAAATCCAACGCCAACCGCCGCGGCAGAGCGGCTATGCTGGCCAGGCCCAGCACCCGGCCGGCACCCGGTTTGATCCCGGCGATCTGACCCTTGTCGAGCGACAGCTGCACATGGCCCGCCGCACCGCTCAGGGCATCGGCCGTCGGAGCGCCAAGCCAGCTCAAGTCGAAATCCATGCGTCCCGTCTTGGCCTCAATAACCTCGGCATAGCCCAATTGCTGCAGCGTGTTCTGCACGTCATTGCTGATCAACGTACCCACGATGCGACCCGATCCCGCGCCCTTGCCCCGCCAATCCCCCTGTGCGCTGATAGTGAAGCTGGGATTGGTCACGGTCACATGTTCCAGGCTGATGCCGTCATCCAGCTTGAGCAGCGTCCCCTGCACATCGCCGAAGTGCCGCTCACCCGCGGTGAGATCCGCGGCATGAAAATTGATCGCCGGAATGCCGTGCGGATCAGCCAAGCTTCCTAAGCTAGTCGGCGCGCGATCTTCGCCTGCCGTACTGCCGGCACCCGATCCGGTGCCGGGGCCATCGACGCTCGGGACGGCAAACCGCAGACGCTCGAATTGCAGATTCCAAGGTTCGGGCGAATTTGCGGCGGCCGGCAAAGTAATGCTGCCGACAACATTCGGTCCCCCGACGGCAATGCGCCAGCCGCCCTCCGCCGCCGCCAAATCCAAAGTCACGTCGCGGAAAGCCAAGCCCAGGTAGTCGAGCTCGGCAACGGCCAACCGGGCAGTACGCAAGTAATCCGACACCGGCTTTGCGTTCTTATCGGCCACATTCAGATTGAGCCAGCCCGCCAAATCCAGGCGCCCGACCGATCCGCCCACATTGAAATTCTGTTCGCGACGATCCGAGTCCGGCTCGCTCGCACCGAACGACAATGCCAGACGCGCGAGCCGCACACCGTTGGCGTTGGATTCCAGCGCATAGGAGCCGCTCACCACGGATCCCAGCGCGAGCCGGCCGAAAGGACCGCCCGCCGCCGGCCATTGGATGTCGAACCATGACGGCATCGGGGCGTCCGCCGCTTTATCCAAGGGAGCCGGGAGCTTCATCTCGAGACCGACGAGACTGCTGGTGACGCGCAGGCTGCGTTCGCGATTGGGCTCGGGCACCATTTTCAGCGAGGCCCGCCAGTCCGTCTGCCCGCCGATGGCAATGCCGGGAGGCAATGCCAGCTCCGTGCGCAAGGCATCGCCGTTGAGAGTGCCGCGAAATTCAAGTTGGGTGCGGGTGGGCGGCCGGTTACGCGGCGCTCGAGCCTGCATTTGAAACGTCCCGCCCAGAATGCGTCCCCGGACATCGGCCCCGGCCACTTGAGCGCCATCGACATCGAAGTCGCCGTTGAGGTCAGTGGCCGCCACCGTCGACCCGGGACGACCCAGCGTCACTCCTTGGAGGCGGCCATGGACCAACACCCGCCGATGCACGAAATCCTTGAACGGAAAGAACAAGTCCACCTTGGACTGCATCGGACCCTTGGCATCGACGCCGGAAAACGCGTGCTCGGCCGAGGCGTCGAGCGGCGACGCACGCAGGAATGCCAGCGCGTCCCCCGCATCGCCGCCCGCACGGACATGAATCTCCAGCTCGCCGGTCTTGAAATCCGCGAAACGCGCTTCGGCCGCATCTACGGGCAAGCCCCCGACCCGGCCGGAGAGCAAGTGCGCCGTCAATCCTTCGTTGCGAAACTCCGCGTGCGCGGCAAGATTTTCCGCGCGCGGCCAACCTTCGCTGTAATCCAGCGTCATTCCGTCGAGGGCACAGCGCGCCAGAAACAAACCGCTGCCGTCGCGAAACGGGAAGTGCCGTATCGGTCCCCTCAGCACGACGGTCGCGCGCGACAAATGACCCGCCACGAACGCTCGATCCAACCAGGCCAGCGCCGGCGGCGCGATCCGCTCGCGCGGGAAATAGTTGCGGGCATTCGCCGCGTTGCCGTTCTCCACCGTGGCGACCAGCGTCAACACGGGCGATGAGCCGTCGGCGGGCGCAGCCCAGGCCACCTTCCCCCGAACGGCGGCGTCGCGATTGTTCATCGTCCAATCGGGCGAGGCAACCAGCAATTCCTCGCTCGTGCGCTTCCAATACAAGGTTGCCTTGAGTGTGTCCAGGTCCGCCGGCTGGGAAAACTGCGTCGGCCAGGAGAACACCGCAGAGTGGGTATCGATAAGCACGTGCCCGCCGCTCTCGGTGCCGGCAATCGTTCCCGTCAGACCCCGCAGACCCGGCGCCCGGCCCACCGGCGCAAAGCCCACGTCTCGGAATTTCGCCTGGACTTGCAGCCGCCAACGGTCCGTGGCCGTTGCGCGGGTCATCGCGATGACCGTGTCCATCCACTCGCCGGTCGGTGCAATCTCCCGCAGCCTCTCGCGAACCGCCTTGTCCGGCAGCAGTCCGCTGAGCGGCAGCAGAGTATCGGCGCGAAGGTAGGTCGCACGAGCGCGCAAATCCAGCAAACCCGCCTCGCCGCCCCGCCAACTCACGTCGAACTCCGATTCGGGGTCCCGGCGGCCCGAGCGAACGGCACGGACCCGCGCGCCCGAGAGGCTCCAGCGATCGCCCGCGTGGACGACGCGGAGTGCGCCGCCGATTTGTTCGAATTTCGCGCTAGGCCCATCGTTGAGCTGCGTGACCACGCCTCGCGCCGCAAAATCAAGATCCGCACTCGTCAGCACCCGGCCCGTCCCGCGCGCCGCCAAATCGAACGCGCCGCTGCCCGCATCGAGCCGGCTCAAGAATTCCGGCAGCAGCAACCGCCATCCCGGGAAGGAAATATCGCGCGCCCAGGCCAACGCGCTCCAATCCAGCAAGTCCAGGTCGCCGCGGCCATGCGCGTTGCCGCTGATGCTCAACACTCCGCCGAGAGCCGGGGGCAAGTGGGCGTTGAAAGCCACCGACAGGCCCTCATCGCCGCGCCGTACATCCAAATTGACGTCGCGCAATTCCAGCTGCGGCAATGCCGAATTCCATTTTTGCATCGTGACCAGGGCGTGGCGAATCGCCAGCTTGCCGGCGGGCAGATCGTCCAGCGTGAGCGTCTCGAGCGAAGAGTCGTCGCTGCCCAGTTTGATCTCGGATGCCAACGCAAAGCTGGTGGGCCCCAGGCGCGTGATCGTGATGCTCGGCGAATCGAGCTCGATCCTCCCGGCAAGCAACTTGCCGCTGCTGATCAGCTGCCAGATATCGGCTGCGACTCGGCCTCCGGCGGCGCGCGCCAGGACTCGGGCGTCATCCTTGGAGCGCAGTTCCAGCCGCTCGAAATGCAGTTCAGGTCCATACCAGCGAAACGACGGCGAGACGCCGGCGAATGTAATGTGGTATCCGGTTTGGGCGTGCAGCCATTGCTGTATCTCGGCCTGGTAAGCGGGCGCGCGGTCGAGCGCGACCTTGACGGCCAGCATCAGGAGCAGCAGCAGACCCAGCAGTCCCGCGACACAATACAGCAGGATTTTTCCGGCCTTACGCACGCTGATTCACATCAGGACGACGTCGTATTGGTCGACTGCGTACAGGGCTTCGGTCTGCAGGCGAATCGGCTTGCCGGTGATCAGTTCCAATTCGCCGAGTGCCGAGGACTCCTCGTCGAGCAAACGCTCAATCACATCTTGATGGGCCAATACCATCAGCTGCTGGCACTCGAACTGGCGGGATTGACGCATGATCTCGCGAAACACTTCGTAACACACCGTTTCGGCCGTTTTGACAAACCCGCGCCCCTCGCAGGTTGGACAGGGCTGGCACAAGAGATGTTCCAAACTTTCGCGCGTGCGTTTGCGCGTCATTTCCACCAAACCCAACGGCGATACCGACGAGATGCTGGTCTTCACGTGATCGTCGGCGAGAGCTTTCTCCAAGGCTTGAATGACTTGGCGGCGGTGATCCGGCTCTTCCATGTCGATGAAATCGATGATGATGATGCCGCCCAGATTGCGCAGGCGCAATTGTCTCGCGATGGTCACCGCCGCCTCGAGATTGGTGCGGAAAATGGTTTCCTCCAGATTCCGATGGCCGACGAAAGCGCCGGTGTTGACGTCGATGGTGGTCATCGCCTCGGTCTGGTCGATGATCAGATAGCCGCCGGATTTCAGCGACACCTTGCGATCCAAGGCTTTCTGGATTTCCTCTTCGACGTGGTGCAGCTCGAATACCGGCCGTGCCTCGCCGTACAGGTCGATGCGCGGCAGTGCATCCGGCATGAAAGTGCCGGCGAACTCGCACATCTCGCGATGCGCGCTCGCCTGATCGATCAGCACCCGGTCGACATTCGGCCGCAGCAAGTCGCGCAGGACGCGCAAATGCAGCGGCAAATCCGCATGCACCAAGCTGCCGGGCTGCGTCCGCAGGCCCTTCTGATGCACGACCCCCCACAGCTTGCGCAAATACACCATGTCGGCCTGCACGGCCTCCGCCGGCGCATCTTCCGCGGCCGTGCGCACGATGTACCCCGCATTCTCTCCCGGCTCGATGCCGGCTTGAACCGCAGCGCGCAAGCGCTCGCGCTCGCTCTCATTTTCGATGCGCGCCGAAACGCCGACGCCATGCCCTTTCGGCATGTACACGAGGTATCGGGACGGCAGAGTGATATACGTGGTCAAACGAGCGCCCTTGGTCCCCAACGGATCTTTCACGACTTGGACCAATATCTCGTTGCCTTCGGCAACCAACGAGCGGATGTTTTCGGTGCGCGGCGGCTCGAGCCCCAAGGCCGCATGACGCGGATCGAATATGTCCGAGGCGTGCAAGAACGCGGTGCGTTCCATGCCGATATCGATGAATGCCGCCTGCATGCCCGGAAGCACCCGCGACACGCGTCCCTTGTAGATGTTGCTGATCAGCCCACGGCGGCTGGCGCGCTCTAGAAACACCTCCTGCAGCACGCCGTTCTCGACGACCGCGGCGCGCGCTTCATGAGTGCTGGCATTGACCAGAATTTCAGTGCTCATCGTGTGGTCCGCGATTCGCCGGCAGTGGAGCGAGTCCGGCGTTGCCCAAGAGCTCGGCGGTCTCGAACAGCGGCAGTCCCATCACACCGGAATAGCTGCCGCGCAGATCGGCGATGAAAATGGCGCCGAGGCCCTGAATCGCGTAGCCGCCCGCCTTATCGCTCGGTTCCCCGGTTTCCCAATAGGCCCGCGCTTCGCCGGCAGTGATACTGCGAAAGGTAACCTCACTGCGGCTGATTCTCGATTGAAGGCCGTCAACGGTTCGCAATGCGACTGCGGTCAGCACCTCATGAGTGCGGCCGGAGAGCTGCCCCAGCATGTGTTCGGCATCTTGGCCGTCAGCCGGCTTGCCGAGTATCCTTCCATCCAGAACCACCGCGGTGTCGGCCGCCAATACGGGGACGTGCTTACCGTCGCGGCTCCTGACCCACCCGGCTTCGGCCTTGGCCGCCGCGAGACGCAAGACATAGGTCGGAGCCGTTTCGGCCGATTGAACCGCTTCGTCAACCGCGGTCCCTACGACGCGGAAAGACACGCCGATTTGTTGCAGTAATTCGCGCCGTCGGGGCGACCCCGAGGCCAGGTAGACGAAGTCTAAGGACATGCAGCCAGGATACCGTAGCTTAAGCGCGGTGATAGGGGTGCCCGGCAAGCAAACTCGTGGCGCGGTAGAGCTGTTCGGCCACCACGACCCTGACCAGCGCATGCGGCAGGGTCAGCGGCGACAAGGACCAGCTCTGGTCGGCCCGTTCGAGGCACGGCGGCGACAAACCGTCGGGACCGCCGATCAGAAAGGCGAGGGAGCGGCCATCCCTCATGCGCTCGGCGAGCCACGCGCTCAGTTGCTCGGTGTTCATGGTCTTGGCGGCGATTTCGAGCGCCACGACATAATCGTCCTTTCCGAGCGCGGCGAGCATGTCGGCCCCTTCCCTTTGGACCGCACGCTGGGGGTTCTCGCCGGCACGGCGCGTCGCGACCGGAATCTCGTGCAGCTCCAATGTGAGGGGCGAGCGCAATCGCTTCTGGTATTCGTGAAATCCGCTATTCACCCAATCGGGCAGACGGGTACCGGCGGCGATCAACCGGCATTTCATATCGTTGCCGCGCCAACTCCCAGTGTCCTGTCCCAGGACACTAGGCGCGCGCGGCGCGCTGCGTCGCCGTCATATCCCACAGCTTTTCGAGTCCGTAGAATTCGCGCACGCGCGGCAACATGACATGCACGATCATCTCGCTCAAATCGATGAGCACCCAGTCGCTGTCTTGCTGTCCCTCGACGCCGTGCGGGCGGAATCCCGCCTCCTTGGTCCTTTCGACCACGCGTTGCGCGACGGAGCGCACGTGCCGATCGGAGGTTCCGCTCGCGATCACCATGAAGTCCGCAATGTCGGTGAGCCCGCGCACGTCCAGCACCTTGACTTCCAATGCCTTCATATCGGCCAAAGCATCGATTACCACGGCCTTGAGCGAAGGTTTCGCCTTGGTCACTTTGCGATTGTCGGTGGTTTTGAGTCTGCTGGCAGCCTTGGGTTTGCCGGCTGCCTGAGGTTTGACGACCGCTGTGCTGCGGTCCTTTATTTTACTGTTCGCGGTCTTTTTTTTGACTGGCACTACGTTGTCCGTGGTTTGGAATAACAATGGGTATCCAGGATGAGTTTACGCACTGCATCCGGCATGAGGAAGCGTGGATCGCGGCCCATTCCGATCAGCTGACGTACTTCGGTGGACGAAATCTCCAGTTGCGTGACGGCGTGGATATAGATGCAGCCCGCTCGCGACTCGTGCAAATCGCCGATGCGACCGGTGCCGCGATCGACCAACAGCTCGCCGAGCGGCCCCATCCCGGGCGCCCGCCAGCCCGGACGATGGGCTACCACCAAATGGGCCAGCTGGAGCAGCTCGCGCCACTGATACCATTTCGGCAGGCTCAAGAAGGCATCCATGCCGACGATCAAACACAGGCTTCGGTCCGGATACTCGTGCCGCAGTTCGGCCAGTGTCTCGACCGAATAAGACGGACCCTCTTTGCGCACCTCGCGGTCGTCGACGACGAAGCCGGCTTGACCGGCGGTGGCCAGCTGCACCATCTGCAGCCGCAGCTGCGCATCGGCAAGGGGCTGATCGCGGTGCGGCGGATTGCCGGCCGGAAGAAACCGTATTTCCTTCAAGCGCAGCGCCTGCTGCAGCTCGAATGCAGTGCGCAAGTGCGCGTAGTGAATCGGATCGAAGGTTCCGCCGAAAATACCCATGGGGTTCATACCGGTACCCTGCCTGAATCCGTCGTTGCTTGCAAAGCGCCGGCAAGACCGCCGGTCAATCCGGTCAGCGCGCTCCACGCATCGCCCGTCGCGAGTCCCTTGATCACCCGGTCGGTGTGGCTTGCCTGAATCAGCAGGCGGCCCAATGGCAGCGCCTTGAGCCGCGACAACGCACGCGGCGAGGGAGTTGCCGCCAGGTTCCAAGCGCTTCCCCGAGCGTTGGATCGCAGCCGGTCGCGTTCCCGCACCTGCCACAGTCCGCGCAGCTCCCGCACCAGCGCCCAAAGAATCAGCGTCGGTTCGACTCCTTCGCTCTTGAGGCCAAGAAGTACCCGCATGGCGCGTTCCGCCTCGCCGGCGGCGGCCGCTTCCGCGAGCTGGAACACGTCGTAGCGGGCGCTGTCGCCGACCGACCGCAATACCAGGTCGGCGCTGATGGGGCCGCCGTCGGCCAACAGGCTCAGCTTCTCGAGTTCCTGTTTCGCCGCGAGCAGATTCCCCTCCACGCGATCGACGATCAGCTGTGCCGCGGCAGGCTCTATGTCCACCTGCAACTGTTTGGCGCGCGCGCGCAGCCAAGCCGGCAACGCCGCCGTCTCCACCGGCCAAACGGGTACCCATACGCCGTGCTTCTCCACGGCCCTTACCCAAGGGGCGTCGCTCGCCTTCTTGTCGAGCTTGTCGGTAACGACCAGGCACACCACATCGGGCGGCGGCTGAGCCGCCAAATCCGCCAGCTGCTGCGCGCCCTTGTCCGGTTTTCCGGTCGGCATCCGCAGCTCGAACAGGCGCCGCTCGGCGAACAACGACAGCGATTGGCTTGCGTGCCGCAGCTCATCCCAGGCGAAACTGCGATCAATGAAGAACACCGTGCGATCCGCATATCCCGCCGCCCTCGCCGCGGCGCGAACGGCGTCCGCAGCCTCGCCGACCAGCAGCGGCTCGTCGCCGGAAATGAGGTAAATGCCCGCCAGATTCCGAGCCAGAGATCCGGGAAGTTGATCGGCGCTTAGACGCAATTGGAACGCCTCACGGACAGATACGGGCGCGCGCCGCCTCGTACTGCCGCGCCATCCCATTGACCAGCGCTTCAACCGTCTCGACATCGTGAATGCCGCTGACGCTCTGACCGGCGCTCCAGATGTCGCGCCACGCCTTGAGTTCCGTGTTGCCGCCGGTGCCGAAATTCATTTTTGTCTTGTCGGCCTCGGGAAGCTTGTCGGGGTCGAGGCCTGCGTGCACGACGCTGCCGCGCAAGTAGTTGCCGGCGACACCGCTGAACAACGAGGTGTAGACGATGTCCTCGCCGCGGCTGTCGACGAGCATCTGTTTGTACTCGGCGCCGGCGTTGCCTTCCTCCGTGGCGATGAACCGCGTCCCGAGATAGGCGAGATCGGCGCCCAGTGCCTGCGCGGCCAATACGTCGGCGCCCGTGCTCATGGCGCCCGACAGGATGATCGTTCCGGCATAGATCTCACGAATCTGCTTGACCAAGGCAAACGGGCTCAGCAGGCCGGCGTGGCCACCCGCGCCCGTGCACACGGCGATGATGCCGTCGACCTTCTGTGCGGCGGCCTTTTCGGCGTGGCGCAGATTGATGACATCGTGAAAGACGATGCCCCCGTAGCCGTGCACGGCGGCGACCACCTCGGCCGGCGGCCGAAGGCTGGTGATGACGATGGGCACGCGGTGCTTCACGCACAGCGCGACATCGTGCTCCAGGCGATTGTTGCTGCCATGCACGATCTGATTCACCGCGAACGGCGCCACCTTCACCCGCGGGTTCGCGCGGCTGTAGGCCGCGAGCTCGGCGGTGATCTCTGCCAGCCAGTCATCGAGCTGCTCCGCCGGCCGTGCATTCAGCGCGGGGAATGCGCCGACGATGCCGGCCTTGCATTGCGCCAGCACGAGGCGCGGAGTGGACACGATGAACATCGGCGCGCCGATGACGGGAAGCCGCAAGCGGCCTTGCAGAATCTCAGGAATGGGCATATACGGCTCCGCATCGGTAGGAATCGTTGACGGGACTCCGGCATTATGGCGTAGTCCCGCTGCGCTGCACACGGAGACGTGGACCCCGCTTCACTAGTATCCTTGGAAAGTACCAACACCATCGGAATCATCATGAAATTTGACACTCTGCTATTCGAGCGGCGGGACGGCGTCGCCCACGTCACGCTCAACCGGCCGGACAAGTTGAACGCCCTGAATCACCGACTGATCGCGGACTTACGCGCCGCGGCGGCGGCCATCGACTCTGATTCCGACATCCGCGCCGTCGTGCTCACCGCCGCCGGCCGGGCCTTTTGTTCCGGTGCGGATATCGTGGGCGGTGATCTTCTGGGCAACCCGCAGCGCACCCTGGGCGAGAACATCGGCATCGGCTTGCGTGAACACTTCAACCCGATGGTCGATGCGTGGTATCAATTGCGCGTGCCGGTCGTGGTTGCGGTCAACGGCATCGCTGCGGGCGCCGGAGTGAGTCTGGCGCTGGCCGGCGACATCGTATTGGCGGCGCGCTCCGCTACCTTCCTTCAATTGTTCGCGCCCAAGCTAGGCCTCATACCCGACCTCGGCAGCACCTTCCATTTGCCGCGGCTGGTGGGGTCGGCGCGCGCGAAGGGCCTTGCCTTGCTCGGCGACGCCTTGACGGCCGCCGACGCGGCCGACTGGGGACTCATCTGGGCGTGCGTCGATGATGCAGCGCTGCAGTCGCAGGCCGAATCCATGGCCCGTCGCTTCGCCTCGGGTCCCACCCAGGCGTTTCAACGCATCAAGGCGGTCTTCAACGTGGAACCGCCGCAGACGCTCACCGAACAACTGGCGTTCGAGGCGGTCGCCCAGGCCGAGCTCGCAGACACTCAGGATTTTGCGGAGGGCGTGCAGGCATTTCGCAACAAGCGGGCGCCGATTTTCACCGGCAAGTAGCTGCCCCTGCCGGGCCGCCGCTCACCGCGTCGTCGACGCTGGAATAATCGAGCGCGGTCACCGGCAGCGGGGGAAATGCCTAGGCGCGCCGGCCGATCTTCCCCACCGGCACCGTGATTTCCGCGGCACCCGGCTTCTGCTGCTGCGCTTTATCGGAGCCGCAATCATCGCAACCTCCGCAGGCGCCATGGGCCTTCCCGGTCGACGCGACGGCGAGCCATTGCGCCGTTCGCCGTAGAGCGAGGAACGCGGGCGCGCGCGCGGCCGCTCCGCCCAATGCCGCGAGCAGACGGCGCCGCAGGCTTCTCGGTCCGAGGGATAACAGGGCGTATCCCGCACTGACCAGCAGCGCGAGACCCACGAGAGAACCATCGATGACGCTGTTCATGCCGGCGCGTCCCTCTCAGCCCCACAGCGCCGTTGCGGCGCGATAGGTGATCCATGAGCCGACGTACGCCATCGCGAACAGATACGCCGCCATGATGATCGGGTAGCGCCAGGAATTGGTTTCGCGTTTGACCGTCGCAAGGGTCGACAGGCATTGGGGCGCAAATACATACCACGCCAGCAGTGAGCACGCCGTGGGCAAGCTCCATGAGTGGGCGATCAGGGGCGTCAGTGCGCCACTCACGTCCTGTCCCGTCGCGGACAGGGCGTACACGGTGCCCAGTGCGCCCACCGCAACCTCGCGCGCGGCGAGTCCCGGCACCAGCGCAATCGCTATCTGCCAATTGAAGCCTATGGGCGCAAACAGCACGGCAAGCCAGGCACCCAAATGTCCGGCGACGCTGTATTGGACCGGGGGACCCGTGGCTCCGGGCGGCGGCGCGGGAAATGAGCTCAACGCCCAGAGAATCACCATCAGCGCGAGAATGATCGTGCCGACGCGGCTCATGAAGATCTCGACCCGCTGCCAGAGACCGATGCCCAAACCACGCAAGTTGGGCCAGTGATACGCCGGCAACTCGAGCATCAGCGCCTGAAAGCCCGCGCCGCCCCGGCCGCTGCGCTTGAGCACGAAGGCCACGGCCATGGCGCTCGCGACTCCTGCGATATAGAGCCCG
>DASWEO010000361.1:0-2266 GCA_036394715.1 Steroidobacteraceae bacterium
CTGCCCCGACAACCGGATTTGCAGCGCGGTCAGATTGTTGTCGGCGTCGAAGGCGCCGGTCAACTTGCATTGCGTGATCGGATGGTACTTGCCGTGCTGCATGTCCTCTTCGCGCGACCACAACAGTTTGATCGGGGTGCCCGGCATTTGCCTGGCAATGGCGACCGCCTGCCGGACATAGTCGGTCTGGCCGCGACGGCCGAAGCCGCCGCCGAGGATCTGCTTGTGAACATCGCATTTGTCGGCCGGCAGACCGGATACTTCCAGCACCGTGGCGAAAGCGGCCTCGCCGTTTTGCGTTCCGCACCAGACCTCGCATCGATCACTGGTATAAAGTGCCGTGGCATTCAGCGGCTCCAGCGTGGCGTGGTTCTGGTAGGGATAGCTGTAAACCGCCTCGACTTTCCTGGCGGCGCGCGCGACGGCAGCTTTCGCCTCGCCATTCTGATTGCCGATAAAGGCCGGCTGCGCGGGATCGAGACCTTCCTCGAGCCATTTTGCGATCGAAGCGCTCGAAACCTTGGCGTTGTCGCCTTCATCCCAAACGATCGGCAAAGCCTCAAGTGCGGTCTTGGCATGCCACCAGGTATCGGCAACGACCGCGACGGCGCTGTCGCCGACTTTCACGACCTTCTTGACGCCCTTCATGTCCGTGACTTTGGCTTCGTCGAAGCTTTTCAACTTGCCGCCGAACACCGGGCAATCCTTGATCGCGGCATGGAGCATTCCCGGCATTTTGACATCGATGCCGTAAGTCATCTTGCCGGTGGTCTTGTCAGCGGTATCGAGGCGTTTGACGTCTTTGCCGACGAGCTTCCAGTCCTTCGGATCCTTCAGCTTGACGTCGGTTGGCGGGTCGAGCCGAGCGGCGGCTTCGACCACCTTGCCAAAGGTCGTCGTGCGTCCCGACGGCGCGTGCGTGATCACGCTGTTGGTGGCGCTGCATTCCGAAGCCGGTACATTCCATTCATTCGCAGCCGCCTGGA
Organism: Steroidobacteraceae bacterium; assembly: GCA_036394715.1. Lineage (GTDB taxonomy): Bacteria > Pseudomonadota > Gammaproteobacteria > Steroidobacterales > Steroidobacteraceae > Bog-1198. Next base: position 987 of record DASWEO010000361.1, read on the forward strand.
TCAACATCATGCGCGCGGTGGCGCCACCCTTGCGCACATATTCCTGCGAGGCTCTGATGCCGCGGCTGCCGGCGGTGGAAAAGTCGCCCCATGGACGTTTGCGGGCCACGCTTTGGCCCGGCGTCGGATATTCGGTCGTGACTTTCGACCAGTCGCATTCGAGTTCCTCGGCGACGAGTTGAGCAAGACCGGTGAGCGTGCCCTGGCCCATTTCCGAGCGCGCGATGCGAATGACGACGGTATCGTCGGGCCGGATCACGACCCAGGCGTTGACTTCCGGAGAGCCGTCGGCGGCGCGCACGATGGTTGGACCGCCGAAGGGAATATCGAGGCCGAGCGCGAGGCCGGTGCCGACCGCGGCGGTGCCGATGACAAAGGCGCGGCGGTTGAGAGTGGGCATATGATTCATGGCTGCCTCCTCAAACGTTTGCGGCGGCGTGGATTGCCTCGCGTACTTGCTGGAAGGTGCCGCAGCGGCAGATATTGGTGATGGATTCGTCGATGTCCTTGTCGGTCGGCTTGGGCTTCTCCTTGAGAAGCGCCGCCACCGCCATGATCATTCCGGTCTGGCAATATCCGCATTGCGGAACGTCATTGTCGATCCAGGCTTGCTGAACTTTGTGCAGCGCGCCGTTAGCGGCCAACCCTTCGATCGTGGTGATCTGCTTGCCGCTGGCTTCGCTGACCAATACGCCGCAGGAGCGCATCGCAACGCCGTCGACATGGACGGTGCAGGCTCCGCATTGTGCAATGCCACAACCGTATTTGGTGCCGGTCAGGCCGATATTTTCCCGGATCGCCCAAAGCAGCGGCGTATCCGGTTCGACATCGACGTCGAAAGTTTTACCATTGATGATGAGGTTAGCCATCGTCGTTCCCTTTTGATGGACATGAACCCCGCCCTTGAAGGAAACGCTTGAATCGAAAATTGGAGGCGCTCAAATCAAAATTCTGCGTTTGCAAAGAGGGGAATAATTGGCTTGCTCCGGCGTTACCCCGCGGACGCGCGACTTTCTGCTACCTTTTCGGCCTTGGCGCGATCACCTAGGCTTGGGATGCAATGCGGCCATGACAATAACGAATAGGGCCGGTCCGCCGGCACCCACAGCACTTGGATCCGATTCCGGGATAGGCCGTCTAGCTTCTAATGTCGCCTGTTGGCACCTTTGAGACATGCCGCAACTGATCGCGCCGTACTCGGCTGACGGATTGGTTCACGACTAGTTCATTTTTGTAGAATTCGTTGGAACAAATTCCGCATTGGAGCGTCCTGTGGTCGG
>DASWEO010000362.1:0-2467 GCA_036394715.1 Steroidobacteraceae bacterium
GTGCGGGCCTTCTGGCTGATTTCCACCAGATGCTTGCCCTGCTCGACAAACTTGCGGCTGACCACACCGTCGATGAACAAGGCGTCGCCGTCAGGATTGTGACGGCGGACCTGGCACTTGGTCTTCTGTAGAAAGCCGTCATCGCCCATCCAATTGGTCACATGGTGCGTCAACCAGGAGCAGCGCTCGGGGCCGTAGTCATAAGCGCCGGGCGCGCCGACTTCGAGGGCGAATGCCTCGTCCCAATGAACACGCTCCGGACAATCCGGCACATTGAAACGATTCCTGATCCCCAAGCCCGGGTGCTTCGACTGCATCTTCCAGGCGAGCTTGTTGGCGCGGATGTATAGACCGCCCCAGCCCTGCGCATAGCAAATGAAGCCGGTGACCGTCATCGGGCCCTTCATCATGCGCGGCAGCGCCTCGCCCTCCTTCACGTCTTCCCAATAGCGGGGGGTCGCGCCGCGAATGCTCTCCGCCTCATAGACCTTGGAGAATTCGGCCAGCTGTTGCTCCGTGTACGGCTCAACCCGGCCGCGCGCTTCGGTGTATTTCGTGCCGCGCTCGCGCGCCTCGTCGCGATCGGTCCGGAACACCCAGGAATCGGCCTCCGCCACCTTGTCGCCGTGCTGGTTGAAGAAATCCACGTGGTAAATTTGCTGAAAGCTGCGCCCGGCAAACCGGGTCTGGTGCTCGACCAGATCCTTGAGGTAAGCCTCGGTGCTGATCACGTCGTTACGCAGCACCGGCTTGTGCCAGGTCCAGTCCGCGCCCGCCCACATGGCGTGAACGCCTGACAGACCGCCGCAATAGCCCGAGATGATGCGGTTGGTGGAAAACAGAAAGCTCGGCAGCGCCACCAGGGTGCCGAACTTGGTCTTCGCCGCATAGGCCGGGTCGGTCCACAGCGGGTTATCATCGCCGATGCCGTGGGCGTAGTGACGGATGGCGTCGCGGGTCGCCTCGTAGTTCCAAGGCTCCAAGGTATCGGTGATTTTGACGCCAATCCGCTGGCGCAGGTCATTTAAACCCTCTTCCGTAATTTTGGGAAAGCGGTTGGTGGTGGCTTTGGCGGGGGTCGACATGCATTTTCTCCTGGGTTTGTTCAGTTGCGGGCCGCGGTTTCGCGGTCGCGTAGCACCTTGCGGTTGACTTTTCCCGCCGGCGTCTTGGGAATTTCACTCACAAAGGCGATGTGGCGCGGAAATTCGTGCTGGCTCAAGTGCTCGCGGGTGAATCTCTTCAGCTCATCGACATACTCCTCGCCCGGCGCACGGTGGGTGACGATGAACGCCTTGGCGACTTGCCCGCGGGTCGCATCCGGCACGGCGATCACCGCCGCTTCTCTGACATCCGGATGCTTGAGCAGGGTGTTCTCGATCTCCACCGCGCTCATAGTCCAGCCGGCCGAGATGATCACGTCGTCCGCCCGGCCGGCATGATAGAAGTACCCATCCGCGTCGATCTTCGCCAGGTCCTTGGTGCTCTCCCACCGGTCGCGCCGCCACAGCATCAGTTCACCGACCACGCCCGCTTCGCACGGGGTGCCATCGGGCTTCTGCACCTCGAGCTTCAGGCCGGGCACCGGCTTGCCCAACGAGCCCGGCTTGACCACATAGTCGCGGGCGCCGGGGTAGTTGACCAGCACCACGCCGATCTCGGTGGTGCCATACATGCTGCACGCCGGCACGTGGAAGGTCTGGTCGATGAACTCCAGCGTCGCCGGATCAATGGGCTCCCCGGTATACGAGAGCTTCTTCATCGAGAAGGCGAAGTCCTGTGCTTTGCCCGAATTCTTCATCATGCGGTAATGGGTGGCCGCCGCCGACATATTCGTGATCCGGTAATCCTGCAGCGCCTTCATCAGCCGCACCGCATCGAAGCGGCCGGCAAAGGTACCGGTGGTGACCCCCAGCGCCAGCGGCGCCAGCGTCCCATGCCACAGGCCGTGCCCCCAGGCGGGCGAGGAAGGACAGAAAAATTCGTCGCCAGGCCGGATCCCGGTGCCGTACAGCGCGGCAAACATCAGCGTCACCAGCGTGCGATGCGAGTGCTTCACCGCGGCCGGCAATTCCCGCGTGGTACCGGAGGTATACTGAAACGCCGCCAAATCGTCGGCACGCGTCGCCGATTTATAGGTTGCCGGAAAGCGCGCCATCTCACCGAGCAGCGCGGCATCGGCCACGACGACGCGGACCCCTTCGATCTGCTTGGCGATCCCCACTTTTTCCGAATTCGTAATCAGCAGCTTCGGCTTGCAGTCATCGACCCGCAGCCGCAATCCGTCGAGCCCGAAGAGCGTGAACAGCGGCACGCTGATCGCCCCCATCATCATCGCGCCGAACAGGCTTAAGTAGAAAGGCAGCGACGGCTCCAACATGAAGGCGATGCGATCTCCCGGCTGAATGCCGTTCTGCACCAGCCAGTGCGCGAAGCGCGAGGACCCGGCGGCGATCTCATCGAAACT
>DASWEO010000363.1:0-6982 GCA_036394715.1 Steroidobacteraceae bacterium
GGATTCGCGATTGGAAGCGCCGTTAGGCGGCGAAACCGCTTCTTCCCCGCACTTTTTGCAGAATCCGACTTACCTGTCGAAGTAATGGCGCGGGAGACGCCCGGCTAGCGCGCGCCGGACGACTTGGATTCTTGGCGCAGGAAAGCGAGCACCAGCGTCTCCGCTTTGCGGGGCGCGGCAAGGCTCAAGCTGCCGTTGAAGACCTTGTGAATGAGACCTCCGCGCCAGGAGTCGAATACCGCCGGGTTGATATAGGATTTGCGGCAGACCGCGGGAGTGTTGCGCAGTTTGGCGGCCACTTGTTTGACCACCTCGGCGATCTCGCTCTTCAGTGCGCGTTCGCTCGGGATTTCCGGCAGCGGGGTGCGCGCGAGCAAGGTGATGGCATGCAGAGTTGCGCCCCAGGTGCGAAAATCCTTCGCGGTGAAGTCGTCGCCCATCGCGTCGCGCAAGTAATCGTTCACTTGACCGGAATCGATGGGACAGCGCTGGCCGTCGTCGCCCACATACTGAAACAAGTGCTGGCCCGGGATCTCCTGGCAGCGCCTGACGATCTGTGCGATGCGCTTGTCGCTGATGTGAACTTCATGTTGGACGCCGCCTTTGCCGCGGAAATTCAGCACCGCGCGCCCGTCGCGAATGAAGCTGACGTGGCGGTTGCGCAGCGTCGTTAGGCCGAAACTGTTGTTGTCGCGGGCATATTCGGTATTGCCGATGCGGACCCGCGTCGCATCGAGAATGCTGACCACCACCGCCAAGACCTTTTCGCGCGGCAGGCCGGGCAATCCGAGATCACGTCTGAGTTTGCGGCGTAATTTGGGCAATGCCTCGCCGAAGGCCACCATGCGATCGAACTTGGCGCTGTCGCGCACCTGCCGCCATTCGGGATGGTAGCGATATTGTTTCCGGCCGCGCGCATCCCGTCCGGTCGCCTGCAGATGGCCGCGCGCCTTGATGGAAATCCAGACGTCGCGATACGCCGGCGGAATGGCGAGGCTCGCGATGCGTTTCAATTCCTTGGCGGCGGCGAGCCGGCGGTTCTCCGGAGTGAGGTATCGAAACCCCCTACCCGCGCGCAAACGCCGGATGCCGGGCTCGGCATCCGACACGTAAATGAGGCCCGCCTCGGCCGCCATCTGCGCCGCTTCGGCGGCGACGCCGGTGAGATTTGCCGCAGCTGATGAGGACTTCAAGGTCATGGCGTCGGATTGTTAGCCATCCGAAAGTCCTTGCGCTAGAGAGATACGCGTCGACCTGGCGATTCTGTGACGCAATTCTGTGACGCATTAGATAGTACCCGGTGCTGCCGCGCCGCTGCCCCGTTTGTCCGGCCTCAGAGCGCCAGATTTCGCATGCAACGGCGGGTGTCCGCCGCCGCCAAGGGGTGGCGCATGGTGGCGTCGCCCGGCGGTTCGTCGACAATTAGATCTCGAGTGCGACCGGCCTTTTCGAGCGGAGCGTGAGCACAAGATAGTACACGGCACCGATGGCAATCCAGCAGGCGCCGAGAATCTTCGCGGCACGATCCATTTCATAGAGCACATAGACGATGATCGCCAAACCCGTCAGCGGAAAGACAACGTGGCGCAGCCAATCGCGGCTGCGCCCGCGGTAAAAATAATGGTTGATCACCGATAAATGCAATAGCACGAAGCCGGTCAGCGCCCCAAAGTTCACCACGCGGCTAAGATCATCCAAACGGTCGGCAAAGAGCAGTCCGACCAGCAGCGACACGAGGGCGACCGCGAGGGTGCTCACGTAGGGCGTCTTGTAGCGGGGATGAATCCTGGCCAGGATCGCGGGCAGCTTGCCGTCGCGGGCCATGGCGAACAGGATGCGTGCGACGGCGGCCTGAGCCGCCATGGCATTCGCAGCCGCCGATGCGATCACGGTCGCCAGAATCGTGACCAGCCGCAGCCACGAGCCGCCCGCGCGCTGCGCGACTTCGTAGAAGGCCGTGTCCGGAGAGGCAAAGCGCATTCCGCGCGCCAAATCGGTGGCAATCCAGGTTTGCAGCATGAACAAGGCACCGACCAGAATCAAAGACATCACAGTCGCGCGGCCGACCGCATTCTGGTTTCCGCGGCTTTCCTCCGCGAGCGTCGAGATGCCGTCGAAGCCGAGGAACGACAGCACCGCGATCGATGTGGCCCCGGCCACCGTCGACCAGGAAAACACACCCGGATCGTAAATCGGCTTGGCGGTCAGTCCACCGGCGCCCGCTCCGCCGTAGAGAGCGGCCAATCCCAGGACGACGAACAGACTCAGCGTCACCAATTCCATGACCAGCATGTAGCGGTTGACGCGCGCCGTGAGCCCGATGCCGAGCACATTGACGACGCCATTGAATGAAATGAACCCGACCAGCCAGCCCCATGCCGGAACGCCGGGGAATATCGGGCGCAATGCCACCGCGCTGATCAGATAGAGCAGCGACGGCACCAGAATGTAGTCGAGAAGGATGAGCCAGCCGGAAAAGAACCCCGCGATCTCGTGCAGTCCGCGGTGTGCGTACGCATAGACGGATCCCGCGAGCGGAAACGCCCGCGACATGGCGGCGTAGCTGAGCGCGGTAAAGAACATGCCGATGAGCCCGACCAGGTAAGCCAACGGCACCATGCCCTTGGCTTCATTCCAGACGAAACCGAATACCGCGAAGGGGGCGATCGGCACCATGAAGACCATCCCGTAGATGATCAGGTCCTTGGTCGTCAGGGCGCGATTCAATTGTTCTTTGTAGCCGAATTCTTCTAGCGACATCCGCCGCAGTCTAGATGATTTGCGTGCACGGCGCGCTCGTGATTACGTACAATGCCGCCATGGCCGCGGCGCACCGACACACCATCCATCAGCAGCATCATGGCTGGGATCGCAGCTTCGCGCCGGTCGCACGAATCGCGCCGGGAGAGTCGCTGGAATTCGCCGTATCCGATGCGTCGGGCGGTCAGCTCGGCCAGACGTCTACCGTCGGCGATGTGACCGGGCTGGACTTCGCGAAGATCAACCCCGTCGCGGGCCCCGTGTTCATCGACGGCGCCGAGCCCGGCGACGTCCTGAAGGTGACCCTGCTGTCCTTCGCTCCCTCCGGCTGGGGCTGGACCGCGAATATTCCCGGCTTCGGGCTGCTGGCCGATGAGTTCAAGGAACCCGCGCTGCACCTGTGGCATTACGACCCGACGACCCTCGCGCCGGCGCTGTTCGGCCGGTGGGGGAAGGTCCCGCTCAAGCCCTTTACCGGAACGATCGGCGTCGCGCCCGCTGAACCCGGCTTGCACAGCATAGTCCCGCCGCGCCGCGTCGGCGGGAACATGGATGTCCGCGACATTGCGCAGGGCGCCGAATTGTTTCTACCGGTCGAGGTCGCAGGCGCCTTGTTTTCCGTGGGCGATACTCACGCGGCGCAGGGCGACGGCGAGGTGTGCGGCACTGCCATCGAGAGTCCCATGCGCGTTGCCTTGCAATTCGATTTGCTGAAACAGCAGCCGCTCGCCTACCCGCGCTTCCGAACCCATGGACCGGTTACCCGCCATCTCGACGCGATGGGGTACGAGGTCACCACCGGTATCGGCCCCGACTTGATGCAGGCCGCGCGCGCGTCCGTGAGGTCGATGATCGATCTCCTCGGCCGCCGGCACGGCATGCCCGCGGTCGATGCCTATTTGCTGTGCAGCGTCTGCGGCGATCTTCGCATCAGCGAAATCGTCGACGTTCCCAACTGGACGGTGTCGTTCTATTTCCCGCGCATCGTGCTCGACTGAAAGGACGAGTCCTCCGCCAGCTGCACCAACATCTTTCCGGTATTCGTGCCGTTGAACAAGCCGATCAATGCCGCCGGGGCCTGTTCGATGCCCTGCAGGATGGTACTGCGGTATTGGATGCGTCCTTCGTCGAGCCAGCGCTTCATGTCGGTGAGGAATTGCGCGCGCAGCGGTTCGAACTCGTAAAAGACAAAGCCCTTCATCGTCAGACGGTTGTAGATCATGTTCGACAGCGTGGTTACCGGTTCCGAAATGGCGCCGAAATTGTTGTACGCGGAAATCATGCCGCATACCGCGATGCGCCCCAGCGCATTCATGCGCGGCAGCGCCGCATTCAAATGCTCGCCGCCGACATTGTCGAAATACACGTCGATGCCTCGCGGCGCAGCCGACTTGAGCGCGGTGCGCAGCGCATCCTTCTTGTAGTTGATGACCGCGTCCAGCTTGAGCTCTTCTTTCAGCCAACGGCATTTATCATCCGAGCCGGCGCTGCCGATCACGTAGCAGCCCTTGATCTTCGCGATCTGCACGGCCACGCTGCCCACCGATCCCGCAGCCGCCGAGACGAAGACATTCTCGCCGTCCCTGAGAGACGCAGTGACCAGTAGTCCGCCATACGCCGTGAGACCCGTGAGACCGAGCACGCTCATGTGCGCCGCCAGCGGCATGCCCCCGGGATCGAGTTTGGACAGCCCCTTGCCCTCGGAGACGAAGTACTGACGGAATCCCTGCATCGACTGTACGACGTCGCCTTCCTTATAGCTTGCGTGGCGCGATTTGAGCACGCGGCCGATGGCACCCCCACCCATCGCTTCGTTCAGCGGCGTTTGGCCGGCCAGGCGCGGCCGCATGGCGGGATCAACCGACATGTATATGTTTTCGACCAACAGTTCACCGGCGCCGGGCTCAGGAACATCGGTTTCGACGATCTTGAACTGCGCCGGCGTGGGCAAACCTTGCGGGCGTTCCAACAGATGGATTTCTTTGCTACGCATACCTCGTTCCTCCCCGAGCCCCCTTCTACGCCCAAGCCCGCTTCTCCGTCAAAACCTCTGGCGCAGGCCTACGCGACCTTGCTTCGCGCCGGCCAGTCGGCGGCCGCGGCCGGCTCCCTGCCAAGCGCAAGCCACAGATCCTTGAGGAGGCTCGCGAGCTCGCCGGCCATGACGGCGAAATCAATGTCGAACTGCTCCGCCGGGTCGACGTCATCCCCGGCGGCGGAATCCTTGCTCATCTCGAGAAACTCGAGCCGTTTGACCTGCAGCTTGTCGGTGAGCACGAACGACACCCGATCGTTCCACGTCAGCCCAAGGCGGGTTGGGTATTTTCCCGAGGCGAGATGCGCATGAATCTCCTTGCCGTCGAGGGGATGACGCGTGTAGCGGATGATTGTCTTGGATTTATCGGACGTCTGCAGCTCTAAATCGTCGTCGATCGAAAAGCGCGCCGGCGCTTCGCCGCGCAGCAGCCATGACGTCATCGCAGCATGCGGCGAGCGCTCCGTCTCGATGGCAAGCGGCGCGAAGCTGCCGAGCGTATCGCCCAGCGTTTCGACGACGGTCTCGGCTCGGCTGATTCCCGCGGCGTCGATCGCGAACCAACCTCCCTGCGGATCGATCCATGCGTGTGTGACTCGCCGTCTCGTGAACGCCCGCGCGCGCAGCTCATCCGCCACTCGAGCGCGCAGCTCGCGCATTTGCCTGCGCCCGACCGGGAACCCCTGTTCCTCGGCCTGCATTTCAGCGCGCTCCTGCGCGACCTGCCGGATGATCGAGCCCGGAAGCAGTTTCTGATTCTCACCCAGCGCGATCATGTGATGTTGATTGACGGTATGCAGCAGGCGCCCGCCGCTCGTCACCGGCAGCCAACCACGGGTCGACATCTCGAACGGTCCGCAGGGCTGCAAAGTGCGGCCCGCAAGCTGACCTTCCAGATCCGTCGCCGCGGACGTCCATTCTGTGGGCAGACGGTGAAAAACCAAGTTCTTGAACAACATGAGCGGCACCCGCGAAAAGGAAGCGCGGATTATATGGAGCGCGGGCTCGGATTTTCGTTTTATTTCATTGGACGCCCGAAAACGTTCAATGGGGCTGGTGCGCCCCGGGTGAGAAGCTTAAGCTCATCAGGACTTCAAACGCGCGGTCAACCGATCCGATGTGTGCCTCGTTATGTAGCCGGCGGCGACAATACCGCTACAACTTAGGGGAGTACCGCCCATGAACTCATGCTGGAAATTGGCGGCCGTCGTCGGCTGCGCCCTGTTCGGTTCACTGCTCATCTCGCGCGCGAGTTCGGCCGACGAACCCGCGGCACGAGAACGCGGGGTTTGGCAGAAACACGAATACTCATTCGTGTTCATGGGCTTTACCTCGACGTATTCCTGCGACGGCCTTGCGGACAAGCTCAAATTGCTGTTGACGGCCGCCGGAGCCAGGCCCGACTCCAAATCTCAGGCCGGTGCATGCGCAAACGGCTTCGGACGCCCTGACGAGTTCGCGCGGGCGAGTTTGACCTTCTACACGCTTGCACCGAGCGGAACCGATACGCCCCCGGGAACCAAGCAGGCCGACGGCGTCTGGCGTCCCGTGTCGATTGCCGACCGCTCGCCGCGAGAACTCGGCACGGGCGACTGTGAACTCGTGGAGCAGTTTCGCGACAATGTGCTGCCGATGTTCACCACGCGCAACCTCGACGACCACACCACGTGCGTTCCGCACCAGAATTCAGGATCGGTCATTGCGCTGCGATTCGAATCATTCACCGCCCCCCCGCGCGCCCCGCGCGCGGCGCCGGCTCAGCCCAGTGGGACATAGGAAGTCCCATTCCCGCGTTGATTCATTTGGTGTAAGGCCTTTCTTACGGCGCCCTCGCCTGCGGTTTCGAATCGAACTGGCGATGGCCGCAACGGCTATCTTCGTGGCGAGTTGCGCGAGCGGACCTCCCGCGGCCGCGCCCCCGACAAACAACCCTGTTGAGGTCCGGGCGATGATTGAGAGATCGGTGCCGCGCACCGCGCCGGACCGAGCGGGCTGGGCCGGCGATGTATGCCGCATTCACCATGCTGGAGATAGACCAATGGTATGCCCGCCGGGTCGATCAGCGCTTCAAACGCTGTCTCGATCAATAGTCAATAGCTGGTGCTCGACACTCTCACTTCGCCGCTCCGGTCCGTCGTTCCCGGACGAACCGCTCGCTCGTGATCTCGATTGCCGCGTGTTTCCCCG
>DASWEO010000364.1:0-9499 GCA_036394715.1 Steroidobacteraceae bacterium
ATCGCGGCGACACTCATGATGACGGCAATGCCGAGGCCCAGGATCAGTCGGCGATCGATGCGCATGATGATTCCCCTTGTCGTTGTTCGAGCAGCGGTCGCTAAATTGCGGCCGTCCCCCGTGAAAAGCAAGCCGGCGGGCGACGCGCCGGGCGCCATGGGATGGTGCGGCGCAGTAAGCGCTTCCGCGCCGGCGGTTGCCCGAACCTAAGACGGCGATTGCCGGAATTTAGATCTTGTCCAGCGGCGTATTGCCGCCCGTGAATTGAGTGCGCGCCTGCGCCAGACGGTACTTGTGCTCGGCACGCCAGCGCCGCCAATCGCGCAGGCCGCTGATGGCATACACCAGCTTGAACAGCTTCAGGCGCCACAGTACCTTGGGTGTCTCGAACAGGTCGCCGGCGAGCATCGAGATCACGCCCTGTTCCAGCTGCCATGTGTTGCGCGGCTGGCGGAACATCTGTTGCATCACCGGGCCATTGAAGCGGTAGATGAAGAACGAGAAACGGGCCATGCCGGCGCGCTGACGCTTTTCCAGCCTGCGCAACAGTGCCGCCTCGCGCGACGGGTCGCGCAACGCAGAGTCCACCGCTTCCGCCGCCTGTTCTGCGCCGCTCATCGCCAGGTAGACGCCGGAGGAGAACACCGGATCGAGGAATGCGAAGGCATCGCCGATCAGCACCCAGCCCGGGCCCCCCATCCGCGTCGAGTCGTAGGAATAGTTGCCGGTGACGCGCACCTCGTCGTCGATCAGCGCGGCGTGCTGGACGCGCCGCCACAGCGCCGGGCTCCGCCTCAGCGTGTCGAGCAGGAACTCCAGAGTGCGCCCCTTGCGCTGCTTGAGGTAGTCAGGCCGGCAGACGGCACCGACGCTCATCACGCCGTCGGGCAGCGGAATCATCCACATCCAGCCATGCTCGAAGCTATAGATGCTGATGTTGCCCGCGTCCGCGCCCGCGCGCCGTTCCGCACCGCGGAAGTGGCCGAATATGGCCGCGCTTTGATGTTGATCATTCTTGCGCCGCAATCTCTTTTTTGTCGAGACGAATGCGTCGCGGCCGCTGGCATCGACCACATAACGCGTTTGAACGCAGTAGCTGCGGCCGTCGTCGGCACGCACATCGAGCCGCGATTCACGCGGGCCCATCTGCTCGACCGCCACCACTTCATGGCCCTCGCGGGCATCCGCGCCGCAGCCGCGGGCATGCTCGTAGAGCATCTTGTCGAAGTCCTGCCGCCACACCTGGTATGCGTGCGGCGGACTATTGCCGATCGCGCGGGCGAACGCATAGGTGTTGTAGCCGCGCTCGTTGTCCGCTTCGAAATCCGCGCCCGGCTTGAACACGCCCAGGGCGCGCACCTTGTCCAGAACGCCGAGCCGCTCGAATATCGGCAGATTCATCGGCAGCAGCGATTCGCCGATGTGGAAACGGGGGTGGCGGGCCTTCTCCAGGGCGATCACTCGATAGCCGCGCCGCGCCAACAACGCCGCGGCGGTACTGCCGGCGGGGCCGCCGCCGATCACCGCTACGTCGCATCGTTCGGTCGTCGTTTCCGCAGAATTCGTCATGCTCTCTCGCCGTAGACGAGTCCGTCATCGTCTTGGAACGCAGCAGTGTAGGATATGTCTGGTTCCCGAAACCAGCGTATTCTCGATGCCAATTGCCGGCGGATGTGGCGGAGACGGGATGGACGCGGTGCGCCAGGAGTTGGCGGAGGAACTCGGTCGAGCCGTCCGGGGGCTGAGACACGGGAACCGTTCAGACCGGTGCATTCACGACATACGCGCGCGCTTGAAGCATTGTCGCGCGCTGCTGCGTCTGCTGCGCAAGTCCTTGGGCGAGGATGCGTATCATCGGGAGAATGCACGGCTGCGTGATGCCGCACGGCCATTGGTAGCCGTGCGCGATGCCGCAGTACTAGTGCAAGCGCTCGATGGCCTTTGCCCGCGCTCGGGCGGAGGCAAGGCGATTTACAGATCGATCCGCTCGGCACTGCGGCAGGAATGCCGCGAGCGGCGCGGGCAATTGCGTCGCAAAGCGCTGTTGTCGAGCGCCCGGTTGGTGGGCGCAGTGGCGCGGCACATGCGCACGCTGCCCCCGTCGCAACCGGCCGGAGCGGATCTCGCGAAAGCCGTGAAGCGCGCTTATCGGACGTGTCGCCGTGCAATGACGGCGGCCGAGCAGCAGCGCAGCCGCGATCGATTGCACGAATGGCGCAAGCAAGTGAAATACTTCGCCGGCCAGCTAAAATTCCTTGCGCCGCTGATGCACGAGCACCTGGGCAAGACTTGTAAGAAATCAATTCGCCTGGCCGACTGTCTTGGCGATGATCACGATCTGGCATTGTTGCATGACAAGATAATTCAACACGGCCGGTCAGGGGGCGCCGCGGTCGACGGGTTGGTTCATCGACTGACACAGCGACGCGCCAAGCTGCAGCGCAAAGCCCATCGCTGGGGAAGACGATTGTTCGGCGCAACCGCACGGCGGTTGGAAGCGCGCGTTCGGCGCCGGCTTCCACGCAATTGATCAGGCAGCGTCACGGCCCGTACCCCGACTCCTACATGATTTGTCGACAATGACCGACATCAGCGTCTTGGTCTTGAAAGTAGCCTACCGCAGCCCCGTTTATGATGCGATGCACATGACTGAACGCGTAGTGCCGAGAGGCAGACTATTTGTCTTCGTTAAGACTCATCCGCACTTACAGTACTACCTAAAGCTGCCTGATACCCGTCGTGCCGCCAATCAAGACTGGTTGCGTACCGCGAAGGTCATCAAAATTCGCGCGGCAAGCAAATCGACCCAGCCGGACGTGTGAGCGAATTCCAGCGAGCGGCGCCGTTCGCGGGTACGCTCAATGAATGGCCAGCGATTGGATTTTGCCGTTTGCGAGCACGAAGGTGTAATGGAGCTCGGTGGGACTGCCGGGGAAGTTACCGGTTATGCGAGCGTGCAGTTTGACGTTCCTCTCGGTGACGGCCACGTCGAGAGGTTCTACGGTATATTGGTACTTGGCGTCGGCCTGCTCTTTCCACGACCGTATGGAATCGTGGCCTTGGTACTGGCGGCTTTCATCGTGCACCTGTGCGTCGTTGGTGAAGCACTGGCAGAGCTTGTCCAAGTCTCGCGCTTTGTCCGCGGCCAGATAGGCGGTCACTGCCGCAGGTAGTTTGGTGGTCATGACATTCCCGTAAACTAAGTTGGAGAGATGATTTCGCCTTATTGAAAGAATGATGATAAGGAGCGGAAGGCACCTTCGCACCATTAGCGATCATGATGATCTTCATGTAGGTATTGTCTTACGTCGCGGCACGCACGGCCCATTGAACGCGAGGCGCGTGCCCGGGGACTAACACACGATATGTCGAGAGTTCTCTCAAATGAATAGCACCAGCCGGACGGAACGTAGCGTATCGAACAGACAGCGCATCCCGAACAGGACGCCGAGCGGGCCTGCCTTGCTGTTTGCGCGCAATTTCTTTCGCCACCCCCGAATGCTCGGCTCGATCGTTCCGAGCTCTCGGTTCTTGATCAAACAGCTGCTGGAGCCGATCGACTGGGCGCGGGCACGCGTGATCGTGGAATACGGCCCCGGCGTCGGCGGCATTACGGCGGAAATCCTGCGGCGCATGCGCCCCGACGCGAGCCTCATCGCCATAGAAACCAATCCGGAATTCGTGGGCTTCCTGCGCGCAACGACCGAGGATGAGCGCCTTCACGTGGTCGAAGCTTCCGCGGAGTCGGTCGTCGAGATCCTACGGCAGCACGGCCATGAGAGAGCGAGCTACGTCATCTCGGGCATTCCCTTCAGCACCATTTCCGCGCCGGTGCGCGAGCGCATCCTGCGCAGCACGTGGAGTGTGCTCGAACCGCACGGTTCCTTTCTCGTCTATCAGTTTTCGACCCGTGTTCTCCAAGATCTGCGGCGGATCTTTCGCTATGTGCGCCACCAGTTCGAGCCCCTCAACGTTCTGCCCGCGCATCTGTTCTTTTGCCGATCCGACACCGTCTTACCCGCAGGCCTATAGGGCCGAGACTCCCGCCAACTCGGTGAGGCTCTGGGTGCGGGTCAAGGCGATGAACTCTCTTATGTACGAGGCGTCGGCGCCGGCGCGGGTGGTCGCGGCATAGAGTTCGCAGCGCAGGCCGCTTTGGCCAATGGGGCGGGACACCACATAACCGCGCTCGATGTAGTTGCCCACCGTCCAGGACGGCAGCGCGGCGATACCGCGGCCGCTGGCGACCAGCTGCAGTATGGCCACGGTCAATTCGGCCGTGCGCCGTTTGGGGTTGATCGCGGCCGGCGTCAAACAGTGCTTCATCACATCCAGCATCTCGTCCGGCACGGGATAGGTGATCAGCGTTTCTTCCGCGAAATCAGCCGGCTCGAGACATGGCTTGGCCGCCAACCGATGTCGTGGGCTCATCAGTGCGACGCTTTCATAGCGAAACAG
The DNA here is from genome assembly GCA_036394715.1 of Steroidobacteraceae bacterium. Classification (GTDB taxonomy): domain Bacteria; phylum Pseudomonadota; class Gammaproteobacteria; order Steroidobacterales; family Steroidobacteraceae; genus Bog-1198. The sequence goes on from DASWEO010000364.1 coordinate 4,459, forward strand.
GGGGCTGAAAACCACGTTCGGGTGCGGTGCCTGAGGATCATGGATGATGGCGAGTTCGGCCTCGCCGCGATCGAGAAGCGGCAGCGGATCGACGACGAAGCCGGAGATGATGTCGAGCTCGACTTCCGGCCATAGAGACCGATAGGCATCCATGGCCGGCATCAGCCAGTCGAAGCAGTTGTGGCATTGCACCGCCACGCGCAGGGGTCCGGCATGACCCTGGGCCAGGCGGGCCACGTCCCTTCCCGCTTCGGCCACCTGCGGCAAGACCGCGCGCGCCAGGGTGAGTAAGCGCTGACCAATGGCTGTAAACCTCAAGGGCCGCACGTTTTTTTCGACCACCGCCGCCCCATAGTGACTTTCGAGCGCTTTCAGCTGGTGCGACAGCGCGGATTGGGTCAGAAACAGGCGTGCCGCCGCCTTTGACAGGCTGCCGCACTCGGCCAACGCCAGCAGGGTTTCCAGGTGCCGAAGCTCCAATGCCGTCGATGACATGAGCTGAATTCATCCTTTGTATGAGAATAATGAGCTTGGATCATAGCTTAGGCTCCTGCATCCTGTCAGTCGAGAACCTCCGAGCGAGCGTGCGGTGTCGAATCCAGTGGCCGTGTCATTTGAGTTTTTCCCCCCCGGCGATGAGCCCATGGGGCGGCAGCTGTGGGAATCCGTCCAGCGGCTCGCTCCCTTGCAGCCGAATTTCGTGTCGGTGACTTACGGCGCGGACGGCTCGACACGCACCCGAACACATGACTGCGTGCTGCGAATCCTGCGCGAGACCAATCTCACGGTGGCGCCTCATTTGACTTGCGTGGGCGCATCGCGCGCCGAGGTGCTGCGCATCGCACGGGACTATTGGCAGCAGGGAGTGCGGAACTTAGTCGCCTTGCGCGGCGATGCGCCTGCGGCCCAACTGTCGCCGGACGGACGCTATCGTCCCTACGCCGGTGGTTTTGCCTATGCGTCCGATCTGGTCGAGGGACTCGCGGGAGTCGGGAAATTCGACCTGTCGGTGGCAGCGTACCCGGAAGGCCACCCGGAGTCCGGCAGCGTCGATGCGGACCTGGAGAACTTGAAACGCAAGGTGGACGCCGGTGCCAGCCGTGCAATCACCCAGTTTTTCTTCGAGACAGACGTATTTTTGCGGTATCGCGATCGATGTGCCGCCGCGGGGATTCGCGCGCGGCTCGTACCGGGCATTTTGCCGATTACGCGTTTTCCACAGCTGCTGCGCTTTGCCGATCGTTGCGGTGCGTCCGTGCCGGCATGGCTGCGCCAGCGCTTCGATGGATTGGATGACGATGCGGAGACGCGGCGGATGATTGCCGCGAACGTGGCGATCGAACAGGTCCAGCGCCTGCGCGAGCACGGCGTCGAGGAATTCCATTTCTATACGCTGAATCGCGCGGAACTGACCTACGCCATTTGCCATGCCTTGGGTCTCCGGCCTCGATCGGTCGAAGCGCAGGTGGCCTGACATGGCGACAGGGCAGCAGGTTGCTCGGGCAAAAGTGTTCTTGGCGCTCCTGCAAGAGCGCCTGGTGATTCTCGACGGCGCCATGGGCACGATGATTCAGCGACACGCCTTGAGCGAGGCGCAATTCCGGGGCGAACGATTCGCGGCATGGCGCAGCGATTTACGCGGCAACAATGACCTGTTGTCGATCACACAACCCGCCATCATCGGGGCCATTCATCGCGAGTATCTGCTCGCGGGTGCGGATGTGATCTCCACCAATACGTTCAATTCAAACGCCGTGTCGCAGTCGGACTACGGAATGCAATCATTGGTCGGTGAGCTCAACCAGTCGGCGGCGCGGCTGGCGCGCCGGGTTGCGGACGAGGTGACCGCCGAGACCGGCAAGCCGCGATTCGTTGCCGGAGCGCTGGGTCCGACCAGCCGCACCGCGTCGCTGTCTCCCGATGTCAACGACCCGGGGTTTCGCAATATCAATTTCGATGAGCTGGTTGCCGGCTACTCTGAGGCTGCTCGCGCCCTCATCGAGGGCGGCGTCGATCTCATTCTGATCGAAACGGTGTTCGACACCTTGAATGCCAAGGCGGCCCTGTACGCGGTGCGTGCAGTCCTCGACGAGCTGCAAGCCGATCTGCCCATCATCGTGTCGGGTACGATCAGCGACGCGTCGGGCAGGACCTTGTCGGGGCAGACCACCGAGGCGTTCTGGAATTCCATACGTCACGCGCGGCCCGCCGTCGTCGGTCTGAATTGCGCGCTCGGCGGCAAGCAATTGCGCCCGTATATCGAGGAGCTGGCGCAAATCGCGGATACCTATGTATGCGCCTACCCGAACGCGGGATTGCCGAATGCATTCGGCGAATACGACGAAACTCCGCAGCAGACAGCCGGGATCCTAGGCGAATTCGCGGCCAGCGGGTTCGTCAATATGGTGGGCGGCTGTTGCGGCACCACGCCCGACCACATTCGCGCCGTGGTTGGCGCCGTCTCGCACCTGCCGCCGCGCGCGTTGCCGAACATCGTGCGAGCCTGCCGCCTGAGCGGGCTGGAACCGCTGCACATCCACGCGGACAGCTTGTTCGTCAATGTCGGTGAGCGCACCAACGTGACGGGATCTGCCAAATTTCGCAAGCTCATCGAGGGAGGCGACTACGCGGCGGCGGTCGACATCGCGAGGCAGCAGGTGGCCAACGGCGCGCAGATCATCGACGTGAACATGGATGAGGGCATGCTCGATTCTCCGGCGGTCATGACGAAGTTCCTGAGCCTCATCGCCGGTGAACCGGATATTGCGCGCGTACCCGTCATGATCGATTCGTCCAAATGGTCGGTGATCGAAGCGGGCCTCAAATGCGTGCAGGGCAAGGCCATCGTCAATTCGATCAGCCTGAAGGAGGGCGAGGAAGCATTCCTGGCGCATGCGCTCAAGGTGATGCGCTATGGCGCCGCCGTGGTCGTCATGGCCTTCGACGAGCAGGGTCAGGCCGACACGCTCGATCGGAAGGTGGCGATTTGCGAACGTGCCTACGGGCTGCTGACGGAACGCATCGGATTTGCGCCCGAAGACATCATCTTCGATCCCAACATATTCGCCGTGGCGACGGGCATCGAGGAACACAATCGCTACAGCCTCGATTTCATCGAAGCCGCGGCCGCCATCAAGCAGCGCATGCCCGCGGTGCATGTCAGCGGCGGCGTCAGCAATGTGTCGTTTTCGTTCCGCGGCAACGACCCGGTGCGCGAGGCCATGCACTCGGTATTTCTCTACCACGCCATTCGCGCCGGTTTGACCATGGGTATCGTCAACGCGGGCCAGCTCGCGATTTACGAGGACATACCCGCCGACCTCCGCGAACGCTGTGAGGACGTCATTCTCGCGCGGCGCGCCGATGCCACGGAACGGCTGCTGGAGATTGCCGAGCAATTCAAGGGCGGCGCGGGCGCCGCAAGGCGTGGCGATGATCTCGAGTGGCGGAAGCTCCCCGTGGGACAGCGCCTGCAACACGCGCTGGTGAAGGGTCTCGACGAGTTCGTTCTCGAGGACACCGAAGAGGCGCGGCTCGGGGCCAAGCGGCCTCTCGACGTCATCGAAGGGCCGTTGATGGACGGCATGAACGTGGTCGGCGACCTGTTCGGCGCCGGCAAGATGTTCCTGCCGCAGGTCGTCAAATCGGCGCGGGTCATGAAAAAAGCGGTCTCCGCGCTGATTCCCTATATCGAGAAGGAGAAGGACGGAACGAGCCGCTCCAACGGCAAGGTGGTGATCGCCACCGTCAAAGGCGACGTCCACGACATCGGCAAGAACATCGTCGGCGTGGTATTGCAGTGTAATAACTTTGAAGTCGTGAACTTGGGGGTGATGGCCTCCTGCGAGAAAATTCTCGAGGCTGCGACCCGCGAAGGCGCCAATCTCATCGGATTGTCCGGATTGATTACTCCGTCGCTCGATGAAATGGTGCATGTGGCCAAAGAAATGCAGCGCCTGGGCTACACGCAACCGCTGTTGATCGGCGGCGCCACGACGTCTCCCGCGCACACGGCAGTGAAGATCGATCCGCACTACCAGGGCGCCGTGGTCTACGTGAAAGATGCGTCGCGCGCGGTCGGCGTATGCCAGCAGCTGGTGACCAAGAGCACCCGCGACGCCTATATCGCGGGCATCAAGGCGGAGCATGAGCGGCGCCGCGAGCAGCACCGCAACAAGAGCGCCAAAGCGCCACAGCTATCGTTGCCGCAGGCACGGGCGAAGAAGCTCAAAATCGACTGGTCCGTCTACGTGCCGCCCGCGCCCAGTTTCCTGGGGGTACGCGCCTTCGACGACTATCCGCTCGACGAATTGCTGCCGTATATCGACTGGATGCCGTTTTTCAACGCATGGGAATTTGCGGGTAAGTTTCCCGACATCCTGCGGGATCCCGTGGTCGGCGAAGCCGCGTCGAACCTGTATGCCGATGCGACACGCATGCTGAAACAACTGGTGGAGGAGAAATGGCTGCGGGCCCGAGCCGCGGTGGGATTCTTCCCGGCCAACAGCACCGGCGATGATGACATCGCGGTGTTCACCGACGACACCCGCCACACCGTCAAGGTTCGGCTGCATCAACTACGGCAGCAAAAGTCCAAGCCGCAGAATCAAGCACAATCCTGCCTCGCGGACTTCGTCGCGCCCATGAGCTGCGGCCGCGCCGATTACGTGGGAGCGTTCGCCGTGACCGCAGGGATAGGCATCGACGAACACGTGACGCGTTTCGAAGCCGCGCACGATGACTACAGCGGCATCATGCTCAAGGCGCTGGCCGATCGACTGGCGGAGGCCTTGGCCGAGCGGATGCATGAGCGGGTGCGGCGCGACCTCTGGGGCTATGCCCCCCACGAAAAACTCGATGGCGCCGCGCTCATCGGTGAGGAGTACCAAGGCATTCGTCCCGCCCCGGGATATCCGGCCTGTCCCGAGCACACCGAGAAAGGGACTCTCTGGCAGCTGCTCGATCCGGAACGGAACGCGGGCATCCGATTGACCGAATCCTTTGCGATGTTTCCGACGGCCGCCGTCAGCGGGTTCTATTT
>DASWEO010000365.1:0-2200 GCA_036394715.1 Steroidobacteraceae bacterium
AGCGGCGGTTTCTACCAGAGGCTCAATGTCTTTTTCCCATCTCGGCTTGTCCGACAAGGTGCTCGCCGCCGTCGCGGCCACCGGTTACACCACCCCTACCCCCATTCAGGAACAGGCGATTCCCCATGTTCTGGCCCGCCGAGACGTTCTCGGCATCGCCCAGACCGGCACAGGCAAGACCGCTGCCTTCGTCTTTCCGATGCTCACCCTGCTGGAAAAGGGGCGCGCGCGGGCCCGAATGCCCCGCACCCTCATCCTCGAGCCGACCCGCGAACTCGCCGCCCAGGTGAAGGAGAGTTTCGACAAATACGGCGCCGGCCAGAAACTCAATGTCGCGCTGCTGATCGGCGGGGTTTCATTCGGCGACCAGGACTCCAAATTAACGCGCGGCGTCGACGTCTTGATCGCAACCCCCGGCCGGCTGCTCGATCATACCGAGCGCGGCGGGCTCCTGCTGACCGGGGTCGAACTGCTGGTCATCGACGAAGCCGACCGCATGCTCGACATGGGCTTCATTCCGGACATCGAGCGCATCTGCAAGCTGGTTCCGTTTACGCGGCAGACACTGTTCTTCACCGCGACGATGCCGCCCGAGATCAGACGCATCACCGAAACCTTCCTGCACAATCCCGAAAAGATCGAAGTTTCGCGACCCGCGACCACGGCCGTGGGCGTGGCCCAGTTCCAGGTCAGCGTCGGCCGCGAGCCGCATGAGAAGCGGGAAACGCTGCGCCGCCTGCTTCGCGACGCCAAGGACCTCCAGAACGCAATCATCTTCTGCAACCGCAAGCGCGAAGTGGCGCTATTGTACAAATCGCTGCAGAAACATGGCTTCAGCGTTGGCGCCCTGCACGGCGACATGGATCAGCCGGCACGCACCGCGGCACTCGATCAATTCCGCAAGGGCGAAATTCCGCTGCTGGTCGCTTCCGACGTCGCCGCCCGCGGCCTCGATATTCCCGCGACCAGTCACGTCTTCAATTTCGACGTCCCCCACCATGCCGACGACTACGTCCATCGCATCGGCCGCACCGGACGCGCGGGACGCGCCGGCACCGCAATCTCCATCGTTACCCCGCTCGACCAGAAATCCATCGTCGCGATTGAAAAGCTGATCGGTCAAACCATTCCCCGCGCCGAGGGCGGCGGCAGCACCCAATCGGGCGAAACTCCAGCAGCGCCCTCCGGCAACGAAGCGGGACGAACGCGCGAGACCCGTGCACGAGAAGGGACTAAGCGAGAAGGGGCCAAGGAAGGTTCGCGCGAAGGCTCGCGCGGCGGCCGCAAGCCCCGCAGGGAACGCGAACCCCCACGTTCTCGGGGAGACCGCGGTTCAGGCCCGCAGCCGCAGCCACCCGTGGCTGCGTTCACCGCGCCGCCCTCCGCTCCGCCGGCCTCACGCGCGCCGTCGATCGGCCGGGCAGTCGCACCGCAAACCTCGCCCGAACCATCGTCGGAGCCCGCCGATCACTCGCATCTTCCGGCGTTCCTGTTGCGACCCGTTCGCGCCCGCGTCTGAGGTCCTGCGAACGCCCGAACGCGCCGATGCCTGCCTCTACGCCGCCAAGCGCAACGGCCCAAACCGCGTGATCTGTGAAGCCGACCCGGAATACGCTGCCGCGATCCAGTGCCAGATGGCTTGAGCCAATCGCCGAAGCGTCATCCTGAGGTGCGAGCCTCTTCGGCGAGCCTCGAAGGATGACATGGGACGGTGCGCGCGGCCATCCTTCGAGACGCGCGCAGAGCGCGCTCCTCAGGATGACGTCCGCTTTTTCTTTGCTGTCTTTTTCTTTGCTACCTTTTTCTTTTTAGGCACTTGCTTGCTCGTGGCAGCCTTTTTCGCCGCTACCTTCGCTCGCTTGCGCGCTTTCGGACGCCTCTTCATGGCCGCGCGCTGGGCCGCCGCCAGTGCCGCTCGGGCCCAACCGGTCAATCCCTCCGGATCGTCAAAAAGCCGCGCCGGCAATTGCCAATAGGAGTTGACCGTGACGCTCTTGGCCCGGGTCTGGTACTGAAACGGCTTCGATCCCTCGGCTTCGAATTGTGGAACGGTCTGATCATCGGCACGGAAATAGAGACCGGCCCGCAGCGCCATGGCGAAGTTGATCCCGTCGGCTGAAATGCCGAAGCCCGAGAACATCGGCCGGATCGTGACGGGACCGAAGTCGGAAAACAAATCGATCAGGAAATCGCGGTCCAT
>DASWEO010000366.1:0-5592 GCA_036394715.1 Steroidobacteraceae bacterium
TTTTCGGCGCCTGTTTCGTCGAATTGCGCCTGGTATTGGAACTTGAACAGAAAATGCAGCGGGCAGCGCAGCCCGAGTTCCTCATACAGGCGGCGGTGGATCGCCGCCTCCATGGTCTCGGCGCTGCGCGGATGGCTGCAGCAGCTATTCGACCAATACAACGGCCACAGGCGTTTGAATGCCGACCGCTTCTGCAGCAGTAATTCGCCGCGGCCATTAAATATCAGCAATGAAAACGCCCGGTGCAGGACGCCGCGGCCCTCATGGCACAGCACCTTGCTCAAGTGCCCGACTCCGTGATCGGATTCATCGACCAGAATGAGAGAATCGGCATCCGCGGCCATACTTGAATTGTCGTGAAATTCATCCATGTAGGAATGATAGCCGCTCGCGAAGCACCAGCGCCAGCGTGGGAATTGACTCAGATCGTGAGGATTGGATGATGAGCGCAGCCGCGCCGACGATTCAAATAGGCTCGCAAGAGCACCGGCAAATTCTCGCCCGGTTCTTTCTCGACTCCCATGTAGACTTCGTTCCCGAATCGATCGTCTGGCCGACATTGGCGGAGCCGAGCCGGGCGCGGCTCACCGCTCTGCCGTTCTGGCAGGAAGCCGTGGCCACCGAAAACATCACATCCAACACGGTTGCCGCGGCGGCACGGCTCGAGCCGGATCCCGAGATCCGCAAGGCCATCGAGATGCAGGGCTTCGAGGAGAATCGCCACGCACGTTTGCTGGTCGCGCTCACTTCGCATTATCGGATCAAGGTGGAAATGCCGCCGCGCTTCGAACCGCACTCCCTCGAGAACGATTTTCTGTTCGCCGGATTCGGCGAATGCTTCGATTCTTTTTTCGCCTTCGGCCTGTTCGCGCTGGCGCAGAAATCAGGCTACTTCGGGCCGGAGTTGATTGCGATCTTCGAACCCGTCGTGCAGGAGGAGGCGCGTCACATCCTGTTCTTCGTCAACTGGGTGAAGTATCGCCGTTCACAACTCCCATGGTGGAAGCGGCCGGCGTTCAGGCTGCGCTGCGCTTGGATCATCCTGAAGCAGGTGGCGAGTCGCATCAAGACGGCGCGCACCATGGGCGGCGCGAGCGATTCCGGCGACAACTTCACGATGAGCGCGCATCAAGACGTGGGCGAATCCGTCACTCTGCATTCGCTGCTGGAAGTGTGCCTCAGCGAGAACGACCGGCGCATGGAACACTACGACGCGCGCCTGCTGCGCCCGCGGCTGGTGCCGGTTCTTGCAAAATTTGCATACCGGGTGCTGCCGGCCGGCATTTGACCGAAGGCGCTGGCGGCACGAGCCGCGATCAGGATAGTAGGCCGCGCTCGCGATACCACCGCAACGCATCCTCGAACGCCTGGAGGGGCGGACGCCAACGGTACCCCAGCTCGCTGACTGCCTTGGCGCTCGAGAAGAACATGCGCTTGCGCGACATGCGCACTCCTTCGAGCGTCACGCGGCCGCTGCGGCCCGAGATTTTGGCGAAGCCTTCTGCAAGATAGGCAACGGGCAACACCGCGGCATACGGCAGACGGATGCGCGGGGGCGCGCGCCCGACGAGGCGCGCGATCTGCCCGAGAATCGTCTGCAAAGTCATATCCTCGCCGCCCAGAATGTAGCGTTCACCCGCTCGACCGCGCTCGAACGCCAGCAGATGTCCGGCCGCAACGTCGTCCACATGCACGATGTTGAGTCCGGTGTCCACATACGCGGGCATCCGGCCGGACGCGGCATCGAGCACGAGCTGTCCGGTCGGCGTGGGCTTTATATCGCCCGGGCCGACCGGCGTCGATGGATTCACGATGACCACTGACATGCCCGTCCGTGCCGCGTCCCGTGCCACTTCTTCCGCGAGGTACTTCGAGCGCTTGTAGTGGCCGATCATGTGGCTTTCGGCCACGGGAGTTCGCTCGTCCCCCGGCGAACCGTCCGACGGAATGCCTATGGTCGCGACGCTGCTCGTGTAGACGATTCGCGTAACTCCCGCCGTGCGGGCGGCGCTCAAGATGCGGCGGGTTCCTTCGACATTGGTGCGATAGAGCTGTGTAGGATCGCGCGCGCCCAACCGATAGTCGGCCGCGGCGTGAAACAACCCCGTGCAGCCTTCGAGCGCTCGTTCGAGCGACTGCAAGTCCGCGAGATCACCCTCCACGACTTCCCAGGCGGGCGACTGCAGATTGCTCCGGTTCGACCCGCTGCGCGCCAGCACTCGCACCTGCCAACCGGCCGCACTCAAGGCCCTTGCGACGGCCGCACCGACGAAACCGGTTGCACCGGTGACCAGCGCCTTCATGCGATGCGAGCGCCGGCGACCGCGGTCAACGAGCGAGTCGCCGCCCGGTACGCTCTCGCCAGACGGATCAACGCGATGAGGTCGAGGGGCGCCGCGGCGAGACCGCCGATGAGGCGCCGCATGTTGACTTGACCGTCACGGCTTGCCGCCACGACCGCCCTCGGCAGCACATCCTCTGCACTGTCCACGATCACACGCACGGCGATGAACGGCAGGTTGTGAGCGGCGGACACTTCTGCCACGTGGAAGCTCTCCATATCGCAGGCAACCGCGCCGGTTTCTCGAAAAGCCGCGGCCTTCTCCGCCACCGCGCCGATCGGCGCTGAGCTGGTGAGCAGAGCGCCGGCGTCCACCGGACGCTGCTTCGCGACGGCGGCAGAGAGCTGCTCGCGCCAAACCCTCGAGGTCAAGAACCGCGTGCCGTCGCGCGAAATGACTTCACTCGGCAGGACGACGGTGCCTGCGCTCAAAAGGGGATCGAGTCCACCGGCCAGTCCGAAACTGATCAAGGCAGCCGCACCGGCATCGATGAGGTTACGCGCAGCAATCGCCGCCAGGGCTGCGCCCATGCCGCTGACGGCGAGCAGTGCCCCATCGCTCAAGAAAAACAAACCGTCGTCCCGCCGCACCGCCGGCCCCAGGGTGCGTGCCTCCGCGTCGAGCGCCGCGACGACGCCCACCCCATTCAATGAGCGATTCCGCGACGCGTCAGTGTGCGGTACGCCGCCAGCGCCCAGAGCGGGAAATACGCGGAATAGCCGTGATATCTCAAATAGAAGACTCGCGGAAAGCCGGGCGCCGTGAAGCTCGGGTCGCTCCACAGCCCATCCGCCTGCTGCGTGCGCATCAGGAACTCCGTGCCGCGTCGGACGGCGTCCGATTGGACCTCACCCGCGGAGAGCAATCCCAGAAGCGCCCAGGCTGACTGGAAGGCGGTGCTCGGGAAATGCACGGCTTCGCCGGGCGCGCAGAGGTAGGTGTCATTGCTCTCGCCCCAGCCGCCGTCGGCGTTCTGCTTGAGCTTGAGCCATTGGGCGGCGCGCCGTACCGCGGGATCATCGTGCGGGATGTGCGCCTGCGCGAGGGCCGTCAACACCGACCAGGTGCCGTAGATATAGTTGGTGCCCCAGCGGCCGAACCACGATCCGTCGGATTCCTGCTGCCGGCGCAGATAGTCGATCGCCCTATCCAAGGCCTGCTTGTCGTGCGGCCGGCCGATGCGTGCCAGCACCGTGACCACCCGCGCCGTGACATCGCTGGTGGGGGGATCGAGAAGCGCGCCATGATCGGCGAAGGGAATCATGTTGAGGTAGTAAGAGGTGTTGTCGGCATCGAAGGCGGCAAAGCCGCCGTCCTTGCTCTGCATTCCGACCAACCAATCCAGGGCGCGGCGCACGCTCTCGGCGTAGCGGTCCGAATCGCGCGCCTGATGCATGGACCACGCGACCACGGCCGTGTCATCGAGATCCGGGTAGTAGCTATTCGCGAACTGAAACGCCCAACCGCCGCCGGCCAATCCCCGGCGATTCACCTGCCAGTCTCCGGGTTCGTCGAGAAGCTGGCGACCCTTGAGCCAATCGAGCGCCCGGATCGAGGCCTCGAAGGCAGCGGCATCGCCGGTCTCCTGCATCGCCAGACTCGCGAGCGCCGTGTCCCAGATCGGTGAGACGCAGGGCTGGCAGTAGGCGCTCGATGGGCCTTCGACGACGAGCTTTTGCAGTGCGCGTTTCGCTGTAACGCGCCGCGGGTCATCTTCCGGATAGCCCAGTATCACCATGGCTTCCAGGGCGTTGACCATGGCGGGAAAGATGGCGCCCAGGCCGTCTTCGCCGTTGAGCCTCTCCAGCGTCCAGGTTTCCGCCAGGCGGGTGGCATGCTCGCGCATGCGCGCCGGAATCAGGGGATCGATCATGCGGCCCAGCCGATCGGCGGCCAGGAATGCCTTGGCCAGGAATCCCGAGCGCCGGAAATAGTCCCGTTCCTTCTCGGGTGGAGTCGTGAACAGCTCGCGGATGTGTACCTTGCGCGGATTCTTGGCGACGGGCTTGCGGGTACACAAAATGAACAACGGAACCATGACCGTGCGCGACCAATAGGCGACCTTGTCGAGATGAAATGGGAACCATCGCGGCAGCAGCATGATTTCGACGGGAATGTAGGGCACGCCGCGCCAGGGCAATTGCGCGAACAGCGCAAGAGCGATCCGCGTGAACACATTGACCGAGGCTGCGCCGCCGCGCTGCAATATGGCCGTGCGCGCCCGTACCATGTGCGGCGCGTCGTGACTGTCTCCGGCGAGCTTCAGTGCATAGTAGGCCTTGACCGAGCAGCTGATATTGAAATCGCCGCCCTGATAGAGCGGCCAACCGCCGTGTTCGGCCTGCGCGGCGCGGAGATATCGACAGAGCTTCGTCTCGAGCGCAGCGTCGATCTCGTCCAAGAAGTGCATCATCATGATGTACTCGGCCGGGATGGTGCAGTCGGCCTCGAGCTCGAACAGCCAGTATCCTTGGGCGTCCTGCCGCGCCGCCAGCGCCTCTCGGGCGTCCACGATGGCGCGATCCAAAGGCGAATCCGTCACCCGCCGCAGGGTGTGCGACACGACATCGCCGCGCGCATCGGACAGCGGTGCCGGGTGCGAACCCGGCTTCGGTGCGATGCGGTTCACGACCCTGAATTCCCGTAAGAGCGCCGCGAAGTGAATTCGGGCTGCGACGTGAATTCGGGCCGCGACGTGAATTCGGGTTCGTCGACCGGTGCATCCTCAAGGATGACCTGCGCCGGGTGCGGTCGGCGCAGCTCGGAGAGGTGCGCGAGCGGCAGCCCGCGCGCAGCCACCGCAAACAGGGCGCGCAGTATCCAGTTGCTGCGTCCTGCGACATTCGTCAAAGCCCTAATCATGGCGACAGCGGAGTGCGTCACCTTCACCTGGACGCCGGCCGTAAAGCGCGGATTGTGCTCGATCTTGCGCAGCGTCAGGACGGCGAGCCCGATCGCCCACAAGCAGAATCGGCGTATGCCGGTCTCCTCGCTTGGAATCAATAGGGTGTAGTCGAGCGCGTTACGCAGATGCGCATGAGCCACGCCGATGAGCTCGCGAAAGGCGGCGCCGAACCGCGGATCAAAGGGCTCGCTCGAGACCAGGGCGAGATCGACTCCATGAGGCGTGAACACATCCTGCGGCAACCAGCACGCGCCGCGGCTGCGGTCCTCCCACACGTCCTTGAGAATATTCGTCATCTGCAGTCCCTGGGCAAAGGACGCCGCGATGGCGGACAGCGCGGGGCGG
>DASWEO010000367.1:0-8718 GCA_036394715.1 Steroidobacteraceae bacterium
ATGTCGCCGACCTTCGTCGAGACGCCGAAAGGCATGATGATCGTGGGCTCGCCCGGCGGCAGCTACATCATCAGCATGGTGCTGCTGGGGACGCTCAATTATCTGGACGGCATGAACGCGGCGGACATCGTCAAATATCCGCACTACCACCATCAGTACCTGCCGGATGAAGTCGACTATGAACAGGGCGCGCTGACCGACGCGGAGATCAAGGAGCTAGAGGCCATGGGACATACGCTCAAGGTGTCCGGGCGGCGGTGGGGCAATATGCAGGTCATCACCTGGGATTACGCCACCGGCAAGGTGGACGCGGCATCCGATCCGCGCGGCGAGGGTGTGGGACTGGTGTACTGACTCCGTCGCCGGGCGGTGAATTTCCTATCGGCTCAGCGTTGACAGGTCGAGCACCAGTACGTGGAGCGCTGGCCCTGGGCGAACTGCTTGACGGCGGACCTGCAGACGCGGCAAGCCTCTCCCGCCCGTTCATACACGAATAGCTTCTGGCGGAAATACCCGGGAACGCCGTCGGCATTGACGTAGTCGCGCAAGCTTGTGCCGCCGATCTTGATCGCCTCGCCGAGCACGTCCTTGATGGCCTGCGCGAGCTTTGTCGCCTCTTGACGGGTGAGGCGGCGGGCCGCGCGGCGCGGCGAAACCCGCGCCCGAAACAAGGCCTCGCTCGCATAGATGTTGCCCACTCCCACGACGACCTGGGAATTCATGATGAGGTGTTTGATGGCGACGCTGCGCTTGCGGGTCGCGCGGTGCAGATACTCGCCGTCGAATTCACGGCTCAAGGGTTCCGGCGCCAGCTTGGCGAGCAGCGGGTGCAGCGCGGGATCGCCTTGAGTCCAATGCAGGCTGCCGAAGCGCCGTGGATCGTGAAATCGCAGCACCCATCCGCCCTCCATTCGCATGTCCCAGTGGTCATGGGTCTTGAGCGGCGTCTCGGCTTTGACCAGGCGGAGGCTGCCCGACATGCCGAGATGCAGGATCAAGGTGCCGGCGTCGAACCGGATCAAGATGTATTTCGCGCGCCGGTCGATGGCGCGCACGGTCTGGTCGCGGACGGCCGCTTCGAGGTTGGCGGCGATGGGCCAGCGCAAGCGCCGATCGCGTACGATGAAGTCGAGCACGCGCCGCTCCGTCAAGGCGGGCGCGATACCGCGTCTCGTCGTTTCTACTTCAGGGAGCTCGGGCGTGTGAGGCTCGGGCGGCGGGCGCTACTTGATCTTCGATTCTTTGTAAGGGACGTGCTTGCGCACGACCGGATCGAATTTCTTCGTTTCCAATTTGTCGGGGTGCAGGCGCTTGTTCTTCGTGGTCGTGTAGTAATGTCCGGTGCCCGCCGAAGAAACCAGTTTGATTTTGTCGCGCATGAGTTGCTCCTTAAACCTTGACGCCCTTGGCGCGCAGATCCGCAACCACCACGTCCACGCCGCGCTTCTCGATGGTGCGCAAGCCGCGAGTCGACACCCGCAGGCTCAGGAACCGCTTCTCCGTTTCCGACCAGAAGCGGTGAGTATGCAAATTCGGCAAAAAACGGCGCCGTTTGCGATTGTTCGCGTGGGAAACCGTATTACCTGTTTTTGGGCCTTTGCCCGTGACCTGGCAGACTCGCGACATGGCGTAAACCTTTGAAACTATGGAACCCTAAGAACAGCCGCGCTTTATACCAGGCTGCCTCCGGTCAGGCAACCTACAAACAATTAATCAAATAAATTCAATGGGTTAAAGAGGAGCGACGGGCTAAAGAGGCGTGGAGTTAAAGAAAGGCGAGGGCTCGGCGCACCGGACGATACCTCGTGCGAAGGCATCCCCTGCCTAGACAAGCCCGCGTTCCGCCAGCGACACGCTCGCGCCGTCCCCGATGATGATGTGGTCCAGCAGGCGAATGTCGACCAGCGCCAGCGCCTCCTTGACCCGCTGGGTGATCAATTCATCGGCCTGGCTCGGTTCAGGGACGCCGGAAGGATGATTGTGCGCAATGATCACCGCGGCCGAGTTGCGCTGCAGAGCCAGCTTCACGATTTCGCGCGGATGCACGCTCGCGCCGTCGATCGTGCCGCGAAACAATTCCTGGTATTGAATCAGGCGATGGCGCTTGTCGAGGTAGAGGCAGCAAAACACTTCGTGCTCGAGATCGCGCAGCTGCGAGGAGAGAAAGTCCCGGGTTGCCCGTGGGCTGGCGAGCGAGGGGCCGGCCCGCAGGGTCTCCGACAGCTGCCTTCTCGCGATCTCGACCGCCGCCTGTAACTCCGCGAAGCGCGCCAACCCGAGTCCGCGCTCTGCGCAGAATCTCTGCCGATCGGCCGCGATCAGCTTGCGCAGGGAGTGAAAACTCTGGAGCAGGGCACGCGCAAGATCGAGCGCCGAGTGCCCCGGCGTTCCCGTGCGCAGCAAGATCGCCAGCAGTTCCGCGTCGGACAGCGCCGCGGGCCCCTTCTCGAGCAGCTTCTCGCGCGGTCGTTCATCGATCGGCCAATCCCGGATTGCCATGCCCGTAAGCATGACCAGCGCGGCAACAAGTCTCTAGCTGCATTTCGCTGGCGAGCGAGCAGTTACGAGGTTGATGGCAAAGCGACTCGATGTCACGCGCCTTGATTCCGGTGGGTGGCGAACCAATTGCCTCGGTCCGCTACGAGTGCCCCGAGCTCCCAAACCCGCCCGTTCCGCGCGGCGTCGCCGAGAAATCCTCGACCACGTCGAATCCCACCTGCACCACCGGCACGAACACCATTTGCGCGATACGGTCGCCGGGGTTGATGGTGAAGGGCGCGGCGCCGCGATTCCACACCGACACCATCAGCGGCCCCTGATAGTCCGAGTCGATCAGGCCGACCAGATTGCCGAGCACGATGCCGTTCTTATGTCCCAGGCCTGAGCGCGGCAGCAGCACGGCGGCCAGCGCCGGATCCGCGATGTAGATCGAAATGCCGGTCGGAATCAGCTCGGCGGCGCCGGCCTCGAGCGCCAGCGGGGCGTCGATGCAGGCGCGCAAGTCCATGCCGGCGGAGCCCGCGGTCGCATGCTGCGGCAAGGGAAATTCTCGGCCGATGCGCGGATCCAAGATCCGCAGCTTGACGGTGCGCTGCACGCCGTCAGCGCCTCACGCGCCGGGCGCGCACGCGATCGCGCGGCAGGGCGGCGATCCGGCGTTTGCGCGGACCGCGCCGCGGGCTGCCGTCGGGCGGCGGCAAGCGTTGAGCGATCAAGGCAACGAGCTGGCGCGCAACTTCGATTTTGGGTCCGCGCGCGACCTCGACCTTGCCGCCGGGCCAAATGACGGTCAGCGCGTTATCGTCGCAATCGAACGCAATCCCGTCGCCGACCTGGTTGGCCGCAATCATGTCCAGCCTCTTGCGCTTGAGCTTGATGCGCGCGTTCTCCTCGACGTCGTTGGTTTCCGCCGCGAAGCCGACCACGTACGGGCGCTTGGCCATATCGGCGACCGACTTGATGATGTCGGGCGCGGGCTCGAGATCGAGTTTGACCGACACACCTTGTTTTTTGATCTTCTGTTTGGCGACGGCCACAGGCTGGAAATCGGCCACCGCCGCCGCGGCGATGAATATGTCGGCATCCGCCACCTGGCGGTGGACCGCGGCGTACATGTCGCGCGCGCTTTCCACATTGATGCGCGTGATCCCGGTGGGCGTCGGCAATTGCACCGGTCCGGTGACGATGGTGACATGCGCACCGGCCTCGCGCGCGGCGGCGGCGACGGCAAATCCCATTTTCCCGGAGCTGCGGTTGGTGAGATAACGCACCGGGTCGAGATGCTCGCGGGTCGGCCCGGCCGTGATCAAGACATTGAGCCCTGCCAAAATACCTGCGTTCGCCGGCGCCTCCAGCAGGCTTTCCGCGAGTTTCACCGGTTCCCACATGCGGCCCGCGCCGACTTCACCGCAGGCCTGGTTCCCGGAATCGGGGCCTAAAATGCGAATGCCGCGCGATATCAGAGTTTCCACATTGGCCTGAGTGGCCTTGTTGGCCCACATGACCCGGTTCATCGCCGGCGCGAGAACGATCGGCGCTTCGGTGGCGAGGCACAGGGTGGCCAATAAATCGTCGGCTCGCCCGCAGGCCAGCCGCGCGATGAAGTCCGCGCTCGCCGGCGCGATCAGGACCACCTGTGCCCAGCGCGCGAGCTCGATATGGCCCATGGCGGCCTCCGCCGTGTCGTCCCACAGATCGCTGCGGGTCGGTCGGCCCGATACCGCTTGAAAGCTCATGGGAGAGACGAATCGCTGCGCCGCGCCCGTCATCACCACTTGCACGTCGGCGCCGCGCTCGATCAACCGGCGCACCAGATCCGGACTTTTGTACGCGGCGATGCCGCCAGTGACGCCCAGTAAAACGCGAGTCTTCAGCGTCAATGGATGCCCTTCAGTTCTTTGAAGCGCGCGATGTCGCTGTCGAATTTCTTGCTCATCCCCGTTTCCTCGCTGCGCTTCTCACGCAGGTTTTCTTCTTGCGTGTGCATGTCGTTTCGGACGCGCACCAGGTCCTCGGCCATCTGATCCGGCATGACCGGGGCATGGGGGTCGCTGCTGTACGGCTTGAAGTGCAGGCTGCCGTCACGCAGTTTCTTCAGTTTCCCATTCAATACGTCGAGAAATTGCGAGGTGACCTTGATCTGATCGGCCAGCAGCGTCACCCGCTGATCCCGCAGGCGCTCGATTTCCTGCACCGTCCCATAGGTATTCAGCAAGTTCCGATCCCGGTTCTGGCTCTGCTCGGCCTCGGCCCGCCTTTGCTCGTCGGCGGCCAATGCTTCAGGACTCTTCTGGGCCTCGAGACGGCTGATCTCGACGCCTTGAGAATTGATGACCTGCTTCTCCTGCGCGGCGTACTCCGGCGGGATGCGATCACCGTAGTGGGTAACCCCCTGTGCGTCCACCCATTTATAGAGGGTTCGGCCACTCGATGCGCCGGCGCCGGCCGCAAAACCCGGCGAGGCGAGCAGAATCACGGCGCAGAGGGCGGTCCAAGCGGCATTCTTCAAGCGAATATCCTCAAGAGGAGCGGCCGCCATTGTGAGCGGAGCGCCCCGCGTTTTCCAGGGCCTGTGCCTCAATCTGTGACCCCATATTGCTCCCGGTAGGCCTGCATACGGACGAGGTCATCCTTGCGCCCCCGCAGCGAAATATGCTCCATCAAATCGGCCAGATTGACGACCGCCACGACCGGGATTCCATACTGGTCGCGGACTTCCTGGACGGCGGATAAGCGGTTTTGCGGGCCGCGTTCCTGGCGATCCAAGGCAAGCAGTACGCCGGCCGGCCGCGCGCCGGCCGCCCGAATGATATCGATGGATTCGCGGATCGCCGTGCCCGCCGTAATGACGTCATCGATGATCAGAACGGCGCCGCTCAAGGGGCCGCCGATGATGTTGCCCCCTTCACCGTGGTCCTTGGACTCCTTGCGATTGAACGCATACGGCAGATTCCGGCCCCCCTGTTCCGCGAGTGCCGCCGCCGTGATGGTGGCCAAGGGAATGCCCTTGTAGGCCGGGCCGAACAGCATATCGAACTTGACATCGGAGGCCATGATGGCCGCGGCGTAGGCGCGCCCGACCGCGCCGATGGCGGCGCCGGTGCTGAACAATCCCGCATTGAAAAAATACGGACTTTCGCGGCCCGACTTCAGCGTGAAGCTGCCGAAGCGCAGCACGCCCTGCCGCACGCACAAATCGATGAATTCACTCTGATATGCCAAGGTCATGGGCCCTGATACTATCGCGCGCCATGCGCATCGTCATGTTGAACGTAATTGATGGGGACGGTCCAATAGCGGCCGGATCTAGCCTCATGCCTGGAATTTCCACCTCGATGATGTCGAGTCTTGCCGTTTGACCCCGGCGGTGAAGAAACCGACGTTGCTGCAAGCGCTTGGCGACAAGCGCATGACGGCCGTTCTGTTCTTGAGCTTCGCCTCCGGACTGCCGTTCAATCTGACGAATTTCACCTTGCAAGCGTGGCTGGCGTCCGCCGGCTTGAGCATCAAGGCCATCGGCATTTTTTCCCTGGTCGCGCTGCCTTATAACATCAAGTTCTTGTGGGCCCCGTTTCTGGATCGCTACCTGCCGCCGATCCTCGGCCGGCGCCGCGGCTGGATATTGATTTTTCAAGCTTGTCTGGCCATTTGCATCGGTGTCATGGGCTTCAGTTCCCCGACGAAAGAACCCTATGCGCTCGGCGCCATTGCCGTCTTCCTCGTTTTTCTGTCGGCCTCGCAGGACATCGTGATCGATGCGTATCGCGTGGACACCATCCCGGCCAGCGAGCGCGGTCTGGCCGCCGCGGCGGCCGCGTTCGGTTATCGCACGGCGGCGATGCTCGCGGGCGCGGTGCTGGTCTATGTTGCCGCCAGTGTGGGCTGGCAGCTGGCATTTCTATTCGTGGCCTGCCTCATGGCGGCCACCATGCTGGCGACACTCCGGGCGCCCGAGCCGGACGCGCCGGGTCACCCGCCGCGCACTTTGACCGATGCGGTCTGGCATCCCCTGCGCGCGCTGCTCAAGGAAAAGGGGATCTGGGGATTTCTGGCCCTCGTCCTGCTCTACAAAGTGGGCGATGCTCTCGCGCTCAGCCTGTACAGCACTTTCATGATCCGAGGCGTCGGATTCTCTTTGCACGAATTGAGCATTGCCGGCAAAGTCAACATGACGATCTCCACCATGATCGGCGTGGCATTCGGCGGCTGGATTTATCTACGCTGGGGAACGTTCCGCTCCCTTCTAGTGTTCGGCATCGGGCAGGCGCTCACCAATTTGCTCTATATGTGGCTGGCGCTCGCGGGCAAGAAACTATGGCTGCTGGCCCTTGCAACGTCTCTGGATACCATGATCGGCGGCATGGGCCAGGCGGCGTTCGTTGCCTTCTTGGTGTCGCTCTGCTCATCGGATTTTAGCGCGACCCAGTACGCACTCTTGTCGGCGCTCGCGGTCCTGCCGCGAAATGTGACGGGAGCGATCGCGGGAGCGATAGTGCCTGTGATCGGATGGGCGAATTTCTTCATCGTCACCTGCTTGAGCGCGGTGCCGGGGCTGATCCTGCTGCTGATACTGCGCAGACCTCTGAATGAACTGGGTGCCCGCGAAGCCGCCAAAGCCTAGGCTTCAGGCAACGGCGCCGGAAGAATCAAGTTCCGGGGAAACTCAGCGGCGCAGCGATCGATCGTGCGGAGTGGACCAAAGGCTGCGCGCGTTGTCCTCGAACTCGCGATCCAGATCTTCGGCTTCCACATCCACGGCGCCCGACCAGTCCTCCGGCGCATCGGCCGCATCGATGAGTTCGTCCAGCAGCTGCTCGTTCCAGGAGTCGAAATCCACTTCGGTGACGGTGCCGTCGAAGTACTGAATTTCAATGGTTTGGTCTTGGTCGTCGATCGCGACCACTTCAAAGAGCTCGTTGGTACCGCCCCGATACCATTGCCCAACGACCGGCCTGATTGCGTTCATCACTGCCTCCGTCTGCTATGCTCAATTCCAACTCCCGAACTCCATTTCACTCCCAATGAGTCATTCGCGCAATATGTAATTTTTGCGCGCAGCAACATCGCCAGTGATCGAACAGCTCATTAAATTCTTCCTCGTCTTTTTCGTCGTGGTCGACCCGATCTCACTCATCCCTTTGTTCGCCGGCCTCACGCAAGGCGCAAGCGCAGGCTTCAAGAAAAAAATGGCCGGCAAGGCGACCGCGATCGCGCTGGCGATCTGCGTGCTGTTCGCATTGGTGGGCGCGAAGTTCTTGGGAGTCATGGGGATTTCCCTTAATGCGTTCCGCATCGCGGGCGGAACCCTGCTGTTCTTGATTGCGCTCGACATGGTGTTCGCGCGCATCTCGGGCACCCGCTCGACCACATCCGAACAAGAGGAGGCCAAGAAGCGCGAGGACATATCGGTGTTCCCGCTGGCGTTTCCCTTCATCGCGGGACCCGGAGCGCTTGCCACCATTTTGCTCGCGGCCGGCGAGGTGGGTGCAAAGCCGCTGTTGTTCGCGGGCTTCCTGGGCGTCGTCGCGCTGGTCCTCGCCGTCTGTTGGGTCTTGATGTTGGCCACGCCGCGCCTGATGCGGGCGCTGGGCGTGACCGGCGCCAATGTCGTGAGCCGCCTGTCCGGCGTGATTCTTGCGGCCCTTGCCGTGCAATTCATCATCGACGGGATTCGCGGGAGCTTCCTGTAGCAGCGGGAGCGCTCGCCCGGAGGGGTAAGAAGCCTCAAGGCAACGTTAGGAAGCAGTTGCCTTGAGGCTTCTTACCCCTCCGGACGAGCGCTCGAACCGATGAACGGTACGCACCAGTAAGGATGACTCGGAGCTCGTCTCCTGCACAGGAATGTTAACTGGCCCAGCGCGAAAGGCCTGGGGGGAGAGGGAGAGTCAAGGCAACTGCTTCCTACGTTGCCTTGACTCTCCCTCTCCCCCCAGGCCCTGCGCTGATGCAGTTAGGTGTGCCGCTTGGCATACGCCAGATCCCATACACCGTGACCCAGACGAGCGCCGCGCCGTTCGAAGCGCGTCAGCGGTCTGAACTCCGGCCGCGGCACATAGGTACCATCCGCGCTCAATGAGACAAGTTCGGAGTTCGCATTGCACACGGCCAACATTTGTTCCGCATAGGCCTGCCAATCCGTGGCGAGCCGCAATACTCCCCCGGCGCGCAGCTTGGCCGCCAACGATGCAACGAACGCAGGGTCGATCAAGCGCCGCTTGT
>DASWEO010000368.1:0-10270 GCA_036394715.1 Steroidobacteraceae bacterium
CCCGAACAGCGTGCCCTGCGGCCCACGCAATACCTCGACGCGCTGCAGGTCGAACAGCGACCCGGCAAGCGCCCCGGTCGAGCCGATGTAGGCGTCGTCGGCATACACGGCAATCGGCGCCTCTTGGTGATCGCTGAAGTCATTCTGCGATACGCCGCGCAGGTTGTAGATGGTCACCGTCGCGCCGTATTGATTGTATTGCAGGCCGGGCACCTGCCCCGCGACGTCCGTGACGTCCTTGAACCCGAGCTGCTCCAGCGTATGGGCGTCAAAGGCAGTAACCGACGTGCCCACATCCTGCAGGTTCTGCTCGCGCCTCTGGGCGGTCACGACGACCTCGGCAAGCCTGTCTTCATCGCCGGCGTCCGCCGCGAGGCAGGCAGCCCAGGGCCCCACCGCGGCGATGATGGCTACGCTTGCGCGGGTCGCGCGAATCCGATGTGTCCGTCCCTTCATGTGGCTTTGCATCGTTCCCCCTGCGCATCGAGTATCGTTATCCGACCATAGTAGACCCGGAGCCGGCGCCGCCGCGACCCGGGAAACGAACGCAGCGTACGGGATCGGAAAATAGTTCGACGGCGAATAGCATGGCAGGAGTTTTCCTGTAGGCTCGCGCGTCAACGATCCCTTCGGCACGGCAACATGGCGGCGAATTCCAGCAGTCAATCGATTTCTGCAGCCTTCGAGATCACCGCGGCGGCGTGGCCGAGCCGTGATTTCCTCCATATACCCGCCGACGCGTGCCGGGACTATGCGGATGGCTCGCTGACCTTGAGCTATGGGGAGGCGCGCGCTCGTATCGAGGCGCTGGCGTCGCGATTGCGCACGGCCGGCTACGGACCGGGTCACCGGGTCGCCCTCGCCCTCGACAATCGGCCGGAATTCTTTCTCTATTTTCTCGCCCTGGCCAAGGCAGAGGTCAGCACCGTGCCGCTGAACGCGGCCATGAGCGTCGACGAACTAGCTTACGTCTTGGGTCACGCCGACGTGGCACTTGCCGTGACGCACCTTGGGGCTGCGGCTCATGTGCGCGCGGCGCTTCCCGGCACGACGCCGCTGCACGTCCTTGAGGGGGAAATTGCGGCATTTGCCAGGCCGGCCGGGCCGCAAGTAGCGGGTGCGGGGGAAGCGGCGCTCTTGTACACATCAGGAACCACCGGCAAGCCGAAGGGATGCATCCTGACGAACGAGTATTTTCTCGAGATCGGGCGGTTGTATACCAGCCTCGGCGGCTATTGCCGTTTTGACGGGGCCGGCGACCGGCTCGCCACCCCCCTGCCGGTCACGCACATGAATGCGCTTGCCTGCTCTTTCATGGCGATGCTGATGACGGGAGGCTGCCTGATTCAGCTCGACCGATTTCATCCCACCACTTGGTGGCACTCCATCCGCACCAGCCGGGCGACCGCATTTCACTATCTCGGGGTGATGCCGGCGATGCTGCTGAGCGCTCCCCCCTCGAGTGAGGACAATGTTTCCGACAGCGTGCGCTTCGCGTTTGGGGCGGGCGTCGATCCGCGGCACCATGCGGCATTCGAAGAGCGCTTCGGCGTGCCGCTGATCGAAGCCTGGGCGATGACCGAGACGGGCGCCGGCGCCTGGATCACCGCCAACCGCGAGCCGCGCCACCTGGGCCAGCGCTGCTTCGGCATGGCGCCGCCGGGATTGGCATGGCGCATCGTCGACGAGGGTGGGGCCGATGTTGCGCCGGGAATGACCGGCGAGTTGCTGGTGAAGCGCGACGGACCCGATCCACGGCGCGGATTCTTCGCCGGCTACTACAAGGACGAATTGGCGACCTCGCAGGCCTGGGCGCACGGCTGGTTCCACACGGGTGATCTCGTGCGGGTCGGCGAGGACGGCTCCTTCTTCTTCGTCGACCGCTCCAAGAATATCGTCCGGCGCAGCGGCGAAAACATTGCGGCCGTCGAAGTCGAAAGCGCGTTGCTGACTCATGGCGACGTGTTGGCGTCGGCGGTTTGTCCGGTCGTCGATGATGTACGCGGCGAGGAAGTCTTCGCCTTCGTGGTTCTGCGTCCGGGGATTTCTCCGTCCCTGGAGACGGCCATTCGGCTGCAGAGCCACTGCCAGGGCCTATTGGCTTATCACAAGGCGCCGGCCTATGTCGCGTTCCGCACCAAGCTGCCGCAAACCGCCTCGCAGAAACTGGCCCGCGCCGAGCTCAGAGCGCACGCAGCCGGCGCCGTGCAGTCGGCTACGGGCTTCGATCTGCGGCACTTGAAGAAACGTCGAGCGCCCGCACCAGTCAGCCGGAATCCATCGGCCGCCAACGGAAGAGCACGGGACTATGCAGATGTCGTGCTGGCCGCGCCGGTCACGGTGCCGTATGTCCGCTACTCGGTCCGCAACGCTCACTGGTTCGTCGCACAGGCCTTATCACGTCTCGTCAAAGAATCCGGTCTCGACAAGGCCGACATCGACGGCTTGAGTCTCGGCAGCTTCACGCTGGCGCCGGACACGGCGATCGGCCTCACCCAGCACCTGGGGGTCACGGTCCGATGGCTGGACCACGTGCCGCTCGGCGGCGCGTGCGGAATCGTCGCGATGCGCCGTGCGCTGCGCGCCGTGCAGGCCGGCGATGCCGAGGTGGTCGCCTGCATCGGCGCCGACACCAACCATGTCGACTCGTTCCGGCAGAGTTTGGGCAGCTTCAGCGTGTTCGCGCGCGACGCCGTGTTCCCGTACGGATCCGGCGGACCGAATGCCAGCTTCGCTTTCCTGACTTCGTACTACATGCGCGCCTGCGGCGCCACACGCGAAGACTTCGGCAAGATCTGCGTGGCCCAGCGCGACAATGCGCTCGGCTATCCGCACGCCCTGTTCAAGAAGAAGCTGACTTTGGACGAATATCTGGACGCGAGGCTCATTGCCGATCCCATTCGCCTGTTCGATTGCGTGATGCCGTGTGCAGGCGCCGAAGGCTTTTTGGTCATGACGCGGCAACGCGCCGAGGCGCTCGGCCTACCCTACGCCCGGGTGCGCTCGACCTGCGAACGGCATAATGCGTTCCCGGATGACCCGATTCAGACGCGCGGCGGCTGGGTTCTCGACCGGGAGCATCTGTACGGCGCGGCGGGGGTCGAGCCATCCGATATCGACTTTGTCGAGACCTACGACGATTATCCGGTGATGTCGGTGATTCAGCTGGAGGATCTCGGTTTCTGCCGCCCGGGCGAGGGACCGGAGTTCATTCGCCGCCATTCCTTCTCGACTGACGGCACGTTTCCGATCAATACCAGCGGAGGTCAGCTCTCGGTGGGACAGGCCGGCTGCGCAGCGGGCTTTCTGGGACTCGTCGAGGCCATTCGGCAGCTCACGGGCCGTAATTTGGCGCGCCCGGTTGCCGATGCGCGTTTCGGAATCGCGGTGGGATTCGGCATGATCACCTACGACCGAGGATTGTGTTCGGGAGCGGCCATTCTCAGCCGCGCAAACGCATGATTCCGCCGCTCGTCCGACCCAATCGCAAGAACCCGATCGTTCGCACCCGGCAGCCATTGCTGCCCCCGGGGGTGCGGTCGCGAGCGGCGCTCGGTTTGACCGCGGCGGCAGCGCTCGGCCGATTCGAGCTGCAGGTCTGCGGCGACTGCGGCGCCGTTCAGTATCCGCCGCGCGAAATGTGTCATCGATGTCTGACCGGCACGCTTCGTTGGCGCGAACAGTCGGGGACGGGCGAATTGATCGCGGAGACGACCGTGCATCACAGCAACGATTTGTACTTCCGAGAGCGCGTGCCGTGGCGGCTCGGTCTGGTGCGGCTCGACGCCGGACCTACGGCCGTCGTGCATCTGCACGGGGGTTGCCCCCCGGCTCCGGGCCGCGTGCGCGTCGGCGCCCGGCTCGACAAGTCCGGTCAGGGCGTTCTCCTGGCCTTCCCCATTGATGAGGTGCCGAATATGGCTGACGACGCCCTACTCCGTGAAATGAGCTGCAACCCGCGGTTTCGGAAGGTGCTGGTGACCGACGGCAAGACGGGGGTCGGTCAGGCCGTGGTGCGCGCCATCATTGGCGCCGGGGCGGATTTGGTGTGGGTGGGCTATGCCGAACCCTGGAAGAAGCTTCCCGGACTTGCGGCTCTCGAGGCCTTGCCGCAGGTCGCACTGCTGCCCCTCGACCTGACCGACTCCGGATCCGTGAAGCAAACCGCCGCTGAACTCGGCGGCAGAGTCGATATCTTGATCAATACCGCCGAGGTACATCGCGCCCAGGGGATCGCCTCGCGCAAGGGCATCGAGGTCGCCCGGGCGGAGATGGATGTCAATTACTTCGGCCTCCTGCGCCTCGCCCAGGAATTCGGGCCGGTCATGCGGTCTCGAGGTGCGGACGGTCAGTCGAGCGCCACCGCGTGGGTCAACTTGCTGTCCGTTTATGCCCTGACCAATTTTCCGCCGCACGGAACCTTTTCGGCCTCGAAGGCGGCCGCGCTATCGCTGTCGCAGTGCTTACGCGCCGAGATGCGCGCCGCAGGCGTGCGGGTGATCAATGTGTTCCCGGGACCGATCGACGATGAATGGAACCAGACGTTGCCGCCGCCGAAATTGACGCCGGACGCGCTGGCCAAGGCGGTCGTCAATGCGCTCGAGGACGGCGTGGAGGACATCTACCCGGGCGACGTGGCCCAGGAGTGGCTGGCGCGATGGGAAGAGAATCCGAAAGTACTCGAGCGAGAAATCTCCATTTATTGACGCCTGGACCCAAGATACCCATGCCTACGAATTCGCTGACCACACTGGCCGCCGATCTTCTGTCCGGACGGATTCGAGTCGTCGACCTCACGCAGACTCTGTCGCCGGAGTTTCCGCAAATCGCGCTGCCGCCCGAATTGGGACAGTGTTGGCCGTTTCGAATCGAGGAGATTTCCCGATATGACGATCGCGGGTCAGCCTGGTACTGGAATAACTTCTCCTGCGGAGAGCATACCGGCACGCATTTCGATGCCCCCATTCACTGGGTTTCCGGTCGAGATCTGCCGAATAACGCGACGGATTCCCTGCCGGTGCAGCAGCTGATCGGCGCGGCATGCGTGATTGACTGCTCCGCGCCGGCGAGTGCGGACCCGGATTTCCTGCTCACTGCCGACTACCTTGAGGATTGGGAAGCCGTGCACGGCCGAATCCCGCCGCGGTCCTGGGTGCTGATGCGCACGGATTGGTCGAAACGCACCGATCCTGTCGCATACCAGAACTACGACGAGACCGGGCAGCACACGCCCGGACCGGCGGTCGATGCGGTCAGGTTTCTGGTCGATGATCGGGATGTTGCGGGATTCGGCTCCGAAACGATCGGCACCGATGCCGGGCAGGCCCATGACCTGAAGCCCCCCTATCCCTGCCATTACTACATGCACGGCGCGGGCCGCTACGGCCTCCAGTGCCTGGCGAACTTGGACCTCCTGCCGCCGACGGGCGCCGTGATTTTTTGCGCACCGCTCAAGATCAAGAACGGGTCGGGCAGCCCGATTCGGGCGTTGGCGCTCGTGCCCGCTTAAGGCACGGCGGCCGCGGCGGCGTTGATCCATTGCTCATTGCGCCTTGGCTTTTAGCGTCGCCGACGGGGAAACGCCGATTTGCTCGCGATAGTACTGGGCATAACGGCCGAAATTGACGATGCCGACATTCATCATCAGGTTCGTCACCCCCGCGGTCGCATCTGCCGCCAGCAGGGCCTGATGCAGTGCGTCGACGCGCGCCCGGCGAATGTATTCCGCCGGCGTCAGGTTGAATGCCCTACGAAAGCCGTTTTGCAGCGTTCGAGGCGTGACCCCGACCCGCGCCGCGACGTCCGTAATCGAAATCCCTTCGGACAGGTGGTCATGAACGTAGTCGCGGGCGCGGCCGACGTGCCATGGGGTCGCGCGATTCGCCGACTCATCGATCGAATCCGCGTGGCTGTGAGGCGCCGCACTCAGCATGATTTCCATCAAGGTACGCGAATACTGCTTGCGCACGCCTTCGTTCGCCAGCGCAGCCGGCGCAACCGCCGAGACATGGCAAATGTGGGCCACCAGTTCACACCAGGCGCGCGCGAAATCGCTGTCCATGGGCATTTCAAGATCGAATCGCAGGGCCTTGCGCAGTGGGCGACGGAGCTTCGCCGCCAGGGTCTCCATCAGCGCACTGCGAGACACACGGACGGTCAGATGCTGGCACTCGGCGGTCATGTGTATCTTGGTGTGTTCGGATGGTTCCGTGATGATGATTGACCGGGGCGACGTGATCGCCGTACGTTCTCCGCACCACAGCTGCCCCTGGCCGGCCAAGGTCCATTTCACCAGGTAAGTGTCCCCGATACAGCCGGTGTCTATGTCGACGTCGAATCCGTACTTCAGGTTGGTCAGCCCGCAGGCGCCCAGATCGAGCGACGACAGAAACACGATGCTCCTGCGCGGCGGTTCGTTCACGCGCAGCCGGTGCGGACAAATCGCAGCCCTCACCAGGCTGGTCGCCTCGTCCAAGGTATCGGCTGTGAGCACGCCGCGCGGATCGGGCACGGGCGACAGCTCCGTTCCGCGGTTCATCGGATGTACAGTCACGCTATGCCCCCCCTCGATTCCGTCCTGCGGAAGTGTATATCAAAGCCCCGGCCGACCGCGCAAAGCCAAGCCACCGGGTCTTCGCGTAGCGGATAGCGAAGTCGTTTTTGCTATGTCAAACTCGGCCGAAATAGAGGGATACCTCACCCTGCCGTGAGATAGCGAACAATGCGTTTCCGTTTGATGAAGCCCGTCCACTTGGTCAGCGCTCTGATGGCATGCGCACTGCTCGGCGGATCTGCCCGCGCGGATCTTCCGTCGGATAGCGAGCGGGGAGCCCAGGTGGCGACACTTGCCGTACCCGCATCGAAGCACTGGGTATGGGTCAACGATTTTGTGTTTCCGCACATGGCCGACGGAATGGCATATCTGATCGACGGTGACACGGGCCGATACTTGGGAACTCTCAGCACGGGCTACAGTTTCGCGCATGTGCTGCTCTCCCGCGACAGCAAACTCATCTATTCGCCGGAAACCTATTTCTCGCGTGGAACGCGCGGAACGCGCACGGACGTCGTCACCCTGTACGACGCCGGCACGCTGAAGGTCGCCGGTGAAATCGCGATACCGCCCAAGCGCTCATCCAACCTGCCGATGATGGCCAACGCCGTGTTGACGGACGACGATCGCTTCCTTTTGATCTACAACTTCAATCCGGCGCAGAGCGTCACGGTGGTCGATACCAAACTTCGCAAGTTCGTTCGCGAAATCGAAACCCCGGGATGTGCGCTGGTCTACCCGACCGGACCGCGCTCGTTCTTCTCGGTCTGCGGCGACGGCTCATTGTCGCTGGTGGCTCTCGACGATGCCGGAGGCGCGCACCAGACGCGCACGCAACCTCTGTTCAACGTGGCCGGCGACCCGGTAACGGAAAAGGCCGTCCGGATTGGTGATATCTGGTATTTCGTTTCATTCGCCGGGCGCATCTATCCGCTGGAGGCCGGGCCGCGGCAAGCGGCTGTGAAACCGACCTGGTGGCTGACATCCGACGCGGAGCGCAAGGCGGGCTGGCGTCCGGGCGGCATTCAGCAACTCGCCGTGAACTCGCAAGGGCCCCGTCTATACGCGATCATGCATCGTGGCGGCGTCGAGACACACAAAGATCCGGGCAAGGACGTCTGGGTGTTCGATTTGTCGACCCGGCAGCGCGTACAGCAATTCGCACTCAAGAGCATGGCGACGTCGATCCAACTCTCGAGCGACGCACACCCGCTGCTGTACAGCATCTTCATCGACGCGACAGACCTCAACATCTATGACGCTGCGACCGGCAAGCTATTGCGGTCCGTCGAACATGTCGGCACGACACCGACCATCATGGTCACCCCCTAGCCGCTCCCGTTCAATGAGGAATGCGCCATGAAATGGTTGGATGCGTTGTCGGAAAATTCGGCCCGGGCGCTCGCGCGGCGCACGTCGCGCCGCAGTGTGCTTGCAGGCCTTGGGACTTTTCTCTTGGGTGCTGCCGCCGTGCCCCTGCTCCCCGTAGCGCGCGGCGCCGATAGCAAACCGGCCGGCGACGCATCGGGCGCCGCCGCTGCGCCGGGCACTGCCTCGCCAAAAGCGGATCCGGGCGACCCTTCGTCCTGCGACTACTGGCGGCACTGCGCGGTCGACGGCTTTCTATGCGGGTGTTGCGGAGGATCGCAGTCGGTGTGCCCTCCCGGCACGGATATGTCGCCGGTTACCTGGATCGGGACCTGTCACAACCCCAGTGACGGCAAGGACTATGTCATCTCATACAACGATTGCTGCGGCAAGAGCGCCTGCGGCCGATGTTTCTGCAATCGCAACGAAGGCGATACGGCGCTGTTTCAACCGGGCCAATCCAACGACTACAACTGGTGCTCCGGAAATTCCAAGGCCAATATTCCGTATCATTGTTCGACCGCGCGCATCGTGGGTACGGCCAAGTAGGCGCGTCATGAAGGACGAGGTGTGGAGCGCTTTCTGATCAATGGGGTCGCGGCCGTCGCGCTCTCTTTGGCCGTGAACGCGGCGTCGGCTTATCAGCCGCTGGTCAACTATCAATTGCGCTGCATGGGCTGCCATCTCGCCGACGGCTCCGGCCAGCCGGGGAGAGTTCCCTCGATGCGCCGCTCGCTGGTGCTCTTTTCGGCGTCTCCGGAAGGGCGCGACTATGTCATCCGCGTTCCCGGAGTGGCGCAATCGCCGCTGTCCGATGAAGACACGGCCGCCTTGCTCAATTGGATGGCGAGAAATCTCAGCGACCTCAAGGTGCCGCCCGCCTTCGTCGACTACGCAGAAGCGGAGATCCACAGATTGCGCGATCGTCCACTGGTTCGGGTCAACGCCGTCCGTGCGCGTCTGTTGAGAGGCGCGGGCGCCAAACCGCGTTCGCCCTAGCCGGGACGAATCCGATCGCCGGGCCTGTTCTGCATGAATACCGCCGCCTCTCTCCCCAGCAAAGTTCCGGTATTGATTGCCGGAGGCGGACCGGTCGGTCTGTCCCTGGCGGCACTGCTGGCGCACCATGGCGTTCCCTGCCTCGTGCTGGAGGCCGACGCATCCTGGTGCGAGGGCAGCCGAGCGATCTGCCTGTCGCGCCGCTCGCTGGAAATCCTCGGCTGGGTCGGTGCGGATGGCCCGGTGACCGCCAAGGGCCTGCCATGGGTCGGCGGCCGCAGCTACTTCCGCGGCGCCGAAGTGCTGCATTTTGAAATGCCGAGCGAGCCCGCCGAGCGCTTCGCACCCATGGTGAACATCCAGCAGTACTACATAGAACAATTCGCCCATGCCGCGGCGGTGCGTGCAGGCGGAGTTGACGTGCGCTGGTCGACCCGCGTGAGCGCCGTGCGGCCGCAGGCGTCCGGCGTGGACGTTGACTGTCAGTCCGAGAACGGCCGCACGCACCGCATACACGCCGATTGGCTGGTCGCCTGCGACGGCGGCCGCAGCACGGTGCGCGAACAACTCGGCCTGCTGCTCGAAGGCATGCAATACGAAGGACGCTACGTGATCGTGGACATCGAGCAGGACACGCGGCGGCCGGTGGAGCGCCTGGCCTGGTTCGATCCGCCGTCCAATCCAGGCTCCACCATCCTGATGCATCGCCAGCCCGACCGTGTCTGGCGCGTCGATTACCAGGTGGCGGATCACGAGGATCCGGTCGAAGCCGTCAAACCCGAGAACGTCTTGCCGCGCGTGCAGGCGCACCTCGACATGATCGGCGAGACGGCGCCTTGGAAGCCGCTGTGGATCTCGATCTACAACGCCAAGTGCCTGACGCTGCCCCGCTACAGATACGGCCGCGTCCTGTTTGCCGGCGACGCCGCGCATCTGGTGCCGATTTTTGGCGTGCGAGGCCTCAACTCGGGATTGGACGACGCCGGCAACCTGGCCTGGAAGCTGGCGCTGGTCCAGCAGGGCCATGCGCGGGACTGCCTGCTCGACGGTTACTCGAGCGAACGCGTGCTTGCCGCCCGGGAAAACATAGCCTTTGGCGCCAAGAGCACTGAATTCATGGCGCCTCCGCACCATGGCTTTGCGTTGCTGCGCGCAGCCGCGCTGCGCCTCGCGCTCGTAGCGCCCGGCGTGCGGTCGCTCATCAATCCGCGCCAAACGTCACCGGTGGAGTATGTGAATTCACCGCTCAATCAACCGGACCAGGGCACCGCCTTCACCGGCGGCGCCCGCGCCGGCATGCCGGCTCCAGAAGCGCGGCTGCGCACCTTGCAGGGGGCGGGCCATTTGACG
>DASWEO010000369.1:0-2971 GCA_036394715.1 Steroidobacteraceae bacterium
CCTAAAGGATCCCAGCCGTCTGGTCGGCATCCATTTCTTCAATCCCGTCGCGCAGCTGCAGTTAGTGGAAATCGTGCAGGGCACGAGCACGCAGCCGCAAGTCGTGCAGAACGCGCTCAGGTTCACCCGCAAGCTCGACAAGCTGCCGCTGCCGTGCAAAAGCGCTCCCGGCTTCGTCGTGAACCGCATTTTGACGCCCTATGTCAACGAAGCGCTGTTTGCCCTGGAGGGCGGCATCCCTGCCGCCGTCATCGACCATGTCGGCAAGGCATTCGGCATGCCCATGGGGCCGATCGAGTTGACCGACGTGGTCGGCCTGGACGTGTCGCTCCACGTCGGCCGGGTTCTGGCGGACGCGTTCCAGCGGCGCGTGCCCGAGATACTGGTCACACTGGTGGCGCAGAAAAAGCTGGGCCGCAAGACCGGGGAAGGTTTCTACGTGTGGCGGGACGGCAAGCCCGTCATACCGAAGTCGCCGCAATTCGCGGTACCGGCGGACCTGGAGGATCGGCTGCTATTGCCCATGCTGAACGAGGCAGTCGCCTGCCTGCGCGAAGGCATCATAGAAGATGCCGACTTATTGGACGCCGGCGCCATATTTGCGACGGGCTTCGCGCCTTTTCGCGGCGGTCCGCTGCACTATGCGAAGGCCCGAGGCATCGCCAACGTCACCGCGCGGCTCACCGAACTGGCGCAGCGCTATGGCGAGCGCTTTCGACCCGATCCGGGCTGGCAGCACTTCGCTGCTTGACACGTCACTCTCTGTGATCTACATCGTCGGATCTACCGTCGCATATGGTAGGATTTACAGCCAAAATCATAGGGTTGAAACCAGAGGCGCAGGCGAATTGTTAGATGGATGAACGACCTCTCGATCTTGCAGTACTCAAGACCTTCTCGCCGCTCGACGGGTTGAAGGCCGAGAATCTGCACGCGCTCGCCCGCAAGACGCACATCCGCGAATTGGGAGCCGGACGCGTCCTGTTCAAGGAAGGCGATACCGATAAGCGCACCTTCTATCTGGTCGCCGGCAGCGTCGAACTTCGGGCGGACGACCGGCTCATCGGCACCATACGCGCCGGCACTCCCGAGGCGCGGGCGGCTCTCGCTCCGGGCCTGCCGCGAAAATTCACCGCGCGCGCCGCGATCGATCTCGAATACATCATGATCGACAGCGATCTGCTCGACGTGCTGCTGACCTGGGACCAGACCGGCCAGTACGAAGTCGCCGAATTGCGGGGGGACGGCCTCGACGTGACCGGCGACTGGATGACCACACTGCTGCAGACCAAGGCATTTCACCGCATTCCGCCGGCGAATATCCAGGCGATTTTCATGCGCATGCAGCGCATCAACTATCGCCTGGGCGATGTCGTCATCAAGCAGGGCACCGAGGGCGATTATTTCTACGTCGTGGTTGCCGGGAAGTGCGTCGTGACGCGCGAGACGCCGCTCAACAAGGAAGGCATCAAGCTCGCCGAATTGGGTCCGGGCGACAGCTTCGGCGAGGAAGCGCTGATCGCCGAAGCGAAACGCAATGCCACCGTGACCATGTCCACCGAGGGCACGCTCATGCGGCTCGGCAAGACTGACTTTCAGACCCTGCTCAACGAGCCTCTGCTGCAATGGGTGGATCATGATAGGGCCAAGGAAATCGTCGCCGCCGGCGGCAAGTGGCTGGACGTACGTCTGCCCAGTGAATTCCAAAACTTCCGCATCGACGGCGCGGTCAATATTCCGCTGTATTTCATTCGACTGAAGTTGAATGCCCTGGATAAGAACACCCAGTACGTAGTGTGCTGCGACACCGGCCGCCGCAGCTCCGCCGCTGCCTACATCTTGAGCGAACGCGGCTTCGAAGCGTACGTATTGAAAGGTGGCCTCGCCGCCACCGAGGCCGCCCGCTCGCGCAGAGGTTGAAGCCTGTGCCCAGATCGTTTCGTGGCGAGGAATCTCGCGGCTATCCTGAACCTGGCGCCATTCAAGAGTACAAGGCGCGATCCATGCTGCAAGAGTACAAGTGGCTCGCCATTGTGTTCGCAATTCTGGCTTTGGCCTTGGCGGCGTATTTCATCAAGTCGCTGCGTGCAGCCCGCCCACCATCACCGCCGCCGGCTCAGTCGGTTTACATCGAGGTGGTGCCGCAGAACGTACCTCCGGCGCCGCAGAACCCGCCCCCGAATCCTCCTTGAGCCCGTTACCTGCAGACTCGTCACCGGGGAGAGCTACATGGTGTGCGTCGGCTTATCTCCGCCCAAGGCACCGGCGAGATAGTTCTCGATCTTCTTCTGGGTGTTGCCGCGGTCTTGATCGCTGAATTGCACGCCGATGCCGGCGGTACGCTTGCCCTGCGCACCCTTGGGGGTCATCCAGATCACCCGGCCGGCGACCGGGAGTTTCTCTTCTTCGCCCATGAGATTCAGCAGCATGAACACTTCGTCGCCCAAGCGATAATTGCTGTTCGTCGGAATGAACAGGCCGCCGTTCTTCACGAAAGGCATGTAGGCAAGGTATAGCGCGCTCTTGTCCTTGATCGTGAGCGTCAGCAACCCCGGTTTATTACTTGGACTTCGCAATTCTTGACATTCCCACGGAAAGCCTCAATTCGCCAGCGCGGTTCGACCACCGAGCAGCAAGGCCTCCAGCGCCAGTTGTTGATTCATGCCGGTCGACGCAAGACGCCGCAACTCGCGCGCGGCGTCAAGCAGCTCGAATAGGGCTCTTATCTTGGGCTTAAGTAAAGCGGCAGGCAAGCGGACCGGTTCCGCACTTTGACGCGAAATGCAGCCCCCTAAGGCTGCACGTACTCGCCGTGTGATCCAGTTCTCAAGCCAGGTGATGCGCAGCCCCGGATTGGATCTCATCCAGCGGTCGGCGAGCAAGGTCACGTCCACGGAACCCGTGACCAACTGTCTCAACGACTCCCGCATGTCTTCATCGAGCGCCGCGATCTCCGGTGAATTCAGCTCCA
>DASWEO010000370.1:0-13031 GCA_036394715.1 Steroidobacteraceae bacterium
TAAGCGCACGCGGCGGGCTGTTCGAACCCATCCACGGATCCGCCCCCGACATCGCCGGGCGCGGCATCGCCAATCCTTACGCGGCCATTTTGAGCGCCGCCCTGTTGCTGCGGTATTCGCTGCAACTGCAACCTGAGGCACGCGCCGTCGAAGCGGCCGTCTCGCGCGCCGTCGAATCCGGCGCGCTGCCGGCGGACCTCGCCGCCGGGGGCAAGAGCGTTACGACGCGTGCCGCCGCAGATGCGGTGCTGGCCGGACTTTAGCAGCCCGTTCCAGGCCTGCCGCAAGGTCGGCCACCAGATCCGCGGAATCTTCGATTCCGACGGAAACCCGCAATAGCCCCGCTCCGATTCCCGCGCGCAATCGCGCGGATTCTTCCATGCCGGCATGCGTCATGCTCGCAGGATGCGAGATGAGGCTCTCTACTCCGCCCAGCGACTCGGCGAGGGTGAAGCATTCGAGTCCGGAGAGAAAGGCTTCGACCGCCGCCTCGCCGCCATGCAGCTCGAAACTCAACATCGCGCCGAAGCCGCTCTGCTGGCGCCGCGCGATGTCATGGCCGGGATGGTCGGGCAGACCCGGGTAGTACACCCGCTCGACGCCGGGATGCCGGGCCAGACAATCCACGACCGCCGCCGTGTTCTCGGCGTGAACGCGCATGCGCGCATGCAGCGAGCGCACGCCGCGCAGGGTCATGAAGCTGTCGAACGGCGCGCCGGTGACGCCGATGGCGTTCGCCCACCAGGCAAGATTGTCGTGCAGTTCCTTCGTTGCGGCGATGACGGCGCCGCCCACCACGTCGCTGTGCCCGTTCAGATACTTGGTGGTCGAGTGCATGACCATGTCGGCGCCCAGCTTGAGCGGCTGCTGCCAGATCGGCGAGAGGAACGTATTGTCGACCACCGCCAGCGCATCGGCCGCATGCGCAGCCTCGGTGATCGCACGGATATCGACCACGCGGAGGAGCGGGTTGCTCGGCGTCTCGATCCAAACCAAGCGGGCCCCCTTGTCGAGGGCGGCGCGCAACGCCGTCGGATCGCCCTGATCGACGAATTCAACCACGAGATTGCCCTGCGCATGCAGCGCCGCGAGCAATCGATACGTGCCGCCGTAACAATCGTAGGGCGCAATGACCCGCGCGCCGCTGGGGAGGGTCGCCAGGATCAAGGTAATGGCCGACAGCCCGGTGCACGTGACCACCGCGCCGGCCCCGTCCTCGAGATCCGCCAGGGCGTCGCCCAACTGATCGCGGGTCGGATTGCCGGACCGTGTGTAGTCGTACTTGCGCGGCGTGCGGTATTTCTCGAAAGCAAAATTCGTCGACAGGTAGATCGGCGGCACCACGGAGCCGTGCTGCGCATCCGACTCGAGACCGGCGCGAACCGACCTCGTGGCGATGCTCTTCTTGGGTGTCTTGCCTTTGCTCATGTCCGCTGCTCCGCGAGTGCGAGTTTGATGATGGGGGTCAGGGCGGCACCTTCCTTCAGGAAGGCGTCATGCCCGAAAATAGAATTGATTTCGATGAGCTGCCGCGGGCCGTTCAGGCGCGCGGACAGGGCCTGCATGTCGTTGAACGGAACCAGTTGGTCTTCGCGCACCGCGATCAGGGTCGCCGGCGTATGCACCTGCGTCGCATCCATCTGGTGCAGGTCGATCGATTCGCTCAGCACGAGGAACGATTCGGCACGATATTTCTGCACGTAGTCGTCGCCGCGGGCGAACAGGTAGTCCTCGATCGGGAATCGAAAACGATCTTCGTTGCGCGTGGGCGGCGCGCCGAAGCGCAGCTGAAATTCCACGGCGCTGCGGTAAGTGGCCATGGCCAGCGCACGCGCCAGCTTGAGTCCCGACGCGCCGTCGCCCCGGGCGATCGCCTCGCGCACGATCTGGCGCTGTACGCTGCGCCAGGCGGTCGAGAGCACTTGAGACTTGTCGGCGGCGCTCAACACCACGATGTGATTCACCAATTCCGCATATCGCTCCGCGAAACACAGCGCCACCATGCCTCCGTACGAGGCGCCGACGATGGCGTGCAGCGGCTTCAAGCGCAGATGCCGGACGATGGCGCACAAGACATCGGCTTGATCGTAGGAACTGAGCGGCGGGAATTTGCCGCCCTTCTCCGGCGTGGAGCTGTCGCCGCGGCCGCCCAGATAGTCCATGCCCAGAACCCGGTAGCTCCTCGTATCCACGCCGAGACCGGGACCGACGAGTTCCGGCCACCATCCTTCGCCCGCCGAGCCCGCGACGATGCGGTGCGCGGAAATGCCGCCGAGCACGGCAATCACGGGAGCGTCCTCGGGACCGGCCAGCCGGAAGGCCACCTTGGCATCCGGCAATCGATCGCCGTAATGCAGGGTAAAAGGCTCCGTCAGCCGTAAGGTCTGGTCGATTTGGGTCGGAGATTTTTCGGCCACGTTCCGCTCGCTCCTATAGAGGTTTACATAACCCCTGTAGCGCCGGCGCTCGTAGCCCATTGCACGGCCGTGTGAAACCGCGCAATCGACCGCCCATCTACCGGATTCGAGCATTGGCCCGGCTCCGCAGGAGTTGGCACCGTTCCAGAAGGTTCCATGAACCCCCGTGGTGGTTGCCCCGGCTTCTAAGGGCCTTTCCCTCAGCCGGTCTAGATGAGCTGCGTAAATTCTAGGCATTGCCCAAGTTTGCGTCAAGGCATTTTACGCTCGAGTCCGCTTGCGCCTCCTCGAGTAATGTATTAATGTACTAGCGCGTTAATACATTGACCGATCGAGAATTGCGGCCCCATGAAAACCAATCGTCCCGTCACTCTGCGGCAGGAACAGCAGCACGAACGCGCGCTATGCACGGCCATACTGGCCCTGCGCAGCGTCGAGGAGTGCCGGAGCTTTTTCCGCGATCTATGCACGCCGGCGGAATTGCAGGCGATGGCGGATCGATGGGCCGTGGTCGAACTCCTGGAGCGCGGACTGCCCTACCGCGAAATCCACAGGCAAACCGGGGTCAGCGTCACCACCATCGGCCGCGTCGCCCGCTATCTCACCTCCGGCAACGGCGGCTACCGGGCGGTCACCGAACGGCTGCGGCTCAATGGCTAGCACATTGAATTCCCCGGACCCCGTGCGCCTGAAAATAGCCGTGCAGAAGAGCGGCCGGCTCACCGAAAGCTCGCTCGATCTCCTGTCCCGCTGCGGCCTCAAGTACAGCCGCGGCAAGGACCAGTTGATGTGCTACGGCGAGAACATGCCGCTCGACGTGCTGTTCGTGCGCGACGACGACATCCCGGATCTGGTGCAGGAGGACGTGTGCGACCTGGGATTGGTGGGATTGAATGTCGTGCAGGAAAAGCGCCTGGCGTTCGCCGCGCGCGCCATCGCACCGCTGTTCGAAACGGTGCAGCTGCTCGATTTCGGGCGCTGTAAATTGTGTATCGCGGTGCCGGACGGATTCGACTATCGAGGCGCGCAATCGCTTCAGGGCAAACGCATTGCAACGACCTATCCCCATATCCTGGAGCGTTTTCTGGCGGACCGCGGCATTGCCGCGGAGGTCGTGGTTCTCTCCGGCTCCGTGGAAATTGCGCCGCGGCTTGGGCGAGCGGATTTGATTTGCGATCTCGTGTCGACGGGGTCGACGCTGGCGGCGAATCATCTGCGCCAGGCAGAGACGGTGCTCGAAAGCCAGGCCGTGCTGATCCGCACACCGGTGCCGATCGCTCCGGAAAAGCAGGAGTGGACCCGGCGCCTGTTGATGCGCATCGACGGCGTCGAGCAGGTCAAGGGCAGCAAGTACATCATGCTGCATGCGCCCCGCTCCGCGCTGCCGGCCATCGCCAAACTCCTGCCGGGCAGCGAGGCGCCGACCGTCATCCCGCTCGAGGGCCGCGGAGACCGCGTGGCGGTGCACGCGGTGTGCCGCGAAAACGTGTTCTGGGAAACTCTCGAAGAGCTCAAGGGCGCGGGGGCCACGTCGGTGCTGGTGCTCCCCGTCGAGAAGATGCTGGCATGAAGGAAAAATTTTCTCGTGCTCGGAGGCCGGCTTGGGTGGGCATTTCCCGGACCGCCGTGAATCCATTGCGCTACGCAGTCCCTGCTGCGCGCAAGCCCGGGGTGGCCATCCATGGCCACCCGCGCGACGCATGCGTCGCGCCCATGGAGGCTGCGGGAAAAACGTCCTGTTTTTCACGCTCCGGGAAATGCCCACCCAATCCAGCCTCCTATAGGCTTTGACTTTCATCGTCGTGCGTATTCTCGACTGGAAATCACTTACTGCATCGGAGCGACGCGACGCCTTACGGCGACCGGCGCAGCGTGATGCCGCGGATGTCGCGGCGGCCGCGCAAGGCATCATCGACACGGTAAGACGCGAAGGCGATGCTGCCGTATTGGCGCTGACCGAGAAGTTCGACGAGGTTCGGCTGGATTCCATGCGCGTGACGCCGCGGGAGTTCAGCGACGCCGAGAGCGCCTTGAGCGCGAGCCAAATCGGCGCGATCGAGCGCGCCATATCGAATGTGCGGCGATTTCATGCCGCGCAAGGAGCGCCGCCGCTGCGCGTGGAGACGGCGCCGGGAGTGGTCTGCGAGCGAATCAGCGTGCCGATCCGCGCGGTCGGCCTGTACGTTCCCGCCGGATCCGCCCCGCTGCCGTCGACCGCCATCATGCTCGCCGTTCCGGCCGCCATCGCCGGCTGTCCGGTGCGCGTGATGTGCACGCCTCCGGCCCGCCACGGCGGCGCGGATCCAGCGGTGCTGGTCGCCGCACGCATGTCGGGGGTCGAACAGGTTTTCAAGGCGGGCGGCGCGCAAGCCATCGCCGCCATGGCGTACGGGACGGCGGCCGTACCCAAGTGCGACAAGGTGTTCGGGCCCGGCAATGCCTGGGTCACGGCCGCGAAGCTCCTGGTCGCGCAAGACCCTGCGGGTGCGGCGGCGGACCTGCCGGCCGGCGTCACCGAGGTCATGGTGATCGCGGACGACACCGCGCGCGCCGACTTCGTCGCCGCCGATCTGCTCGCCCAGGCGGAGCATGGTCCCGAAGCGCAGTCGCTGCTGGTCACGACCTCCGTCACCCTCTCCCAGGAAGTGGCGCGGCAGGTGCAGCGCCAGAGCGCACCCTTGTCGCGGGCGGGAATACTGGCGAAGTCCATCGACCACATGCGGCTGTTGATCGTGGACACTCTCGATGCCGCCCTCGAGATCGCCAATGAGTATGCGCCCGAGCACCTGCTGCTCGAGGTGCGCGACCCGCGCCGCTGGCTGACCCGGGTGAGCGCCGCCGGAGCCGTGTTCCTGGGACACTGGTCGCCGGAATCCATGGGCGACTATTGCAGCGGGCCCAACCATACCTTGCCGACCTATGGCTACGCCAAGGCCCACAGCGGCTTATCGGTGGAGGATTTTCAAAAGCGCATCACGGTGCAGGAGCTGACGCCCGCGGGTCTCGGCGGTTTGGGGCCGACGGCAGAGATTCTGGCGGGTCTCGAGGGCCTGGACGCGCACGCCGCGGCGGTGACCATTCGTCTCGCGGCGCTGGACGGTGCCGGATGAACGCCGCCGTGTCTCTGGCGCGTCCCGAGATCGCCACGCTCAAACCCTATGCGCACGCCGCATGGCGTCCGTTGCTGACCCGTCTGCATGCCAACGAGGCGCCTTGGCGTCCCGCGGGCGACACCACGACGGCAGGCCTCAATCGTTATCCGGAACCCCAGCCTCGGGCCCTCATCGAGCGCCTGGGCGAGCTCTACGGCGTACCTGCCTCGAGCGTGCTCGCGACGCACGGCAGCGATGAAGGCATCGATCTCTTGTCGCGCATCTATTTGCGTGCCGGCGCCGATGCGATTCTGCAATGCACGCCCACCTTCGGCATGTACCAAGTCGCGGCGCGGATCCAGGGCGCCGGGGTCGTCGAGATTCCACTCGACCCGGCGCGAGGCTGGGCCGTCGATCCCGAGCGCCTTCTGGCCGCCTGGTTGCCGCACGTCAAGCTCGTGTATCTATGTTCCCCGAATAATCCGACGTCGAACCTGCTCGACGCGGCGGCCCTGGAGGAGATCTGCAAAGCGCTGGATGGGAAAGCCATCGTCGTGATCGACGAGGCCTATATCGAGTGGTCGCGTTCCCTGAGCCTTACCCGCTGGCTGAATCGCTTCTCGACGCTGGCGATTTTGCGCACCCTGTCCAAGGCACACGCCCTGGCGGGCGCCCGGGTCGGCGCACTGTTGGCCAACCCTGAGCTCATCGAATTGGCGAAGCGGGTCATTCCGCCCTACTCCCTGGCGGCGCCTTCGGTGGAGGCTGCCTTGCGCGCGTTGGACCCGTCCGAACTCGCCGCCGCGCACGCGCGGCTCGAAGGGCTATTGGCGGAGCGCGACTACTTGGCCCGGAGACTCGCGGCTTCGC
The DNA here is from genome assembly GCA_036394715.1 of Steroidobacteraceae bacterium. Lineage (GTDB taxonomy): Bacteria > Pseudomonadota > Gammaproteobacteria > Steroidobacterales > Steroidobacteraceae > Bog-1198. The sequence goes on from DASWEO010000370.1 coordinate 6,380, forward strand.
CGCTGGTGGACAGAGTCTGGCCGAGCGACGCCAATTTCCTGCTCATCGATTGCCGCGACGCCGGCCACTTCATCAAGAATACCTTGGCCGGCGGTCTCATCGTCCGCGACCTGCGCGCTCATCCTGCATTGCCCACCTCGCTGCGCGTCTCGGTGGGCACCCGCGAGCAGAACGATGCGCTGCTTCACTGCGTGGGATCGACATGAACGCGGGCGGGGTCGACATGAACGCCGGTGAGATCGGCATGAACGGGCGGCGAATATTGTTCCTGGATCGCGACGGCACGTTGAACGAAGAGACACCGGACGAGCAAATAGACAGCCTGGAGAAAATTCGGCTCATGCCGGGAGTGGTGCCGGCCTTGCTCGAGCTCAAAGCCGCGGGCTTCGCCCTCGTCATGGTGACCAATCAGGACGGAATCGGGACCCCGAGTTTTCCGCAGGAGAAATTCGACCTCGCTCATCGATTCATCCTGGAGCTGTTCAGTTCGCAGGGAATCGAGTTCGAAGCGGTGTGTATTTGCCCGCATTTCAAGCGCGAGGACTGTGCCTGCCGCAAACCCAAGATCGGCATGGTGCGCGAATTCCTCGCGGCCCATACCATCGACAAGGCGCGCAGCTACATGATCGGCGATCGCGATACGGACATGGAGTTCGCCGTGAATCTGGGCATTCAGGGCTTGCGGATACGCCTGGACGGCGATGCGCGCGAGACCTGGCCGGCCATCGCGCGGAGCATCATCGGGCAGGCGCGGCGCGCCCAAGTGCATCGCAAAACGAAGGAAACCGACATCCGCATCGATCTCGATTTGTCGCGCGACGGCCCGAGCACCATCGCCACCGGCTTGGGATTCTTCGATCACATGCTGGAACAGATCGCGAAGCATGGCGGCTTCGCGCTCGACCTGCGATGCGCCGGCGATCTGCACATCGACGAGCATCATACGATCGAGGATTGCGCCCTGGCTCTGGGCGCCGCCCTGCGCGAGGCGCTCGGCGACAAGAGCGGCATCGCCCGCTACGGGTTTTTGCTGGCCATGGATGAGGCCGAGGCTCAGGTCGCTCTCGACCTCTCGGGCCGGCCGTTCTTCGTCTGGGAGGGTCGCTTCAATCGCGAACGGGTGGGAGAATTGCCGACCGAGCTGGTGCCGCATTTTTTTCGCTCGCTCGCGGAGACTCTGGGAGCCGCGCTGCACATCAGCGTGCGCGGCGAGAATACTCACCACATGATCGAGTCCTGCTTCAAGGGTGTGGGCAGGAGTCTCCGTCAAGCCATTCGGCTCGAAGGCGGCGGCTTGCCGAGCACCAAGGGCACTCTGTGAGCGAGCGGCAAATCGTGATCGTGGCCAGCGGCGGCGCGAACATCGCGTCGCTGCAATTCGCGTTGCAGCGGCTCGAGGTCGATTCGGTCGTGTCCGCGGACGCGGCAGAGATCCGCGCGGCAAGCCACGTCATACTCCCCGGGGTCGGAGCCGCTGCGGACGCCATGTCGCGGCTGCGGCAAAACCGCCTGGATACCCTGATTCCCACCCTCGAGCAGCCGGTGCTCGGTATCTGTCTGGGGATGCAGCTATTGTACGAGGCGTCGCAGGAGGGCGATGCCCGCTGTCTCGGAATCATTCCCGGCAGCGCCTCGCGCCTCACCGAGGCTCCTGATCGACCGGTGCCGCACATGGGCTGGAACACCCTCGAGATACGGCGCCCCTGCCCGCTGCTGGCGGGTCTCGCCGACGGTGACCATGCGTATTTCGTGCATAGTTATGCGCTCGGCTTGAGCACCGCCACCATCGCGAGCACCGGCTACGGAGCGCCCTTCAGCGCCTGTGTGCAGTGGCGCAATTTCTACGGCGCGCAATTCCACCCCGAGCGCTCCGCCGCCGTGGGCGCCCGCCTGCTCGAGAATTTTCTGGCCATCAATTGACCATGCGTCGCCGGCCGCGCCATGACATGCATCGCCGACGTGCGTAACAACGTCCGTCTCATTCCCGCCATCGATCTCAAAGCCGGACACTGCGTGCGGCTGCTGCACGGCGATTTCGCCGCGGAGACGCGCTACGGCACGGACCCCGAGGCGCTGCTCGAAAAATACCGCGACATGGGCGCGGACTGGCTGCACGTCGTGGATCTCGACGGCGCCAAGGAGGGCAGCCTCGGCAATCGCGAGAGCATCGAGCGGCTTGCCGCGCACAAGACCGTCAAGCTGCAAGTGGGCGGCGGATTGCGCAATACCGCCGCGGTGAGCCGGATGCTGGATCTGGGCGCCGCACGCGTCGTGATCGGCAGCGCGGCAGTGACTCAGGTAGAAAACGCACGGACCTGGCTCGAACACTTCGGTCCGGACCGCGTGACGCTGGCATTCGACGTGCGGCTGGACGATGACGGCACTCCGCGGGTCCAAACCCATGGATGGCAGCGCCAGTCCGGGCTGTCTCTGTGGAGCGCCGTCGCGAATTTCACCGGCTCGCAGCTCAAGCATGTGCTGTGCACGGATGTAGGGCGCGATGGCGCCTTGACCGGGCCGAATGTCGCTCTGTACCGCGAGGCCGCACGGCGCCATCCACAGATCCAATGGCAGGCCTCCGGCGGCGTCCGCGACGCGCGCGATCTGCACGCGCTCTCCGACGCCGGAGCGGCCGCGGCGATCAGCGGCAAGGCATTGCTCGAAGAACTCATTCCCATCGAGGACTTGCAGCCATTCTTGCCAAACGCATAATCCCCTGCCTGGATGTTCGCGACGGACAGGTGGTCAAGGGCGTGCGTTTTCGCGACCATCGCGTGGTCGGCGACATTCTGGATCTGGCGGCACGTTATCGCGATGAGGGCGCCGATGAGCTCGTGTTCTACGATATTTCCGCAAGTCCCGAAGGCCGTTCGGTGGATCGCTCCTGGGTCACCCGCGTGGCGCGCACGCTCGATATACCGTTTTGCGTGGCCGGGGGAATCCGCTCCGTGACGCAGGCGGAGGAAGTGCTGGCATCCGGGGCCGAAAAAATCTCCGTCAATTCGCCTGCGCTGGCCGACCCGGACTTGATCGACGCCCTGAGCCAGCGCTTCGGCGCCCAATGCGTGGTGGTGGGAGTCGACAGCCAGACCGTAGGCCAAGGCTATCGGGTGCAGCAATTCACCGGCGACGCCGGGCGCAGCCGCGACACCTCGCGCAGCACCGTCGACTGGGTAGTCGAGGCACAGCGGCGCGGCGCGGGCGAGATCGTGCTCAATTGCATGTCGAGCGACGGCGTGCGCCGGGGCTTCGACATCGCCCAGCTGCGCGCGATACGCGACGTGTGCCGCGTGCCGCTGGTCGCCTCGGGCGGCGCCGGCGCAGTGGAGCATTTTGCCGAAGTTTTTCAAACCGCCCGCGTGGATGCGGCGCTCGCCGCCAGCGTATTTCATTCGGGCGAGATTGCGATTCCGAATCTGAAGCGCCGCCTGCACGACGCGGGCATCGAGGTACGGCTGTGAGCGCGGAAGGCACGAAGTCGAGTTCGGAAGGTATCGCTTTGACCGCGGATACCACGTCGAGTGCGGGAGGTACCGCTTTGAAGACGGTAATGGAGCTCGATTGGGACAAGGGCGGCGGCCTGCTGCCGGCGATCGTTCAGGATGCCGGCAGCGGCGCGGTGCTCATGCTGGGATATATGAATCGGGAGGCGCTCGCCGCGACGCAGGCGTCCGGCCGCGTCACCTTTTGGAGCCGCAGCAAGGGCCGCCTCTGGACCAAGGGCGAGACCTCGGGCCACTTTCTCGAGGTCAAAGAGATCGCTGCCGATTGCGACGGCGACACATTGTTGATAATGGCCGAACCCTCAGGTCCCGCCTGCCATAAGGGCACGCCCACCTGTTGGGGCGAGAGTCCGCCCCAATCGGGCGCGCAGCGCATCGCGTTCCTGGGCCGGCTCGAACAAGTCATCGCCGAGCGAATCGCCACGCGTCCGCCGGGCAGCTACACCGCCAAACTCGTCGCGGAAGGCACCCGGCGGATCGCGCAAAAAGTCGGCGAGGAAGGCTTGGAGCTGGCGCTGGCCGCCGTCGCACAGTCCGACCCGGAAATCATCGGCGAAGCCGCGGATCTCCTCTACCACATGCTGTTGTTGCTCAAAGTCAAAGGTCTGTCGCTGTCGGAGGTCATCGCTGAACTCGAAACACGTCACACCCAGCCCCGTGCCGGCGCCGCCTGAATATCGGATCGTCGTCTCCCCTCGGAGATTTTTACATCTGCGCGAAAAATCCGCGCAGCAAGTATACGATCGAGTCGCGATCGGTACGGCCGTCAGCATCAACGAATGAGCCGGAGGCTAATCGGCCTCGAGCCGGCTATTGCGCCGCAACGCGTAAACGCCAATCCCCGCCCACACCACATTGAGAGCCACCGACGGCCATGCGCCGTTCCAGGTGCAATTGATGATGAATCCGAGAGCGCCGAGGATGTTCATCCATTGGTAAATCGGCGAGCGCGCCTGAATCTTCCCGAACGACAACAGACTATAACTGCCGAGGATGAGCAGAGCTGCCACCCATCCGGACAAGTCGACAAAGGTCTTGAGCGTCATGCGCCTCCGTGCGGCTAGGAGCCTGGCTGACTAATGATCGCCGTCACGAGGGCGCCCCACATCGAGCAGATTTCTGCGATCGAAACGCTACGCATAGTGGGTACTATGTGAGTGAAACGATCGCAGAAATATGCCGCTGTGGGGCGGCCGCAGTAGGCGCATCATTAGTCAGACAGGCTCCTATGGGTCTTCTTCAGTGCCGCCGCATCGCGGGCGAGGGCTTCGATGCCGGCCCAATCGCCGGCGCTGAGCATTGCCTTGGGCGCCACCCACGAGCCGCCCACGCACACCACATTGGGCAGGGCCAGATAGTCCGCCGCCGTCGCGCGCGTGATGCCTCCGGTCGGACAGAACAGGACGTCGGGAAACGGCGCACCCAGCGCCTGCAACATGGCCACACCGCCTGCCTGTTGAGCGGGAAACAGCTTCAGCACGTTGAAACCGGCCGCGCGCGCCGTGATCAGTTCGGTCGGGGTCATGACGCCCGGCAGCAGCGGAAATCGAGCGCCGCGCGAAGCGGCGGCAAGCTCCGGCGTCAGTCCCGGCGTCACGCCGAATTGCGCACCCGCGCGGTCGGCCGCGGCAAAGTCCACCGCGCGCGTGAGCGTGCCCACTCCGACGATGGCGTCCGGGACCGCTTTGCGCATGGCCTCGATGGCGGCGAGCGCCACCGGCGTGCGCAAGGTGATTTCCAGCACGCGCAAACCGCCCGCGGCCAAGGCGCGCGCCAGCGGTACGGCGTGATCGAGCTCGGTCACGGTCAGCACCGGTATCACCGGCGCCAGTCCCACGATTTCACGGATGTTCACGAAATGATCCTTTGAGGTTCACGTAAACAAGGACAGCGCGCCGGCTTCCGCATCGCCGGCGGCGCGCCGCAGGCTGGCAAACAGCTCGCGTCCGCAGCCGTACTCATTGTGCGCATGATCGATTCCCGGCAGATCTCGCTGTTGCCAGATACTTTCGGGGACCTTCGCCTCCAGCACTCCGGTGTGGCAATCCAATCGGATCACATCACCGTCCCGCACCTTGCCCAACGGACCGCCGTTCAAACACTCGGGTGTGACGTGAATGGCGGCCGGCACACTGCCGGATGCGCCCGACATCCGGCCGTCGGTGACCAGGGCCACGTGGAACCCCTTGCTCTGCAGCGATGCCAGGGACGGCGTCAACTGGTGAAGCTCGGGCATGCCATTGGCGCGCGGTCCTTGAAAACGCACCACGGCCACGAAGTCTCGGGCCAGCTTCCCGGCCTTGAACGCAGCGATGACTTCCTCTTGATCGTTGAACACCAACGCAGGCGCTTCGACGACATGGTGATCGTGCGTCATCGCCGAGGTCTTGATCACGGCTCGTCCGAGATTGCCGGTCAGCAGCCGCAATCCGCCGTGACTGCTGAAGGGATCGGCCACCGGCCGCAACACGTGGAGATCGCCGCTCGTCGCGGGGGCGGCACGCCAGGCCAGTCGGCCGCCGTCGAGCCATGGCTCCATCGCGTAGGCGCCCAAGCCCCTTCCCACGACGGTCAGGGTGTCGCCGTGCAGGAATCCGCCATCGAGCAATTCGCGAATCAGGAACGCCATGCCTCCCGCCGTGTGGAAGCGGTTGACGTCGGCACTGCCGTTCGGATAGATGCGGGTCAGCAGCGGCACGACCGCCGACAGATCGCTGAAATCGTCCCAGGTGATCGCGATGCCGGCGCAGCGCGCTATCGCCACCAAGTGCAGCGTATGGTTGGTCGAGCCGCCGGTCGCCAGCAAGCCGACGATGGCATTCACGACGGCCGCTTCATCGACGATGTGCGCGAGCGGCAGATACTCGTCCCCCAGAGCGGTTATCCGCGCCGCGCGACCCGCGGCGGCCTCGGTGAATGCATCCCTGAGGGGAGTGTTGGGCGGCACGAACGCGGATCCGGGCATGTGCAATCCCATGACTTCCATCAGCATCTGATTGCTGTTGGCTGTGCCGTAAAAAGTGCAGGTGCCCGCGGTGTGATAACTGCCCGCCTCCGATTCGAGCAGCGCGTCGCGGCCGACTTTTCCCTCGGCGTAGAGCTCGCGTATCCGCGCCTTTTCCTTGTTCGGAACGCCGGAGGGCATCGGG
>DASWEO010000371.1:0-8167 GCA_036394715.1 Steroidobacteraceae bacterium
CATGGTGAACGCGAAGAATCCGATTCTAGAAAGCCAGATGATCGCCAATGTAAAAATCGCGATCGGCGGCGGCATCAACGAGCCGCGCGACGCCCTGCTGACGATCCTCTACGGCCTGCTCACCAATCCCGATCAGCTCGATGCCGTGCGCGCAGACGACAAATGGCGCGCCGCCTTCGAGGAAGGGGTGCGGTGGGTGGCGCCGATCCAGGCGAGTTCACGGCTCGTCATGGAGGACACGGAGATTCGCGGCTGCTTCATCCCCGAGGGCGACACCGTGATGACGGTCCAGGCCTCCGCCAACCGAGACGAGGACGTCATCGAAGATGGCGAGAACTACAACGCGCTTCGCGAGCCCAATCCTCACCAGGCCTTTGGCAGCGGCCCGCATCATTGCGCGGGCGCGCACCTGTCGCGGCGAACTGTCGGCGACATCCTGATGCCGATGCTGTTCGAGCGCTTCCCCAACATGACCTTGCCTGATCCCGCGAGCGTGCGCTGGCACGGATTCGGTTTCCGCGGCCCGCTCAATCTGCCGCTTCTCCTGCAATAGGACCGGCGCGAGGGAGAGGCGTTTTTTATTTTGCCTCATCCGCTGCCGAAGATCGTCAGCCGATCATTCGGCATTCTCGCGTGCACGCAATGAGCGCTTCCGCGACAGCGGCATCTTCCGCCAAGTATTCGAGCGTGTCGTCGAGGCTTGTATAGCGGCCGACCTTGTTGGGGGAGAAGGGTTTGCAGTGGATGCGAAATCTCAATGGACGAAGTCCACTATGGCTATATGCGGAAGCCGTGCTAGTATATATTTAGTGATCAGAAACATGATCGTGCAACCTTGGGAGGAGACAATGCGGGCGAGCCTTGCAAGAATTCTGTTCCGCGGTTCAATCGCGGCGACTGCGATGATAGCGACGGCAGTGCATGCCGCCGATCCTCCGAAGGACGTGAAACTATACGTGTTCTCATCCGGCGCACTTACGCTGGACAAGTCTATTCTGCAGAACGGCTCCAGCGGGAAGGTCTCAATCCCAGTCGGCTTCTTCCTGATTCGCCATCCCAAGGGTGACGTGCTGTTCGATTGCGGCAACAATGATCGCATCATCACCAATCCGGACTATTGGGGACCGCTGATCGGCGGACTGGACCCCGTACGCACCCCGGACGTCGCGATCGACACGCAGCTTGCCAAGATCAACGTGAAGCCGGCGGACGTCAAATACGTCGTGCTTGGTCATTTCCATGCGGACCATGCCGGCAATATCGGCAAGTTCATGGATTCGACGTTCGTCTACCAGCGCGATGAGATCAAAAGCGCCTTTTGGCCGGCGCCGGGTTTCGCAACGTTCTACATCTCAGGTGATTTCGAGGCGATGCGCAGTGGCATCGCGGTCGGCATGCCCAACAAGGTCAAGGTGATCGAACTCGAGGGCGACCTCGACCTGTTCGGCGACCACAGCGTCTACATTCATCGCTCAGTTTCGCACACGCCCGGGAGTCAGCTTGTGGTGGTCCGTCTGCCCAAGACCGGCACCGTCGTGCTGACTGGCGACACGATCTATCTTCAGGAAAACCTCGATAAGAACCTGCTTCCGAGCATCGGCAGCGTCTACAATCCGCCCGGCATGCTCGATGCCTACGCTTGGGTTCGCCGCGTGCGGGATCTCGAAGGCGCCGACGTCATATTTTCCCACGATCCAGACACGTTTAAGGCTAAGAAGCACGCGCCCGAATACTACGATTGAGCCGCCGGCCAGGACTTAAGCGATTCGTGGGGCCATTCGGCCCGTGCGCTCAGGCGCCCGGGCCGCTATTTTAGGACGCGTAAATGTCCCCGGTCGTACGCGTGCGACAACTCACCAAGTGGTACGGGCCGAGACGCGCCGTCGCAGACGTTTCATTTGCGGTCGAGCCCGGGGAGATCATCGGTCTTCTCGGCCCTAACGGCTCCGGGAAAAGCACTATCTTTCGCATCCTCACGGGCTACCTTGCGCCGAGCTCCGGGACTGTGGAAGTCGCCGGCTTCGACGTCGTGCGTGATGCGTTCGCGGTACGCCGAGAAGTGGGCTACGTGCTCGAGGATGCACCGCTATACGAGCACATGCGGGTCGTTGAGTTCCTGCGCTTCATGGCGCAGATCAAGGGGCTGCGGGGAAGAGCGATAGGCCGCGCCGTCGATGCCGCAGCCGCGAGGCTTGATCTCGATCGCGTCATGAACCTGACGGCCGGCAAGCTTTCGCGCGGCTTTCGACAGCGGGTATCAATCGCCCAGGCGCTCTTGACCGAGCCTAAGGTTCTCATCCTCGACGAGCCTACGAGTGGGCTCGACCCGCACCAAGTGATCGCGGTCCGCGACCTCATCCGTTCGCTTGCGGGCCACCAAAGCGTTTTGCTGGCTTCCCATGTGCTGAGCGAAATCGAGAAGATCGCGAGCCGGGTCATGATCCTGCTCGACGGCACGCTGCTGACAGCCGACGCGCGCGCCACAACGTCCACCGACGTGCGGCTCAGGGCGCGGATCTCCGGGTCCGAAAGCGAAGTGCGTACATCGCTCGCCGCAATCTCGGGGGTTCGTGAGGTCTCGGTCGAACAGGTCGCGGCAGCGGAGCGCCACTATCTGATCGGCGCGGAGCCCGGTGATCGGGTTCGGGGCGAAATTACACGGACGCTGGTCGCGAAAGGCCTCGAGCTCACCGAGCTGGTCGAAGTCCGGGCGGATCTCGAGCAGAGATTCCTCGATCTGACACGACGGCGGTCGGGCAAGGCTGCTGCATGACTGCGTTTTCGGTTCTGCTGCTGAAGGAGGAGAAGGCACTGTTCTCCTCGCCGATTGCCTACGCGGTCATGACCGTCTTCCTGCTCCTCATGAGTTATAGCTTTACGCTCACACTTTTTCTGAGCCACCAGCCGAGCCTCGTCCACATCTTTTTCCAGATGTTCGTTCTCTTCATGCTGACGGTCCCGCTCATCACAATGCGGCTTCTGGCCGAAGAGCGGAAGCTGCGGACGATCGAGGTACTCCTGACCTCGCCGGTGACGGAGCTCGACATTGTGCTGGCGAAATTCGTGGCCAGTATGAGCCTGATCGTCATCCTGCTGATGCTGTCGGGCTCCTATGCGATCGTACTCGCGATCTATGGCGATCCGGACTGGGGTCCAATCTATAGCGGGTACCTCGGCCTCCTGCTGCTCGGTGCCGCGCTGGTCGGCGTAGGGCTGCTCGCGTCGGCGCTGACCGCCAACCAGATGATCGCCGCATTGGTTTCGCTGAGCCTGTTCCTGCTGCTTTGGATCATCGACAGTTTCGGTTACCTACTGCCGAGCCCGTTCGACGCGCTGGCCGTCAATCTGTCGCTATCGGTGCATTTCAAGCCCTTCGCGGTCGGCTCCGTGTATCTTTCCGACGTGGGCTTCTTCCTGAGCGTCACATTGTTGACCCTGTTCCTGAGCGTTCGCGCTCTCGCGCGGCGATGAGGGTCGCCATGGAACGCCGAGGCAGCCGGATTTTGGTCATTGTCGCCTTGAGCCTCGCCGCATTGGCGCTCGGAGCGCTCGGATCCGCCAACTGGTGGGGCGAACGGGTCTCGAACAGCCTGCTGTTCGCGGCGTGGTGCCTTGCGCTGCTCGTCCTGTTCGTGCTCGGAATGGGCCTCCCGCTGCGACTGCGCGTCTCAAAGTTCGGGACATGGCTGACCAATATCGTCGTCGCGAGCGTCGCCGTCGCGATTGTCATAGCTGCCAACGTCGCCCTGTTCCACCACGACGTGCACCTCGATCTTAGCCGCGAGGCACGCAACACCCCGCCACCGGAGATAGAGGCGGTCGTCGACCATTTGCAAACCGATCTTGTGCTTACGTATTTCTACAACGACGGCGACGACCGCGCCCTGCGTGCAAAGGATCTTCTTCTGGTAGCTGCGCGCGACCGCCCGCGCTTCCACGTCCGGGCCGTCGATCTCGACAAGGAGCCCGGGCTGGCGCGGGATTTCGGCGTTCATGCCTACAACACGTTCGTACTTCAGGCCGGGCAGCGCCGGGTCGTGATCGAGAACACGACGGATCTCACCGGGCTCGCGTATGCGGCGCTGCGGGTGCTGAAATCCCAAACCGACACGGTCTGCTTCGTCACCGGACACGGCGAGAGCTTTCGCGAGCAGCAGGCGCATTTTCACTACAGCCACGTCGAGACGCTCAAGGGCCACGACGTGCCCGGCGCAGGGGACGTGCTGGTGGGTGAACCGGACGGGCTCGACCGCCTGGCATTGGCATTGACCGAGATCGGCTATACGGCTCGCCCCCTCGTGCTTGCGACGGTCACCGAAGTACCCGCAGATTGTACGGTGGTCGCCGACATCGGGGTGCGCACCGCCTACGCGGCGGGCGAGGCCAGTGTGCTCGCCAATTTCCTAGGATCTGGCGGGCGGCTGCTCCTGCTGCTGGACGTAGGTTCGGCCGTCGGCCCCGAGCTCGATCAGCTTCTGGGCTCGGTCGGCCTGCGGATCGGGGACGGCATCGTAATCGACCCGCTCAATCATTTTCGCTCGGACCCCGATAAGGTCGCAGTGCCATATTATCCGCCGCATCCGATCACCGACCGGCTCGCGCTGACGATTTTTCCGCGGGTGCGGCCGATCATGATCGCCGGGCCAACGGCGGGCGTGAAGGCGACCGTGCTGGCGAGCAGCAGCCAGGATAGCTTTATCCGGCCTGCCGCGTCCTTGGCCGATGCGCACGCGGGCGAAGGGGCCGCTCCGGATGACAAGCCGGCCGTGCAGGCGCTGGCGGTCGCGCTCGAAGGCGCCTGGCCGCGGACCAGCGCTGGCGCGAAACCCTTCCGGCTAGTGGTCGCCGGCACCAGCAAGTTCGCCACCAACGAATATTTTCCGTTCGTGTCGAACGGGGAACTGGCGGTCGGAATGCTGCGCTGGCTCGCGAGCGACGACACCATGCCGACTATTAGGCCGGCAGCCTATAGCCTACCCGAGATCACGCTGACGAGCCGGCAGATGCGCAACGTGTTTCTCATCCTCGAAGTGGTCCTGCCGCTCTCGACGCTGCTTCTCGGCGTCGCCGTCTGGTGGAGGCGGCGTTGAAACCCTCCGTGCGAGGATTCGCCGCCGCGACCGCCGCCGTCGCACTCATCGTCATGCTCGGTCTGATGATCTTTACGGGAAAGTCGCCGACGCTCGGCAATCTGGTGCGGTTCGCGCCAAAAGGGCTCGTAGCTGCCGCGCCGCAGGCGATCGCGCGTGTCGAGATCCGGATAGGGCGGGAGCATTTCGTGCTCGACCGCCGGGACCACGCCTCTTGGGCGGTCGCGGGTGCGGCTGTGGACGATGGCTACGCGGCCGACCTGGGATCCCACGTGGAAGCCGCGCTGCGTTTCATGCATGTCAGCGATGCCGCGCGCAGCCTCGATCCCGACGCGTATGGGGCAACCGGCCTTGGGGAATTCGGCCTCGATCCACCGGCCTATGTGGTCTCGCTTTCGGAAGCCGGCAGGCCGGTTGCAACGGCCCAGTTCGGAATCCTCAATCCCCCAGGAACGTCCCAATATGTTCGGCTCCTCGGATCCGCGAAGGTCAACCTGATGCCGCGCCATGTCGGGGCGGAATGGCAGGTGGTCACTGACATGGCGCGCCGGATTGCGGCGCGGATTCCGGGCGCCGATGCGGCCGACCAGGAACCGCGCCTGGGCTTGCTGCTTCCGACATCGATCGACCATATCTGGGCCGTCGAGCTCGTGACGGCAGGCAGGCTGACCCGCTTCGAGCGCGACAGTGCCGGCCGCTGGTTCCTCCATGCCGGGCAGCATTCGCACGTCGGCAATGCGGACGCGCACGTCGCCGATCCGACCCGCGCGATGCTCATCGGAACCGCGCTCGATGCCCTCAACCAGAGCGAGATCGAAGCCACGATCTTGCAGCGCCCGGCGCCGAGCGAGCTGTCGCGCTATGGCCTTGCGTTGCCGGCGATGATCGTCCTGCTCTATCCGCGCGACAGCTCGACGCCGCTTGCACGGATCGAGGTCGGCGCTGCAGCGGGGGACGGGTTCAGCCGGTACGCACTCCTCGCGGGTACGGTCGTGAGGGTCGCTGACCACGACGTGAAGCGCCTTACCGATCTGCTCAAGGCGGTCGGAGCCGCAACATGAGCCTGACGGTTGATGGGCTCGCGAGCGGATTGAGGCATATCGCCGTCGCGCTGTTGATCCTGGCGGGATCGGTCTTCGTTGCGCATGCCCACCAGGTCAACCTGACCACGGCCCGCATCGTGCTCGGGCCCGGCGGTACCGTCAGTGTCGACGTTGCGCTCAAGGGCAGCGACGTCGACGGGGCGACCGGGACAGCGATCTTCAACGAGCAAACCGGTCTCGTCGATCCCGAGCGGCTTGGCCGATCAACCGGGCCGATCTCCGACTACGTGGCCGGGCTTGCGGTCGTCATGGGCGCCGACGCAACACCCTGTGCCACGCCGCATCGGCCCGCGGTCGTACCTGACGGCGATGGCGTCATCGTGCGACAAACCTTCTCGTGCAAGGCCGTTCGCGGCGATCTCGTCTACCGGTCAAAGGTCTTGCTCGACGTCGAGCCATCGGCCCGTCAGGTCGTGCTAATAGGGACTAGCGAGGACGCTCCCCAGGCGCTGCTAGACGCTGGCCACACCGACGTTGTCCTCACCGCGGCGGCACCCTCGCTGGTGCTCGCACTGCGCCAATACCTCGCGACAGGCGTTGAGCACATCTTCCTGGGTTATGATCATGTCGCCTTCCTGGTGGCGGTCGTGCTGTGGGCAACTCGGCTCTGGCCGGTGATCAAGATCGTCACCGCGTTCACGATTGCGCACTCGATCACCTTGTCGCTCGCGGCCCTCGATGTCGTTGTGATCCCGAGCGAGATCGTCGAGCCCGCGATCGCGGCATCGATCGTGTTCGTCGCGCTGGAGAACTTCTTCTCGCGCAATGTCGACCGGCGATGGATCGTCACGTTTGTCTTCGGTCTGGTTCACGGCTTCGGATTTGCGGGGGCTTTGCAGGAATTCGGACTTCCCAGAGGCGCAATCGTGCCCGCGCTCGCGACCTTCAACATCGGCGTCGAGATCGGCCAGATTGCGATCGTCTTGATCGTAGTGCCGGTGCTTATCGGCCTCGACCGGCTTCTGGCAACCGACGGGGCAGCGCCGGTACGGGCCTCCGCGCTGGTCTACGCGCTCTCGGGCACGATCACGGTTCTGGGATCCTATTGGCTGCTTTCGCGCATCCACATGGCCTGAGGACGCCTGTCCCTGTCGCAAACCTTATCCTGCTTGGCAGTCGATCGAGAATCGGACGATGATCGAACGCAATGAGGGATCTTTGCAGGCTCATTGGTTGGATGGTTGGCGATCTGATCCGGTCGCGGGTAATGCTTGAGGCAGAGATTTGGACGTTGCAGCAGCAGATCAACGTTCTGCGGCGAACTGCTCCAAAGAAACTCTCCTTCTGCGCCGTCGACCGAATGATATTCGTTGGTCTCTATCGGTTGTTCCCTAAAATTTGCGATGCGTTGGCGATCGTCAATCCGGACACCCTTGTCCGCTGGCATCGTGCCGGGTTCAGATCCTACTGGCGCTGGAAGTCGAGACGCCGTGGTGGTCGGCCGATTGTTCCGATTGAAATACGCCGACTAGTCCGCGAGATGAGCATTGCCAACAGTTATACCATCCCGCTTCGCATTCTGGATATACCGGTTTGGGTCTGGACCAGACGGTCCTGCGCCGTCCGCAGCTCGCGCAATGCAGCTTCGGCAGCATCGCGCGCCGCGCGAATAGCTTCCTCGGCGCGCTTTCGCTCCGTGATGTCGCTATAGATCATGACGAAGCCGCCGTCCGGCACTGGGTTGCGCCGCACTTCGATAACCCGACCGTCGGGCCGCGTGCGCTCGAGGCGCAGCTCCTGCCTGGGGTTTTCGACGGTGCGGCTTAGTTGAGCTTCGAGATCGGCCGAATCGTACTCGCGGCGGTCAGCGAGGTAGCGGAAATACTCCGCAAAACTTGGTCTGCCTGCGAGAAAAGAATCGGGCAGCTCAAGCAGCTCCTGAAAATTGCGGTTCCATGCGGTGAGACGCGCCGCTGCGTCGAACATGACGACCGCGTCGCCCATGTTGTCGAAGGTGGTGCGCAGTTCGGCCTG
>DASWEO010000372.1:0-19274 GCA_036394715.1 Steroidobacteraceae bacterium
GAGGTTGAGCGACGCGGGGCCTCACCAGCGTCGAACGAAGGCACTTTATCTCAATCATCGACTCCGACGCGACCCGCGATCGCTCGAACCGATTGTTAGGCCCCGACGGCTTTTACGAACAATGCGCCCATGACGGTCGCCAATGCATACAGAACATATATCGACAGTCCCGCGCCAATCGCCAGTATTCCAGCCTTTAGGCCTCGAGATTTAATTAGATAATACGGCAGCACCAACATGGTAAGACCAACAAAGGCGACATCCAGAGTGGCGGAGCGACGGAACGAACGATGAAAGGAATCAGCCCGGAACCATATAAACGTGGCAATACTGAGGAGAAGGCCGCCCGCGATGGCACCGATTGAACCGTACCCAGGGATCCTAAACTGAGCTAATCCGCAGCCGCTCACAAAACCCACCAGAGCATAGAACAGCGTGAGCGCTAGGGTTGGCGAAAGTGACCTCATGTCAAAAGCCTAACCAATAATTAGACGACGTGAATGTCGTGTAACAAACAAACGCGACGAATATGTCCCATAACATTCCGGCCGGGCGCCCGAGCCGCAGTCAGCTTCGTTAAGCCGACGCCTCTCACGCATGCTTCTCCTCCGTGAGGTTGAGCTCTGAGCGCAGGTGCTCGCGAATCAAATACTTCTGAACCTTGCCGCTGATCGTGAGCGGAAAGCTCTCCACGAAGCGCACGTAGCGGGGGACCTTGTAGTGCGCAATTTGCCCGCGGCAGAATTCCCGGATTTCCTCATCGGAGGCGGTCATGCCGTCCCGCAGGCGGATGCACGCGCAAACGGCCTCACCGTACTTGGCGTCGGGAACACCGACCACGGCGACGTCGAGCACCGCGGGGTGCCGATAGAGAAATTCCTCGATTTCCCGCGGCGAAACGTTTTCGCCGCCGCGGATGATCATGTCCTTCACGCGACCGACGATATTGCAGTAACCCTGCTCGTCGATGACCCCTAGATCGCCGGTGTGCATCCAGCCGCCTGCATCGATCACATCCCGCGTGCGCTCGGCATCACCCCAGTATCCTCGCATCACGCTGTAGCCTCGAGTCAGGAGTTCGCCGGCCGTGCCACGCGGCGTGACGTGCCCGTTCGAGTCGATGATTTTCACCTGCACGTGCGGATGCACGCGTCCGACGGTGCCGACGCGACGGTCGATGGGATCGTCCGGCTGGCTCTGAAAGCTGACCGGGCTGGTCTCCGTCATGCCGTAGCAGATCGTCACCTCCGGCATGTGCATCTCGGCAACGACTCGGCGCATGACCGCGATCGGACACGGTGATCCGGCCATGATGCCGGTGCGCAGCGACGATAGATCGAACTGGCTGAACCGAGGATGCTCCAATTCCGCGATGAACATGGTCGGCACACCGTACAACGCCGTGCACCGCGCGTTCGCCACCGTCTCGAGCACCGCCAGCGGCTCGAAGCCGTCGCCGGAAAACACACTCGCCGCCCCGTGCGTCATGGCCGCCAGCACGCCCAGCACCATGCCGAAGCAGTGATACAGCGGCACCGGGATGCAGACGCTGTCGTCCGCGGTAAGCCGCATGCCCTCGCCGACGAAGAACCCGTTGTTCACGATGTTGAAGTGCGTCAACGTCGCGCCCTTCGGCGTGCCCGTCGTACCGCTCGTGAATTGGATATTGAAAACCTGGTCCGCGTCCAGCTGCTCCTCGATGGACGCGAGCACTGCCTCGTCGAGATCGTGCCCCGATGCCAAAAGGTCGCTGAACGACAGCGTGCCGGCCACGGGTTCCGTACCCAACTGAACCAGCAGGCGAAGTTCCGGGAAGGCCGCGCATACCAGCCGGCCGGGCGCGGCGCTGCGAAGTTCGGGAATCAAGGACTGAAGCATGGCCACGTAGTCGCTGGTCTTGAAGCGCGGCGCGAATACCAGGGCGCGGCAGCCGACGAGGCGCAACGCGAACTCGAGTTCCGTATTACGGTAGGCGGGATTGATGTTCACCAATACCAGTCCGGCGCGCGCCGCCCCGAACATCGTCAACACCCACTCGGCGCAGTTCGGCGCCCAGATGCCGATGCGCTCGCCCGGCTTGAGGCCGCAGGCGACCAGTCCGCGCGCCACCCGCTCGACCTCGCGATCGAATTCGGCGAACGTGAATCGGGTCGACTGGAACGGCACCACGAGCGCCAAGCGGTCCGGTACCTGGTCGACGGCGGCCTTTAGAACTCCGTCCACCGTGCGATAGAGCAGGGGCTGATCGCTGGTGCCCGACACGAAACTCAAAGAGGGTTGCCGACGGCTGCGGTGCATATGACTCAGCGTAGACGCGCGCTGCCGACATGGCAATGACCCTCGCCTTTTCACCCGGCCTAATACAGAAGCGCGCGCGGCGTGAGCGAGTATGATTCCCAGCAGCCGGCGGCGGCTCCCCTGCGTTACGCAGCGCGGCCTAGGCTAGTATTACCTGCACCGACGGCTACCCCTTGCGTTGCGCATCCGCGGCCGTTGGGTCGCGTCATCCGTTGCGACGCTGGGTGATCGACTGCGCGCGTTTGAGGAGAAGTCGTGTCGACCAAGGCCGTCATCGGCGGGCATAAGATTCGGCGCCTGGACACCGTCACCGAGGCGCACGTTCGGGGACTTGCCGAACTACTGATCGATTGCGTGGACGGCGACGCGTCGGTGAGCTTCATGCACCCCTTGGCCGTGCCGAAGGCACTGGATTTCTGGCATCGCATAGCTCACGGAGTGGCTCGAGGCGAGCGTGCGCTGCTCGTGGCCGAAGATGCGGGCGGCGTTGTCGGCACCGTGCAGCTCATCCTCGATCAGCCAGAGAATCAGCCGCACCGCGCCGATCTGTCGAAGATGCTCGTGCACCGCCGAGCACGGCGTCAGGGATTGGGGGAGGGATTGCTGCGCGCCGCGGAGGATGTCGCACGCGACTGCGGGAAATCACTGCTGGTGCTCGACACAGCGAGCGCCGATGCGGAGCGTCTTTATGTCAAGTTGGGTTGGCGGCGCTGCGGCGTCATCCCAGGGTACGCCCTGCTGCCGCGTGGCGGACTGTGTGACACCACCTACTTCTACCGAACGCTGGATACCTAGCCACTCGCAGTCTGAACGAACGGCGCTACAAGCCTCGGCGGCAATTGCATGTGACGCGGCAGCACCGGAGAATTGAGCCGGTCCATCAGGCTCCTGTCCGGCCAATGCCGTATTCTCGAACGCCCGAACAGCGGTGTGTCGAGAGCTGGACATCCATACAGTATGTTTCTGGCGGGGAGATAGGATGATGAAGCAATTACCACTCGGCAAATCGGGTCCCGCTGCCTCCGCGCTCGGACTGGGCTGCATGGGCATGTCCGGGATGTACGGTCCGGCGGACCGCAAGGAAAGTCTCGCCACGCTCCAGGCGGCCGTCGACGCCGGGATCACCCTGCTTGATACCGGTGATTTCTACGGCATGGGGCACAACGAATTACTGATCGGCGAGGCGCTGAAGTCGATCGCCCGTGACCGCGTGCTCCTCAGCGTGAAGTTCGGGGGTCTGCGCGATCCCGCAGGCGGCTGGGCCGGCTATGACACGCGGCCGAAAGCGGCCAAGAACTTCCTTGCCTATTCCTTGCAGCGGCTGGGCGTCGACTATATCGACATTTACCGTCCCGCTCGCCTCGATCCGCAAGTGCCGATCGAGGACACAGTCGGTGCCATCGCGGACATGATCAACGCGGGATACGTGCGCCATATCGGTCTTTCCGAAATCGGCGCGGAAACCCTGCGGCGCGCGGCCGCAGTGCACCCCATCAGCGATTTGCAGATCGAGTATTCGTTGATTTCCCGCGGTATCGAAGATCGCATCCTGCCGACGGCGCGGGAACTCGGCATCGGCATTACGGCGTACGGCGTGTTGTCGCGGGGACTCATCAGTGGCCACTGGCGCAAGGACAACGTCGCCGCGGGTGACTTCCGCGCGCGCAGCCCGCGCTTCCAGGGCGCCAACGTCGACGCCAACCTGGCCCTCGTCGAGGCACTTCGGGATATTGCGGCCGCGAAGGACATCAGCGTTGCGCAGGTCGCGATCGCCTGGGTTGCCCAACAGGGAGACGACATCATTCCGCTCATCGGCGCGCGGCGCCGCGATCGCCTGGCCGAAGCGCTCGGCTCGTTGGACGCGGCGCTCACGGCAAAAGACATGGCGGCCATCGAACTCGCCATCCCGAAGGGCGCGGCCGCAGGTGCGCGTTACCCCGGCGCAGCGATGGCCGACCTGGACAGCGAGAAATGATTCGACTCGCTTGAAGGAACGCCGGCGCCTTGATTCGCCAGACGCTGTTCATACAGGCCTCAAGCATCGCCTCAAGCGCCGCCTCAAGCGTCGCCATCAATAATCCCGAGGTCTGTCAGCACTCGTTGGGTTTCATTCGCCCCGCGGACACGAACCGCATGCATGCCAAAACTCTGTGCGGCTTCGACGTTGAGCGGGTTGTCATCCAAAAACAGCACCTGCCCGGGCATGAAACCCAGCGAATCGACGACATGTTCAAAGGCGTCGGCATCAGGTTTGATTTTCCCGGTGAGATGCGAAATAAAGTGGCTGTCGAACGCAGGGCCAAGTCCCATGTCGTTCAACACCCGGGGCCAGTGCAGACTGTTGCTATTCGACAGCAGTGCGCGTCGATAGGACGGTGGTATGAGCGCCAACATTTCCAAGGTGCCCGGATAAAGCCCGGTTGGCCACCCTGCAAACGATTCCAGAAATAGCTGCGGTTCGACGGCGAGGCCAAACTCCGAAATCACGCCGTCCGCAAACTCGTTGGCATCGATCCGTCCGGTCTCAAATTTTCGCACCGACTCCGATTGCAGCCACATGCGCCAAAGCTCATCCGTGGTCACCGCATTGCCCAGCCATTCGAGCATGGTGTCGACGCCGCTGAGCTGCACGAGCACCCCGCCCACATCGAACAGCAATACGCGAATGTGTTCTGGCGGACCGTTAATTTTCATCTTGAGAAATGGTACTACGATTCCGTCGCGATCCGAACGTACACGCCGACAGGACCGGAAGCACACGCCGACCGGACCGGACGTACGCCTACCGGGGTCGGCCCTACGCCTGCCGGAGTACGTCGGGAAACCTAGGAGCGTTCAAGTCAGGGGCAGCACAGAAGGCAACCGAGGCGCGTACAATCACTGGAACATGCCCCTGCCCCATCATCACTCGAATAACACGGCGCCGCAGCCCTTCCCGCAGCAACCAGGGATACCCGCATGACTCCAAGTGAAAGTGGCCTTCTCACGTCAGCCAGTGATATCCCCGTGACTTCGAGTGAAACGCGCGAACTTCATCGCGGCATCGGTACTCGGCAACTGAGCATGATTGCGATCGGCGGCGCGATCGGCACGGGTTTGTTCTTCGCCAGCGGCGGAGCCATAGCGCAAGCCGGCCCGGGCGGCGCGCTGCTGGCGTACGCAACCATGGGTCTCGCGGTGTACTGCATGATGCAGTCGCTGGGCGAGATGGCGACGCAATTGCCCATTCCGGGTTCCTTCGAGGCGTATGCGGAGCGCTTCATCGATCCGTCCCTGGGGTTTGCGGTGGGCTGGAACTACTGGTTCAGCTGGTCGATCACGCTGGCAGCCGAGTTGGTCGCGGGGGCCCTCATCGTACAATTCTGGTTCCCGCATTCGAACTCTATGTTTTGGGCCATGGGCTTCTTTGCGGTGCTTCTGGCGCTCAACCTCTTGTCGGTCAAGGCGTATGCCGAAGCCGAGTATTGGTTCGCCGGGATCAAGGTCGTGACCGTAGTCATTTTCCTGGCGGTGGGAGGCCTGATGATCACCGGCATGATCGGCGATCACCATGCAGGCTTTCAAAACTGGACGCTGAGCGACCCCAAGTCCGGCACGCGGGCTCCCTTCGTAGGCGGCTGGACGTCGGTGCTGGCGGTGTTCTTGGTGGCCGGTTTCTCATTCCAGGGAACGGAAGGCGTGGGTCTTGCCGCGGCGGAAACCACCAACCCGAGCAAAAACGTCCCCAAGGCGATCAGGACCGTTTTCTGGCGCATCCTGCTGTTCTATATCGGCTCCATTTTCGTGGTCGGCACCTTGGTCGGTTACAACGACCCGAATCTGCTGCACGGCGACGAGAGTCACATTGCCTTCTCGCCCTTCACGATGGTGTTCCAGATGCTTCCGAGGTTCGGGTATTACGCCGCCAATCTCATGAATGCGGTGATCCTGTCCTCGGTGCTGTCTTGCGGGAATTCCTCGATGTATGTGGCCTCACGAATGTTGTATGCGATGTCCCATAGCCGCAAGGCGCCGAAGCTGTTCAGCAAGCTCAACCGGCGCGGCGTGCCCGTGGCCGCACTCCTGGCCACGGGGTTGGTCAGTGCCCTGGCCTTCTTTTCCACCCTGGTGGGTGACCAGAAGATCTATCAGATTTTCTACAATGCCTCGAGCCTGAGCGGTTTCCTGATTTGGCTGGGCATCGCGGTCTGCCACCTGCGCTTCCGCCAGGCGTGGGTCGCACAGGGCCGGAGCCTCGACGATCTGAAATTCAAGTCGAAGTTCTACCCCTACGGCCCATGGCTCGCCGTGACCCTCTTCTTGGTAGTGTTGTTCGGCGCCAACATCGGCGTATTCCAAGCCCCGGTGTTTTCCTGGTTCGACTTCATCACCGGCTACCTGATGATTCCGGGTTTCGTCCTCTTTTACTTGGGCCACAAATACTGGAACAAGACGCGGGTAATACCCCTGAAGGACTGTAATTTCGAGATGGACTGAGGCGCTGCGGCGCGCCTCTCGCCAGGATTCCGGCCGCCCCCTGGGTGGTGTTTCCCGGCAATCCGGGCCACGCATATCTCGCATCCAGCAATGGCCTGGCGAGATTACACCCGTAATCATTCCGGCCGATCACGCAATAGCTGCGAAATCGAGCGCGCGCAAGCTCCGGACATGCGCCAAAGTATCGTCGTATACGAACAAGATGACCTGATGCGCGCCCTGCTCGTGGAATGGCTGAGAAACGCCGGCTATCGAGCTCACGGCGTCGCGCCGCACTGCGCACCTACCGATAATGTGGATCTTGTGATCGTCAGTATTTATATGCCCAAACATGCGGGCGGACGCCTGGTCGATGAAATTCGCGCAGCGTATCCGGGAACACCGGTGGTGGCGATCTCCGGACAATTCCGCTCCGGCCTCTCGAGTGCCGGTGCGACGGCGCAGACGCTCGGCGTGGCCCAAGTCATCGCCAAGCCGCTGACCCGCGATGCTCTGCTCGCGACCGTTCGCGCTATGATCGGTCCACCGAATTAAGGCTCTGCGAGACGCATGCCCCCATCCGACGATCTCATTGCGCAGCCCACCGCCCCCATCCGGTTCAAGCGCCTGCGGCTCGGGATCGCGGTACTTGGCTTGTTTGTCATATTTGCGTTTGCGGCCTCCTCCGCTTACGACGCTTCGCGTGCCTACCACAATTCGCTCGCTGCGACCGATCGCGAAATCAGCAATGTCGCGACGGCGCTCGCCGAGCAAACCGCGTGGACTTGGCAGGGCATCGATTTGCTGCTCCGGGATACGGCGCGTTGGTACCAGAACGACAGCCGCAAGTTCGCGCCCGAGCGTCTCAATGAAGTCCTCGCGAATCGCACCGCCGGAGTACCGCAGCTGCGGATGATCACCATCGACGATCCCCAGGGTATACAGCGGCACCGCTCGCGCGGCTCCGTACCGCCGAATCTCGACGTGTCCGACCGCGCTTACTTCATCGCTCAGCGCGACAGCGCTGCGACGGGGCTCTTCGTCAGCGAACCGCTGATCACCCGGAGCGAGAGCCGGATGGGAATAGTCCTGTCGCGGCGCATCGAGGGCGACCATGGAGAGTTCGCAGGGGTCGTTACCGCCATCGTCGACCTCGCGGATCTCGAGAGGTTCTACAGCTCGGTCACCCTCGGGAAGGGCAGCGCCGTCCAGCTCCTGCGCGACAATGGCACGCTGCTCATACACAATCCGCCGGCGCCGGAAGCGATCAACAGAAAATTCCCGGAACTCGCCGCCGTACCGGCTGCGCCGGCAAGCCGCGTGGTGAACCCGATCGATGGCCGGCGAGACTTCATCGCGGTGGCGCGCGTACGGGACACCCCACTGGTGATGACGGTCACTCGCGACGAGTCTGTTGCCATGCGCCCGTGGCGCGATGAAGCGATTCGACTGGCCGCGCGCACCATCGTAGTCACCCTTCTGGGTTTGGCCGCCATCGCCGCGCTGTGGCGCCAGCTACGGCGCATTGAAACGGGTGAGCGCGCACTGCGGGACAGTGAGGAACGCTACGCACTGGCGATGGAGGGAGCGAACGAAGGGCACTGGGACTGGAACCTCGAGACCGATCACCTCTTCCTGTCGTCGAAGATGAAAATGCTCGAGGGTAAAGACGAAGATCATGCCGCGACCACCCGCACCGCATGGAATGCAACCACTCTCGTCCACGTGGATGACCGGCCACGGCTCGACGCTGCGGTCAAGGATCACCTCGAGGGTCGCACGCCGAGCTTTGAATGCGAATACCGCGTGGAGCAACGTAACGGCGACTGGCACTGGCTGCTCTCGCGCGGCCGCTGTCTGCGGGACACGGCGGGCAGACCATACCGGTTCGTCGGTTCGGCCATCGACGTGACGGATCAAAAGCAAGCGCAGGCCGACAAAGAGCATCTGGAGGCGCAGCTGCGGCAATCGCAGAAAATGGAGGCGATCGGCACGCTGGCAGGCGGCATCGCCCACGACTTCAACAATATCTTGGGAGCGATCTTAGGATACGGCGAGCTTGCACAAGAACTCTCCGTTCGCGACAGTGCCTTGCGGCGCTACCTTGACAACGTGATGCACGCGGCCGGGCGTGCCAAGATGCTCGTCGACCGCATCCTCGGATTCAGCCGCAGCGGGATGGGTGAGCGCGCACATGTGCATGTCCAGTCGGTCATCGAAGAATCCCTGGAACTGATCGCGGCATCCCTGCCCGCCAACGTACGTCTGGACAAAAAACTCGATGCCGGCGATGCCGCATTGATCGGCGATTCGACGCAATTGCATCAGGTCGCCATGAATCTCTGTACCAATGCGGTACATGCCATGGAGCGCGGCGGCACGCTCACCGTGCTTCTCGAACGCATTCGATTGATCGAGGGCCGTTCGCTTTCGCGCGGCGCGCTCTCCCCGGGGAACTACGCGCGGCTCGTGATCCGGGACACGGGCACCGGCATTCCGCCCGCTGTGCTCGAGCGAATATTCGATCCGTTCTTCACGACCAAAGGTATCGGCGAAGGAACCGGTCTGGGTCTATCGCTGGTGCATGGGATCGTGACCGATCTCGGCGGTGCGATCGATGTCAAAACGACCGCCGGGAAAGGAACGAGCTTTGAGATCTGGCTGCCGATCTCGGCCGAAGCCGGAAAGCCCGCCGTTGAAACGGTGCGCGAACTGCCGCGCGGACACGGTGAGACGGTGATGATCGTCGATGACGAACCGATGCTGGTGACGCTCGCCGAAGAAATGCTTGCCGAACTCGGCTACGAGCCGGTGGGTTTCGGTTCAAGCAACGCGGCGCTTCAGGCATTCCGGGCCGACCCGACGCGTTTCGATCTGGTGCTCACCGATGAAGCGATGCCGGATATCGCGGGTAGCGAGCTGGCACGCGAGATCCGGCGCGTTCGGCCCGATGTACCCATCATTCTCATGAGCGGCCACGGGGGCGCACGGCTTGCGGATCGTGCGGCCGGAATCGGCGTGAATGAGGTATTGCACAAGCCGCTGCAGCGCAGTGACCTCGCCGAGTCGTTCGCGCGCAATCTAAGATCCGCGCCGTGAATGTGGGCGGAGATTCCCCGCTGATCTGGTGATACATTATTGAGGCCCGGCCTCGGAGACTATCGTCATGCCTGAGACTGTTCAGCCGCACATCTTGGTCGTCGACGACGATCCGCAGATCCGCGACTTGCTGCGGGAATACCTCACCCAGAACGAGTTGCGCGTCAGCGTGACGTCGACCGGCACGGAAATGTTGGTGATCCTCGCCGACCACGCCATCGACCTCGTGGTGCTCGACCTGCGCCTGGCAGGCGAGGATGGCATGGCGATTGCGCGCAAGCTGCGCGAGGAATCGGCGATACCCGTCATCATCCTCACCGGCGTCCGCGACGAAGCCGATCGCATCATGGGCCTCGAACTCGGTGCCGACGATTACCTGACCAAGCCTTTCAGCCCCCGCGAGCTGCTGGCTCGCATCCGCAGCGTGCTGCGGCGAACCAAGGGGGCGGCCCTGACTGAGGCGAGGCAGAGAGACGTCCGCGCCTACCGCTTTGCCGAGTTCGAGCTCAACCTGCGCACGCGGCGACTGGCAAAGCATACCGGGCAGCGGTTCGAACTGACCAACGGCGAATTCAATCTACTCGCCGCGTTACTGGCGGCTCCGCAACGAGTCCTCACTCGCGATCAGCTGCTCGAAGCCAGCCGAGTGTACGACAACGAGGTCTACGACCGATCCATTGACGTTCAGGTGCTGCGATTGCGCCGCAAGATCGAGGCCGATCCGTCGCAGCCACAGTTCATCGTCACCGAACGCGGTGTGGGATATTCGTTCAGCGCGCCGGTTGAAATTCTTTACTGACTTCCCCCGCCGCGCTCGACAAGCTGATGGCCCGCCATCGGTAAAGTAAGGCCCCTGCGAAGCAGTGCAACGTTGCGAAGCGGTGCAGCAAAGCTGAAGGCCAAGGTGGGCTCCCGTCCCTCTCGCTGCGCGTGGCGTCCGCGCTGCGGGCCATCCTGTTGACAAGCACGCCTCAGTGGTAGATACACCGCACTCGACGCCACTGGTTTTGTTCCGCATTGAGGCTGGATACTGAAGGGGCCTGGTCGCGGCATTTTTTGTTCGCGGAGCCGGGCTAGAACGAAAATAAATGACTGGGGAGGTGTGTCATGCCCCGTGTTCCTGCGTTCGTCCTGATCTCTATTTGCATATGCGTAGCCTTTGCCGTGTGCTCGCAGACCTCACAGGCGCAGTCGTTCGCGCGCGTGGGCAATCTGGATTGCAACGGCTACAGCAAGATCCAGTCACCACTTAGACCGCAAATGACTTGCGCTGACTTCACCGGCGAGTATGGCCAACGTGGCTACGACAACGGCCATTACGTCGGGCACGACGAGCCGAGTATTGGCTTCTATTCGACGGTGCCTCACTCCGGCAACAGTGTGCAGTGGGACATTACACTGCCGGCCGAACGTCCCCTGCCGGCGACGCAGACGTTCGAGAACTATCCCGCGTTCTGGTTCGCGATGGCGCTCTGCGATGACAACTCTTTTCCCAATGGAGCCTGCATTCCGGATAGCGATGAGAACACGCCTGGCCTGGCGGGGTCGGCGTTCATGGAGCTGCAGTTTTATCCCCCCGGGTTTCCTCCTTTCATCACACAAATCAGCTGCAACCTGACCCACTGGTGCGCTGCGCTCAATATAGACAGTCTCGAAGTCATAACCTCCGGCCACAAGCGTGGCAATCTGAATCCGGCGTGCACCGAACCCGTCAACTTCGCGTTCATCCAGAGAGACGGGGTTCCCACGGGTCCTCCGGGGCCCAGCACGGCGACAGCCGCAACGTTTGCTCCGAATGCTCACACGCTGCTGATGAGTCAGGGCGATCATCTGCGCGTCACGCTCACCGATACCGCCTCGGGCCTGATCACTCGAATCGACGATTTGACGACTGGTCAGACAGGGTTCATGGTGGCGAGTGGCGCGAATGGCTTCCAGAACTCGAATCCAAACACTTGTGCCGGGACGAACTTTGATTTCCATCCAGAGTTCGACACCGCGCGGTTTGGAAACTTCGTCCCCTGGGCGGCGCTTCAGGCAAATATCAACTTTTCCGTGGAAATCGGGCACTTCACGCCCGGCGCGAATGGCGACAACGATGCTGACGACGCACCGTGTTTCCCGGGTCCTACGGTAGCAGGCTGTCTCAACCTTGCAGTCGGAGGGGATCTAGACTATGACGGCACGTCGTACCGGACCGACTGGCCGGACGGCACGCGCAACAATGCCACATCGCTTGCCATCCGTTCCGTCAGCGGAGGCGGCATTGGGCCCCTCAGTCGGTCTGACGATAGTGGCGACTATAACCAGCCGTTTCCAATCATTCAGCTCGAGACCGATGTCTCAAGCTCGGAATCAACCTGTAAACCGAACGGGGTCGGCTGCGTCGTCCCGCCGGTGGGCGCAGCGTTCTATCCTTTTTATGCGCTGAAAGGCAGCAACGATGGAGGCAGTCAGGGAAACTGCACGCTGCTGTTTGGCAATTTCAGCGGGGTCGGCGTCAACAACTTTGGCCGGGACAAGCAGTACGGCACCTCGAATCTGTCCTGGTTCTTCGGCCAGAACAGCGGCGGTCCGCAGACCAATCCGTGTATCCCAAATCCCGGCGGGTTCTAGAGGTGCGGGCTGACGCTACCCCTTTGTTTATTATCCCCAGAGGCCCCCCAGCGCTTTGACCAGCAGCACGCTCGCGTCGAGCCGGCGCCGGGCTATGTCGATGGCGGTACGCTCATTGGTCAAGGCGGCGCTCTGCGCGGTCACCACCTCCAAGTACCCCACTGCACCACCCTCATAACGCTGCAGCGCCAGATCGAGCTCATGTTGTGCGGCGCTGACCGCCCGCTGCTGTGCCTCCGATTCCTCGGCGAGCACGCGCAGGGCCGCGAGATTGTCCTCGACCTCTTGGAAGGACGTCAGCACCACCTGGCGATAGTCGGCCACCGCCGACTCATAGCTCGCCTTGGCGCCGTTCAATTTCTGCTTGCGCAGACCACCGTCGAACAGCGTACCCACCAAGGGCAGGCCGACGGCCCAGAAACGGCTGGGCGCGCTCGCCCATTGCGAAAAACCCCCGGATTCGTAACCGCCGGCGAGCGACAGCATCAGATCGGGAAAGAATGCGGCGGTGGCCGACCCCACGTCTGCGTTGGAGGCCGCCACGAGGCGCTCCGCCGCCGCCACGTCGGGTCGCCGTTCCAGCAATTGCGAGGGGACACCGGCGGGAATGGCCGGCGGCGCGAACTGCGAGGCATTGGCCGGCAACGCAAATGTCGATGCGGCTTCGCCGACCAGCGTCGCGATCGCGTGCTCGAGTTGGGCGCGCATGACGCCGAGATCGATGAGCTGCGAGCGCGCCGTTTCCAACTGGGTCTGCGCCAAGGCGACGTCCGAATCCGATGCGACGCCGGCCGTGAATCGCTGAGTGGCGATGTCGAGTGCCGCCTGAAACGCAACGACGGTTTGGCGCAGCAGTTCGGTCTGCGTGTCGACCCCGCGCAGGTCGAAATAGTCCACCGCGAGTTCGGCATGCATGCTGAGTTCAACCGATGCCAGATCGGCGGCGCTCGCCTGCTCCCGGGCCTTGGCGCCCTCCACGGCATGGCCCACCTTGCCGAATAGATCAGGCTCCCAGGAGGCGCTCAACGCCGCGGTGTTGTCCCACACGGTCTTGCCGGCCGTACCCGCCCGCCCGACCACGGTCGACGAGGTACGGGATCGATCGGGCCCGATCCCCGCTTGAACCGTCGGGTAATACGCCGAGCGCGCTTCGCCCACCACCGCGCGCGCCTGCTGAAGCGACGCCACCGCCTTGACGATGGTCTGATTGGACACGGTGACGCGCGCCTCGAGCTGATTCAACGACTCATCATGGAAGACTTCCCACCAGGCACCGCGATTCTGAGCATCCTGGGGAGAGGCAGGCTTCCAGCCCGGCTGCGGCGCGGCGGCCGCGGGGCCGGATGGCCGCTCGGCCGCGGCACCCGCGGGCCGCTCCTTGAACGCTCCGGGCACATCGACGGTCGGCCGCACATAGGCGGGGCCGGTCGCGCAGCCGGCGAGCAGCAGCGTCAGGGCCAGCGCTCCGGCCCCCGCGCGAATCTTGGTATCAAGTCCGACACTCATATCATTCTCCGACGACTTGGGGGACTGGCAACATTGTTCATGCCGTCAGGCCGACGGTGATTTCGACGGCTTCTCGGCGCCAGACGGTTTCTCGGCGCCCGACGGCTTCTCGACGCGCGGCGGATTCTCGACGACGCGCACTGCGTCGCCGGGTGCGATGGCATCGCCCGGGTTGGAGATGACACGCTCGCTCACGTCGAGCCCGGAGGTCACTTCCACGGTCGTGCCGAAGTCCCGTCCCAAGGTAATGGTTCGCAGCAGCGCCTTGCCTGTTCCATCGACCACCGCCACCTGCACCCCGTTCGGGCGGAACAGCAGCGTATTCACGGGCACCGACAGGAGCGGGTGAGACGCGGTCACATCCAGATCGACCAGCGCGTAGGCACCCGGCAGAACGGCACCGTCCTGGTTGTCGACGTCGACCTCGACACGCAAGGTACGGCTGGCGGAATTGATCGCTCCCGAGGTACGCGCGACCGCGCCATGCAACGGGCGGTCCGGCCGCCGTGGAAGAGTCAACGTTGCCGGCACGCCGGGCTGCATGTCTTGCGCGTAGACCTGCGGGACGTCGACGAATACCCGCAGCTTGTCCGTTTCCGCCAAATGGAAGAGTTCCATCTTCGAGCCGCCGGCGCTGCCTGAATCGATCAGCGCGCCGACATCGACGTTGCGCGCAGTGACCACGCCCGCGAAGGGCGCGACCACGCGTTCGTAGGACTGCAATTTGCTCAAGCGGTGCACGTTGGCCTGGGTCGCCGCGAGAGTGGCCGCCTGCGCCTTCATCGTGGCAACGTCCTGTTCGGCCACTTCGCGCGAAACCGCGTTGGTCTTGAGCAGACCGACCCAGCGGTCGGCGGTCACCTTGGCGATGTCGTACTGGACTTTTGCCGTATTCTCATCGGCGCGCGCCTGCTCGAGCTGCGCGTCGACTTCGGGCGTCTCGATGTAGGCCAAAAGCTCGCCCGCCGGCACCTGCGTGCCGATATCCTTGTACCAATGCGCGAGATAACCGTTGGTGCGCGCGAAGATCGAGGCTTCTTGATAGGCCTGCACATCGGCCGGCAACTCGATGCGCTGCACGGCCGGCGCCGCCTTCGGATGCACCACCGAAACCAAGGGAATGCTGAACGACTCGGTTTGCGTACGCAGCGCGGCATGCGCCTTGAGTCGCGGCACAATGCCGACGCCGAGCGCCAGCAGCACGAGCACGAGCGGCGTCAACCGCAGCAGGCGTGTTTTCAAGGGTCGGCCGGTCGCTGCCGGATCGCCGGCATGGCGAGTCGCTATCGGATCGCCGGAATGACGAGTTACTGTCGGATCACCGGCGTCATCGGCTACTGTCGGATCGCCGGTGTCATGGGTCACTCTCGTATTGCCATCATTCATAATCTCTCTCCCATTAATTCGCGGACAGGGCGGGCGTCGAGGCCGTATGCGCCTCGCGGCGCTTGAGCCATCCGTGTACGGCCGAAAACACGACGGGCACGAACAGCAAGGTGGACATGGTTCCGAACATGAGCCCGCCGATCACGGCGCGCCCCAGGGGAGCGTTCTGTTCGCCGCCGTCGCCGAGGCCGAGGGCCATCGGCAACATGCCGATCACCATGGCGAGCGCGGTCATCAGCACCGGTCGAAACCGCCCGAGGCCGGCGTCGAGCGCGGCGCGCAGGGGTTCAGTGCCTTGCGCCAGCGATTCGCGCGCAAAACTCACCACCAGAATGCTGTTGGCGGTGGCGATGCCGATGCACATGATGGTCCCGGTCAACGCCGGCACGCTGACCGTCGTGCCGGTGACGAACAGCATCCACACAATGCCGACCAAAGCGGCCGGAAGCCCGCTGATGATGATCAGCGGGTCGATCCACGATTGGAAGTTGATCACCATGAGCAGGTACACGAGCAGCACGGCGAAGCCGAGCCCGGTCAGAAGGCCTGTGAACGAGGACTGCATGGTCTGCACCTGCCCACGCACCACGATGCTGGAACCGGCCGGTAAACTGCCTCGGGCCTGATCGACGAGGCCGCTGATCTCGCGCGCGACCCCGCCGAGATCCCGCCCCTGGACCGAACCGAAGATATCGATCACCGGCTGGACGTTGTAATGGGAGATCACCGCCTCCTGCGAGCCGCGATCGAGCGTGCCGAGCGAACCCAAGATCTGCGACTTCGCCGCTCCCGGAACACCGGGGCTCGCGCCCGCCGCCGCGCCGGCACCGGGGGCAGAAGCACCACCACCGCCACCGGCGCCGGCACCGGGACTGGCGCCGGCAAGCGGAATATTGCGCAGCGCGTCCAGCGAATCCACCGTGTACTGCGGCGTCATCGTCGCCAGTGGATAGCTCACGCCGTTCTTCGGATTGAGCCAGAAATTGGGTGTGGTCTGCGAACTTCCCGAAAGCGCAATCAGCAGGTTCTGTCCGATCTGGCGCTGCTGGAAGCCGGCCTTGATGGCCTCGGTGCGGTCGACGTCGATATTGATCGCCGGCGCATCGTCGGGCTGCTGGATGCGCAAGTCGACCAGACCATGCACCTGACGCAGCCGCGCCATCAACTTCGTCGCCGCCGCCCGGTCGCCGTTCACGTCGCCGCCGACGATCTGAATGTCGATGGGTGACGGCAGCCCGAAATTGAGAATCTGGCTGATGATGTCCGCCGGCAGAAAGCCGAAGGTAACGCCGGGGAAGTCGGTGTTCAGCGCGGTCCGCAGCTTCTCTACGTACTGTGACGTGGGCTTGTGTTTGGGATTGAGCGTGACCAGCACATCGGCGTCCGCGTTGCCGATCGGCGACGCCGAATCGTAGGTCAGGTTGATGCCGCTGACCGGCAGGCCGATGTTGTCCAGAATGCTGCCAAGCTCGGCCTTGGGAATCAGCGAACGAATGCGCGCTTCCACGTTGTCCGTGATCCGCGCGGTCTCCTCGATGCGCGTCCCGGTCCTGGCGCGCAGATGCAGCCGAATCTCTCCCGTGTCCGAGGTCGGAAAGAAGTCCTGACCCAGAAACGGCACCAGCATCGCCGTGCCCAGGCACACGCCCAGGAAGCCTAAGCCTAATACACGGGGCCGGGCCAATCCTCGCTCCAGGCGTCCGCGGTAAAAGTCCCGAAACTTCTCGAAACCGCGCTCGAAGCGGCGCTGAAAACGCATGAAGGGCCCCAGCGGTTTGGCGGCGTCGGCGGAAGCGTGCTCGGCGCTCCGCAGCAAATACATCGCCAGCGTCGGAATCAAGGTCCGTGAGAAGAAGTACGAGGCCAGCATGGCGAAGACCACCGCCTCCCCCAGGGGTACGAACAGATAACGCGCCACCCCGCTCAGGAGAAACATTGGAATGAACACGATGCAGATGGACAATGTCGAGACCAGGGTCGGCACGGCGATCTGCGCGGAGGCCACCAGAATCGCCTCGCGCTTTTCCGTGCCGGCATCGAGGTGATGGCTGATGTTTTCGATGGCGACCGTGGAGTCGTCCACCAGAATGCCCACCGCCAGTGCCAGTCCGCCCAACGTCATGATGTTGATGGTCTGTCCCAGCGCCGACAGTGCAATCAACGAGGTCAGGATCGAGAGCGGGATGGTGACGGCAACGATCAAGGTGGCGCGCCAGTTCGCCAGAAACAGCAGAATCATCAGCCCGGTCAAGGCGGCGGCGATCAGCGCCTCGCGCACCACGCCGCTGACGGCGCCGCTCACGAACACCGACTGATCGGACACCGGCTGGATGCCGAGCGCCTTCGGCAGCCCCGCCGCGATCTGCGGCAGCATCGCCTTGACGTTCGCGATGATCGCGAGTGTCGATGCATTGCCGCTCTTCTCGATTTGCAGCAACGCAGAGCGCGTGCCGTTCGTGCGCACGATGTTGGTTTGCGGCGCATAGCCGTCCCGTACGTGCGCGACATCGCGCACGTAAATCACCTGGCCGCCGGACGTACTCACCGGTAGATCGTTGAGTGCCT
The DNA here is from genome assembly GCA_036394715.1 of Steroidobacteraceae bacterium. Classification (GTDB taxonomy): domain Bacteria; phylum Pseudomonadota; class Gammaproteobacteria; order Steroidobacterales; family Steroidobacteraceae; genus Bog-1198. Next base: position 17,926 of record DASWEO010000372.1, read on the forward strand.
CGACCGTGGGAGTGCTGCCGTTCAAGTTGACGTTGTACTCGAGCGCGCCGATCTTGGCCGTGCCGCCCGGCAGGATGAGGTTCTGAGCATTGACGGCATTGACCACATCCAGCGGCGACAGGCCGCGCGCCTGCAGGGCCCGCGAATCGATATCCACCATGATTTGCCGCACCTTGCCGCCGAACGGCAGCGGTACCGCGGCACCCTGCACCGTCGCCAGTTGAGTGCGAATGAAGTTATTGCCGTAGTCGTACAGCTCTTGTTCGGACAAGGTCTTGCTCGACAGGGCGAGCTGCAGAATGGGCACGGTGGAAGCGTTGTAGGCAAGGATCAGCGGCGGCAGTATCCCGGGCGGCAGATTGCGCAACAGCGACGAAGAATTCGCGGCCGCTTCGGCAATCGCGCGATTGATGTCCGCGCCGGGATGGAAGAACACCTTGATCACTGCGACGCCGTTCAGGGTTTGCGACTCTATGTGTTCGATGTTGTCCACGTCGGTGGTGAGCGCGCGTTCGACGGGAGAGGTGACGCGGTGAGCCATGTCTTCCGCCGAGAAGCCGTTGAACGACCAAACGATGCTCAGCACCGGTATGTCGATGTTGGGAAAAATATCGGTGGGGGTGCGCAGCACGCTCAAGGGACCGATGATGAAAATCAACAGCGCGACCACGATGAAGGTATAGCGGCGGCGCAGCGCAAGTTCGACGATCCACATGGACTTAACTCCTCCCGTTGACTGACCCGTCCCGTCGACTGACCCGTCGTTCAATTGGCAGCCAGATTGACCCAGGCAAGTTGTCGATCGATGTCGCGGAGGTGCGCGGGCGTTTCATCCGTAATTTGCCGCGAAATCACGAAGGCCGGTCGGCGCGCGGCGAGGCGCGAGACTCTCAACCGTTACGGGTGGTGCAATGCGCGCCGCGGCACCGCGGTCGGCGCGCGCCGCGGCGGGAAATTTCAACCGTAACCAGCACCCTGACCCCGGTAATTCGGCTGCAATCGCCGGGGTCGACTCTACGTCAGGGAACAAGGAAACGTGTTCACGATGAAATTGCGAGGGCGAATGCGTAAATTATCTCAATCTGCCGGCATCCTCGGCTTGTTGCTGACTCTGTCGGCCGGCGCCACGGCCGTCGGCGACGACATGGTGGCGATCAAGCTCAGCAACGACGGTACTGACGATATTCTGGTGACGGTCTACGACATGAATGCAGCGCCGCCCGGAGCGGTCATCGTGCGTCAGAGAATCAGCGGTTTTGCCTGGATCCCGGTCTCGGTGACTGCGGGCAGAGCGGGATTCGGACATATCCAGTGGACGGCAACCAGCGCCGCGCCAGGCCAGCATCGAT
>DASWEO010000373.1:0-2044 GCA_036394715.1 Steroidobacteraceae bacterium
TTTCGCAGTCCCTCGGCCACGTTGATAACGATGATTCCGTCGCTGTTCGCGATCCTGTGCGTGTTTCTAGTGATGCGCTTGACGAGCATTCCGCTCAATATTGCAACGATCCTCATCGGCTCGACCATACTGGGTGCGACCCAGAACGACCAGATTCATTTCTTCTACCATTTTCAAGAAGGCCGCTGGACTGGCACGACCAGCGGCGCTCTACGACATGCATTCCTGATAGCTGGCCGCCCGATCGTATTCGCGACTTTCATTAACGTCAGCGGTTTTCTGGCGCTCGCGCTCTCCGACCTGCCGCCGATGCGCGAGTTCGGCATCGTTTCTTCATCGGCCTTTGTCCTCGCGTTGCTTGCCGATTTCACCGCATTGCCGGCCGCGTTATGGATTCTGAGTCGATATGATCGTCGGAATGTCGCTTGAGTCTTTCATCGGGGTGTCCTGGTCAAGGCCCCTATCAGCCGCCGCATCGCCGGCGTCGGCCGCGTCGTCTATACGAGCAGCGTCGCCACCATCGGTATCCCGGCCGATGGATCGCCCGGGAGCGAGGAAACCCCGGTCGCGCTTGCCGACATGATCGGCCACTACAAGCGCTCGAAGTTTCTGGCGGAACAAGTGGCTCGCGATGCAGCCCGTGCGGGCGGATCGGTGGTCATCGTCAACCCTTCGTGAAACCAACGCCGACGGGCCGGATGGTGCTGGACGCCGCCTACATCGCGGGCGGGACGGCGAGCGCTACATTCTCGGCGGGGCGACATGACTCTGCACGAGATTCTCGTGGAGATTGCCCGGATCGCCGGGCGCAGCCCGCCGCGCATCCGCTTGCCCAACGCCGCGCTGCTGCCTATCGCTTACGCGGCCGAGGCCGTGGGGCGCCTGACCGGCCGCACGACTCGCATTACGGTGTAACCCGTACGTATGGCGCGCAAGCGCATGTTCTTCTCGAGCGAGCAAGCGGTGCGCGAGCTGGGCTATCGCTGGCGAGCTCCGGCCAAGGCGTTCGAGAACAACGGACGATACTCAGAAGGGTTGTCGCTATGCACCGCCGTGAGCATTCCGGCACCTACTCGACATTCCATGGCCGCAGGCAGAAACCAACGCTCGCTGGTGAATCCGCCGCGGGCATGCCAGGCCGGTGCGCCGAGGGCGAGATTCGTCAGATCGACACCAACCGGCGTACTCTCGCTGTTCCTGGACGACGATCCGCTCGGGGCATTTCATTTTGGTGGCGTGGCAAGGACACGGGTAAGATGCCGGCAATTCGCCATTGGGCCGGGTGCATTCACTTCCTCTGCCATGCCCGAACCGTCCGAGCTCCCCGCCGCCCGCGCAGCTACGCCTCCATGGGACGCTCGTCTGGCACGCGCTCTGGTGAGGCCGCTGCGGTGCAGCCCGATTACCCCCAACCATCTGACTACCGTGCGCCTGGCGTTCGGAATTGCCGCAGCAGGCGCGTTCACGCGGGGTAGCTACGCGTGGATGAATCTCGGCGCTGTGCTGCTAGCCGTGTCGAATTTTCTGGACCACACCGACGGTGAGCTGGCGCGCATCAGCGGCAAGACCAGCCGGGTCGGGCATTGGTACGACCTCGCCAGTGACGCCGTGGTTACCATCCTGCTTTTCACGGCCATCGGCGTGGGAGTGGGCACGAGGTCCGCCCGCGTGCTGCAAGTCCCGCCGCTCGCGCTCGGGACCATCGCCGGTATTGCGATCGCACTGATCTTCTTCCTGCGCGCGCACATCGAGGAGATGGCGGGCAAAGCCGCAGGCAAACAGGCCTCGATGGGTGGCTTCGAGACGGAGGACGTGCTGTATCTCCTGCCGCTCGTGACGTTGTGCAACGGTGCCACGCCGTTTCTGGTAACGGCCGCGATCGGCGCGCCGCTGTTTGCCGTCTGGGTGGTGTTCGACTATCGACGTGTGCTGCGCGGGTACACCCGATGACGGACCCGATGGCTGCCCGCCTGGGCGGCTTCGATGCGACGGAGCTGCGGCGCGAGTTCCTGTCCCAGGGAGCCTTTGTGATTCTCCCGGACTT
>DASWEO010000374.1:0-8117 GCA_036394715.1 Steroidobacteraceae bacterium
GGTCGCGGCGGGTGCCATAGCGACGGTGCTGTTCGCCGCCGCGGGGGTGGCGAACGGCACTGAAGACCCCGGCAAGGCGGCGGCGCCGCGCATGGAGTTCATGCCGCCGCCGCCGGGCAGCTATCACCTCCAGAAGATCCAGCCGATAGCGGACGCCGTATTGCTCGATAGCACGGGCCTTACCGTTCGACTCTCGGCGCTGACGCAGGGCAAGATCACCCTGCTGACCTTTTTCTACACGTATTGCGTCGATCCCTTGGGCTGCCCCTTCGCGCACACGACACTGGCCGATTTGCGCGATCGCGTGGCAGGCGACCGCGCGCTCGCGGGACGCGTGCGTTTCGTCAGTGTCAGCTTGGATCCGACCCACGACACGCCCGCGGCCATCGCGAGCTATGGCCAAGAATTCACGGCCGATCCGAAATTCGAGTGGCGCTTCGTGACGGCGCGCCGCGTGCCGGAGCTGCTGCCCGTGCTCGACGACTTCGGGCAGGACGTGAGCGTGGATTTGGACCAAGACGGCCGCGCGACTCGCACCTTGCATCACATGCTGAAAATGTTTCTGATAGACGCCCGCGGCGAGGTACGGGAGATTTATTCGCTGGCATTCTTACAGCCGCAGGTGATGTTCAATGACATCAAGACGCTGGCGCTGGAGACGAGTCCTAGTTCGAGGCCGGATTCGGGGGCGCGGCGCCTCTCGCCGGCGCTTGCAGCTCGTAGCCGTCAGTGAGCGTATTCAGAAATGCCACGATGTCCTTGATGTCGGCTTCGCTCAACGCCGGCGCAGCGCCGGGTACTCGATCGAAGGGAGGCTGGGTGTCGAGATTGCCCCGGTACTGCGCCGGCAAGTCGTCGAATTTCATGGTGATCCCGCCGGGCCCGCGGGGGTACCATTTCTGCGGCTGCGTGTCGCGCTCGGCATAAAAGCGCACGACGTCCGCCAAGCGGTGGAACACCCCATTATGGAAGTACACCCGGCGAGCCGCGGCATTGCGCAATGACGGAGTACGGAACAAGCCGCAGTATTCCTTCCTATCCGCCAAATCGGTACGCAGCGGTCCGCACAGTCCAAGGTCGTAATAGCGGCGGTCCGAATTCGCAGGAACCCCTGGGTTGCGCGGTGCGCCGACGGCGGCGTAACCGAAATCCGTGAACTGCGGAAACGCGCCGTTTCGCACGGCGCTCGGATGACAGCGCGCGCAGTTGCCTTTTGCCGGATCGTTGAACGCGGCTAGACCTCGCATCTCCTCGCCGCTCAATGATGTCTCATGGCGTAACCATGCGTCGTACTTGCTGCTATACGGATAAAACTCCGCGGGGCTTTGCTGAAACGTCTCCAGGGCCATCAGCACTGCCTTGAACGCCAATGCCTTGTCATCGAACACCTGGTCGCCGAAGGTCTCGCAAAACTGCGCTGCATACGCCGCGCGCTGCACTCTCGCCACTACCGCGTCGGCGCTTGCGTTGGCCATCTCGAAGGGCGACAACAGCGGCAGCCGCGCTTGATCATGAGCCGATTGCACGCGACCGTCCCAGGTGCGCCCGCCGGCCGGGCCTTGGTCGATGCCGTCATCCCCCTCATCGTCGAAGTAATGTTCGGTGAACGGCGGAACGTTTTGCGCGTACATCAACGAGGGCACGGCGCGCATGCCGAGGCGACGCCCGTCGCTGCCGCCGCGCTGCACCGGCGAATCGTCCGGCGGACCAAAGGCCCGCGCCGGATCGTGACAGCTGGCGCATGCCATCTTGCCCGACGCGGACAGTGACTCATCGAAGAACAGCGCACGCCCGATATCCGTCAGCGCCGCCGCCGAGGGAACTTTCTCGAAGGTATTGGCGTAGAAGGGCGCATCGGCGGCGGCAACGCCGATTCCGGCCGCAACGGCGCACAACCATGCGGCCGCCGCCGTCACGGCGCCAAATCTGATGGAGCTTCGGCGCTTTACCGGGCACCAGTCGCGGATGTGGCGGGGAAACTGCATCACGCGGTCCCGCCGACGGCTCAGTGCACCGAGCTACCGCTGTCGCTCGTGACACCCGTATTGAACAATTGAGCGACATCCACCGCATCGAACACATAGGCGCGGTTGCAGAAATCGCAGCGCACTTCAACTTCCCCGCGTTCAGCCAGCACCGAACGGGTTTCAGCGTCGCCCAGGCTCTGCAACATGCGGCTGACGCGCTCGCGCGAACATCGGCAACGAAAATAAACCGGCGCCGCTTCGAACAGGCGGACGTCATCTTCATTGAACAGCCGGTGCAGAATGTCGGCGTCGGCCAGCGTCCGCAACTCCTCCGGCGTGAGGGTCTCCCCGATCAGCTGCACGCGCCGCCACGCGTCCTCCACAGCCGCGGCATCCACGGCGTCGGCCCCGGGCGTCGCGTCTGCAACGGGAAGCTTCTGCAGCAGCATCCCGGACACGCCGAGCGCATCGGCATGCAGCCAGAGCCGCGTCGGTAACTGCTCGGAGTTCTCGAAATAGACCTGCAGGGATTCGGCCAGGCGCCCGCCCGTAATGGGCACGATTCCCTGATAGCGTTGCGCGCCGTCGTCGGTTTCCAAGGTGACGGTGATATTGCCGGCGCCGATCAGATCGGCGATCCGCTCAGGGCCCGCGTCGATGCCGGTGCTCTCGCTCCGATGAGCGCCTTCCCGGTATCGAGCGAGCCCCCGGACGCCGAGCCCGCCGGTACATTGCGCCAACACAAGATGCACGGGCCCGTCGCCCTGCAATTGCAGCGATAGAACGCCCTCGAACTTGACCGTCGCCGCCAGGAGCAGAGAAGCGGCCACCGCCTCGCCCAAGGTGTCGCGGATCGGTGCCGGATACTCGCGATGCTCGATCAACGCGTGCCAGGCCGTATCGAGGTGCACCAAGTGTCCACGAATCGGGTATCGCTCGAACATGAAGCGATGCAAGCAGTCGCGGTCATGCATCTTAAGCGCCACCACCCAGCTTGAGCTTCAGCAATTCGTTGAGTTGCGCCGGGTTCGCCTTGCCTTCCGTCGCCTTCATCACCTGCCCGACGAAGAAGCCGAACAATTTATCCTTGCCCGAACGGTAATCGGCGAGCTGTTTGGGATTGGCGGCGATCACGGCGTCGATCACTCCTTCGATGGCGCCGGAGTCCGTGATCTGCTCGAGACCCTTCGCCTCGATGATGGCGTCCGCGGACTCGCCTCCGGACCACATCGCCTCGAATACCTCCTTGGCGATCTTGCCGGAGATGGTCTGATCGACGATTCGCGCCAGCAGGCCGCTCAGTTGCGCGGGAGTGACGCGTGAGGCCGTGATCTCGATATTGTCTCGATTCAGGGCGCTCGACAATTCGCCCATGACCCAATTCGCAGCCAGCTTGGCATGCGCAGCGCCATTGCCGGTCTTGGCATCGAGCAGGGCCGCGACCTCCTCGAAATACGCGCCGAGCTCGCGGCTCGCGCTCAGGACCCCGGCATCGTACGCCGAGAGGCCCAGATCCCGCGCGAAGCGCGCGGCCTTCTCATCGGGCAACTCCGGCAGCGTCGCCCGCACCGCGTCGATGAACGACTCGTCGATCTGCACCGGCAGGAGATCGGGATCGGGGAAATAGCGATAGTCGTTGGCCTCTTCCTTGGAGCGCATCGAGCGAGTCTCGTCCTTGTCCGAATCGTACAGCCGCGTCTCCTGCACCACCGTGCCGCCGCTCTCCAGCAAGTCGATCTGCCGCGCGACTTCGTAGTTGATCGCCTTCTCGACGAATCGAAAGGAGTTCAAATTCTTGATCTCCGCGCGGGTGCCGAATTTTTCGCGGCCCCTGGGGCGCACCGAGACATTGGCGTCGCAGCGAAACGACCCCTCTTGCATGTTGCCGTCGCAGATCTCGAGGTAGCGCACCAAGGTATGGATCTTCTTCATGTACGCCACCGCCTCCTTTGCTCCGCGCATGTCGGGCTCGGAGACGATCTCGAGCAGCGGTGTGCCGGCGCGATTCAAATCGATGCCGGTGGCATTGGCAAGGCCCTCATGCAGCGACTTTCCGGCATCCTCCTCGAGATGCGCGCGCGTGACGCCGATGATCTTGACGGCGCCATCGTCGAGCATGACCTTGAGCTTGCCCTTCTTGACCACCGGCAGCTCGTACTGACTGATCTGGTAGCCTTTCGGCAAATCGGGATAGAAATAATTCTTGCGGGCAAATACCGAATGGCGCGCCACCTCGGCGCCGATGCTCAGTCCGAATTTGACCGCCATGCGCACCGCTTCCGCATTCAGCACCGGCAGCACGCCGGGATAGGCCAGATCAACCAAGCTGGCTTGCGTGTTCGGAGGTGCGCCATATGCCGTCGCGCTCCCCGAGAAAATCTTCGACTTCGTGGCGAGCTGCGCATGTATCTCGAGCCCGATGACTACTTCCCAGTCGGCCATCACTCGTACCCTCGCGGCGAACGACTGTGCCAATCGGTGGCTTGCTGGAATAGATGCGCTGCGTTCAAGAGTTTCGCTTCGGAAAAATGCGGGCCGATCAACTGCAAACCCATCGGCAATCCCTCGATGAACCCGCAGGGCAACGACAGCCCGGGCAGCCCGGCTAGATTGGCGCCGATGGTATAGATGTCATTCAGATACATGGTGACCGGATCGTCGATCTTCGCGCCGATGGCAAAGGCGGGAGTCGGCGTGGTGGGCCCGATCAAGAGGTCAACCTGCTCGAAGGCCGCTCGAAAATCGCCGGTGATCAGGCGGCGCACCTTCTGAGCCTTCAAATAGTAGGCATCGAAATACCCGGCTGACAGCACGTACGTGCCCGTCATGATGCGCCGCTTGACCTCGGCGCCGAAACCCTCGCCTCGCGAACGCTTGTACAAATCCAACAAATCCGCAGGGTTCTCGCAACGATAGCCGAAGCGCACGCCGTCGAAGCGCGACAGATTGGACGAGCACTCGGCCGGCGCGACCACATAATAGGTGGGCACCGACAATGGCAGGTGCGGCAAGCTGACTTCGACGGTTTCCGCCCCGAGGCCTCGGTAGATCTTCAACGCGTCGCCGATCAGCGACGCATTGCGAGCCTCCAAGCCGTCGAAAAACTCGCGCAGCAGACCGATCTTCAGGCCCTTGAGCGGCTCCCGAAGGGCGGCGGGGTAGTCGGGAACCGGAGCATCGATGCTGGTTGAATCTCGAGGATCGAATCCGGCCATGGCCTGTAGGACGATCGCGGCGTCCGCGGCACTCCTGGCAAAGACTCCGGCCTGGTCGAGACTCGATGCGAAGGCAATCATCCCGTAGCGAGACACACGTCCATAGGTCGGTTTCACACCGGTCACGCCGGTCAACGCGGCAGGCTGACGGATCGACCCGCCGGTATCGGTGCCCGTGGTGAACGCAGCCAGGCGCGCCGCGGCCGCCGCCGCCGACCCCCCGGATGATCCGCCCGGGACTTTGCTCGTATCCCAGGGATTTTTGACGGGTCCGTAGAAGCTCGTCTCGTTGGAGGAACCCATGGCGAACTCATCCATATTGGCCTTGCCCAGCATGACGGTGCCGGCCGCCTTCAGCCGCGCGACGACCGTGGCGTCGTAGGGCGCTACGAAATTGTCCAGCATGCGCGAACCGCAGCTGGTGCGTACCCCGTCGGTGCAGAAAATGTCTTTATGAATGAGGGGGATGCCGAGCAAGGGGCCCTTTTCGCCCGCGGCGCGGCGGCGATCGGCTGCGGCCGCCGCCAGCAGCGCCTGCTCGGCCGTGAGCGTGATCAGCGCATTCAAGGCAGGATTCAGGCGCTCGATCCGGGCCAGAAACAGGCGCGTGAGCTCGACGCTCGAAATCTCCCCCGAACTTAAGCTTCGGCCAAGCTCGCCGATGGAAAGAGTGTGCAACATCGTCACCTAAGAATAGCAGGCCTGACCGGAATCGCCTGCCCCTACTCGATCACGCGCGGCACGACATACAGGCCGGCTTGCACGGCCGGCGCATTGGCCTGGTACTTTTCATGCTCGTCGGTCTCCGACACCACGTCGGGCCGCAGGCGCTGGTGCTGGCCATCGAGAGGATGTGCCATGGGTTCCACATTGCCGATTTGCGCTCGCGATAATTCGTCGACGAAATCCACGATGCTGGACAGGCTGGTCACGTAGACCGGCATCTCTCGTTCGGTGATCGACAGCCGTGCGAGGTGCGCGATCTTTTCGACGTCTTGGCGGGTCAGGCTCATAGGATTGCCCAAAAGTGCGTGCCATCTCACGCAAAATAAGCGTGACGAATGATACACGTTGCCTTGCTGAATGTCGTGTCGGTTGTTACATTAGCCCAACTTTTTTTACCCCCTTTCGCAAGAAAAAATACCCCATGTTCAAACGCCTTAGAGGCTATTTCTCCAATGACCTCTCAATCGATCTTGGAACGGCCAACACGCTGATTTACGTTCGCGAACGCGGCATCGTTCTCAACGAGCCGTCGGTGGTCGCGGTGCAGGACGAACCCACTCGAGGCGGCAAAATCATCGTCGCGGTCGGTGTGGAAGCCAAAAACATGCTGGGACGAACCCCGGGGCATATCACCGCGGTTCGGCCGATGAAGGATGGGGTCATTGCGGATTTCACCTACACCGAAAAAATGCTGCAGTACTTCATCAAGAAGGTGCACGGCAACCGGTTCCTGAGCCCGAGCCCCCGGGTTCTGGTGTGCGTGCCTTTTGGCTCCACCCAAGTGGAGCGGCGTGCCATCAAAGAATCGGCCGAGGGCGCCGGCGCGCGCAGCGTGGATATCGTCCCTGAACCCATGGCCGCGGCGGTCGGCGCCGGCCTCCCGGTTCAGGAGGCGCGCGGTTCCATGGTGCTCGACATCGGCGGCGGCACCTCCGAGGTGGCGGTCATCTCACTGAACGGCATCGTCTATGCGGCCAGCGTTCGCATCGGCGGCGACAAATTCGACGAAGCGATCACCAACTACGTGCGGCGCAACTACGGCATCTTGATCGGTGAAGCGACGGCTGAGCGCATCAAGTTGGAAATCGGCTCCGCCTATCCGGGCCAGACGGTGCGGGAAATTTCGGTCAAGGGCCGCAATTTGTCCGAAGGCGTGCCCCGCAGCTTCACCTTGAACTCGAACGAAATATTGGAGGCGCTGCAGGAGCCGCTGCAAGGCATCGTGGGCGCGGTCAAACAAGCGCTCGAGCAAACGCCGCCCGAGCTCGGCGCCGACGTCGCCGAACGCGGCATCGTGCTCACCGGCGGCGGCGCCTTGCTGCGCGACGTGGATAAATTGCTGATGGAAGAGACCGGCCTGCCCGTGGTGGTTGCGGATGATCCGCTGACCTGCGTGGCGCGCGGCGGCGGGCGTATCCTCGAGCTTACCGAGGAGCATGGTCCGGGCATCTTCGGACTGGAGTGATGCAAGCGACAGGAGCCTGCCTGACTCATGGTCGCCTTTCGTAGCGCCGACACATCCGGTCGAACGACGGGACTCCTGCTCCGCTGCGTGCTGTATTCCCTGCTGGCGTTGGGATTGATTATCGTGGACAAGCGCTACGATCACCTGGGCAGGATTCGCCGGCTGCTCTCGATCGTCGCCTACCCCGTGCAAATCGCGGTCGCCAGCCCCTTCGAGGGTTGGGACTGGTTTCGCGAAAGCGTGTCGTCCCGCGGAGCCCTCCGCGCCGACAAGGCCAAGCTCGAGGCGGAGCTGCGTGTGGCGCAATTCCGCCTGCAGCGCTATGAGGCGCTGGAGGCGGAGAGCCAGCGCCTGCGTGGGCTGCGGAACAATACCGCGGGGATCACGGACCGGTTCCTCATCGGCGATGTCATGGACCTCGATTTGGACGCCTTCCGCGAGCGAGTGCTGGTCGACAAGGGCGCGCAGGACGGGGTATTCGTCGGGCAAGCCGTATTGGACTCGGGTGGAGTGTTCGGGCAGGTCGCCCGCGTGGGTCAACTGACCGCAGAGGTGATCCTGGTCAGCGACGCGACGCACGCGATACCGGTGCAGATCAATCGAAATGGATTGCGCACCATTGCCGTGGGCACGGGCGATATGGGCCGGCTCAAGCTGCCCTACCTTCCGACGAGCGCCGATGTGATCTCCGGGGATCTCTTGGTGACCTCCGGGCTCGGCGGTGGATTCCCGGCCGGCTATCCG
>DASWEO010000375.1:0-8983 GCA_036394715.1 Steroidobacteraceae bacterium
GCGTCGCCCGTGCCCTGCTCCATCAAGGGCTCATCGAGGAAACTCAGGACGGTTATCCGGTGCTGTCGCTCAATGCGCAGAGCCGGCTGGTACTGCGCGAGGAACTCACCGTACACATCGCGGCAACGGTAAAACCAAAACGCGTGCGCTCGTCGGGCACCGCAGGCGCCGGCGACGGTACCTCGGCGAATCGGTCGGGGGCCTCCGCGCCGGAAGGCAGCGCGCTGTTCGAACGCCTGCGCGCCCTGCGCAAGCATTTGGCGGACGCCCATGGAGTGCCTCCCTACGTCGTGTTCCACGATGCCACGCTGCGCGAAATGGTCGAGCGCCGACCCGTCACTTTGAACCAGTTCGCCGACCTACCCGGCGTCGGCCAAGCCAAGCTTGCGCGCTACGGCGACCAGTTCATCGCGGCCATAGTCGAGCACTCCTCGCAGACCGCCTGAGTGTCCGCCGGACAAGCTCGAGCCGCGCTCAATCGCCCTGCTTGTAGACCGTGCCCTCTTTCATCACGAAGCGAACGTGCTCGAGTTCGCGGATGTCGGCGAGCGGATCGCCGTCCACCGCGATGATATCCGCCGACTTGCCGGCGGCGATGGCTCCGAACAGTTCCGGGTGGCCGATGAGATCCGCGGCGTTCACCGTGGCCGATTGAATCGCCTGCATCGGCGTCATTCCGTACTTCACCATGAACGCGAATTGCCGTGCGTTGATCCCGTGGGGGCATACACCGGCATCGGTGCCGAACGTCATCTTGACGCCGGCGCGAACCGCTTTGGTGAAGTTGCGGCGTTGGGCCTCCGCCAAATCGCGGTCGTGCTGCAGAAAGTCGGCCGGCGTATTCGGGGACGACTGGATGCACTCTTCGTCGTAGATGTCCATGTCCAGATAAGTGCCATGCTGCTTGGCGAGCGCAATGCCTTCATCGTCGATGAGCGTGGCATGCTCGACCGACGCGACCCCCGCCCGGATCGCATTCTTGATGCCTTCGGTCGCATGCGCGTGCGCTTCGACGCGCAAACCGAAATTGCCGGCCTCTTCGACGGCGGCGCGCAGTTCCTCGGGCGTAAACTCGATGGACTTCGGGTTGCTGCCATGGGTGAGAACGGCACCCGTGGACAGGACCTTGATGTGATCGGAGCCGCGGTGCGCGAGCTCGCGAATCTTTTGCCTTACTTCCCAGGGACTGTTCGCCTCCCCGTAGCGCAGATCCAACGGCAGCTGAATATCCGGCGATAAGCCCGTCATCGCGCCGGCGCCCTGGCTGATGGTGATGTACGCGCCCGCCACATACATGCGCGGGCCGATGATGATGCCTCGCGCGATCGCATCGCGCATCGCCACATCGTTGAAGGCACGGTAGACGCCGACGTCGCGCACCGTCGTGAAGCCGGCGAGCAGCGTGACGCTCGCGTTCGGGATGGCCAGGTACGCCGTTTCCGCCGCGCTTCTTTGCAGGACATTGAGAGGTTCCGCGTCGACAAGATCGGCCAGGTGGGTATGACAATCGACCAGCCCGGGCAGAACGGTCATCTTCGACAGATCGATGACTTTGGCCCCGTCCGGTATGGCCAGGTTCGCACCGACGGCTTCGATTTTCATGCCGCGAATGAGAATGATCTGGTTCGCGAGCACACGTCCCGCTTGCACATCGATGAACTTGCCGGCACGGACGGCGGTGACGGGCGCCGGGGCACCGGCGGGGGCCTGCACACCTACGCACAGCGCCGGCAGCAAGGACAGCCAAAGCGTCACGGATGAAAATTTCTGGTGCACAATCGTCCCTCGGGAAAGATCTGAATTTTTAGGTATCAAGACGAGAAACGCGACGGCGCGTTTCCGCGGAAACGTCAGAACGACCCGCCGGTGGATGGCCCGACGTTCCCGCGGAAACGCGCTCGGCAATGATACCTATTATTCGAGCGTTCAAGTAGCGCGGGCGCGCGGTTCTGCCCCGTGAGGCATTCGAATGCCGGCATTTCGAAGGCTCGCGAGGCCAGCGCCGGCCAAGTGGCCCCCAGCGGTATGGCGAACGCCCCGAGATTCTGCGGAAGATTGCCGTTACGATAAGGGGCTCCTCCGCCAAGGGACTTACGATGAACGATCTCTCTGCATTTCCCATCACTAAGAAATGGCCCGCCCGGCATCCCGACCGGCTGCAGCTCTATTCCCTGCCCACCCCCAACGGGGTCAAAGTCTCGATCATGCTCGAAGAGACCGGCCTGCCCTACGAGCCGCATCTCGTGAGCTTCGATACCAACGATCAGATGACCCCTGAGTTTCTATCGCTCAATCCCAACAACAAGATCCCGGCCATCCTCGATCCCAATGGGCCGAGCGGCAAGCCGTTTCCCCTGTTCGAATCCGGCGCGATCCTCATGTACCTGGCCGATAAAACCGGGCAGTTCTTGCCGCCGAATCCGGCCGGCCGCTATGAGACCATTCAATGGCTCATGTTCCAGATGGCCGGCGTTGGACCGATGTTCGGCCAGGTCGGCTTCTTCCATAAATTTGCCGGCAAGGACTACGAGGACAAGCGCCCGCGGGACCGCTACGTCGCGGAGTCAAAGCGCCTGCTGGGGGTATTGAACCGGCGACTGGCGGATCGCGCCTGGATCGCGGGCGACAGCTACTCGATTGCCGATGTGGCTACCTTCCCTTGGGTTCGCAACCTCGTCGGCTTCTACGAAGCCGGGGATCTCGTGGGCATCAAGGATTTTCCGCACGTCACGCGCGCATTGCAGTCTTTCCTGACACGTCCGGCCGTGATCAAAGGCATCGATATCCCGAAGAGAGCCGGGTAGCACCCTAACCGATGCGCCGCAGCCGGCGATTGAGCGCGTCGACCAGTTCCTTGAGCTCTTCGATATGCAGCGCGGCACCGCAGACGCCAAACACCAGTGCACCCACGATGACTGTCCCCAGGAGCGCACTGAGTTTGCTCAGAAACGTCTGCGTTTCCCAGTCAGCCAGCAACCAGTGGGACGAGGCGGCGCAGACAACCACCAGAGCCGCCGACGCCGCCGCAACTTTTCCCAGCATCAGGAGCATGCGGCGCGACTCGAGACCCTGAAGGTGCCTGCGCATCAGCGCGTACAGCAGCAGGAAATTGACGGTCGCGATACAGCCGGTGGAAAAGGCCAGTCCGCGATGCCCCCATCCCAACCGGAAGGTGAATATCCAGTTGAACAGCAGATTGAGCGCCACTGCCAGGAAGCTCACGAGCATCGGAGTCTTGCGCTTGTCGAGGGCATAGAACGCATTCACCAATACCTTGAGCGCGGCGTATCCGGCGAGGCCAATCGCATAGAACCGCAGCGCACCGGCGGCCTGCGCCGCCTGAAAGGCATTGAATTTCCCGTGCTGATAAAGTACCGAAATGATCGGCTCGGCGAGCATGATGAGTCCGACCGTCGATGGGATCGTGAGGAGGAACGCCAAACGCATGGCGCGGGACAGCTCGGCGCGAAACGCAGTCATTTGACCGGCCACCACCAGTCTTGAAAGCAGCGGCAAGGTCACGGTACCCAGCGCGACGCCAAACAGACCCAAAGGCAGCTGCATCAACCGAAACGCGATCGAGAGCCAGAAAATCGGTCCGTCGCCGAGCGTCGACGCAAACATCGAATTGATCAGAACATTGAATTGCGTGGTGCTGGCGGCGATCACCGAGGGACCCATCAGCAGCAAGATCGCCTTCACGCCGGCGTCGCGCCATCGAAAATCAGGGTGGAAACGGTACCCGAGCCGTGCCAGCGACGGCAGCTGCACGGCGAGCTGCAGCGCGCCGCCGAAAACCGTGGCGACGGCCAACCCGACCAGTGCGCGTGGACCGAAGTGAGGGTCGATCCAGAAGCCGAGCGTCACCCCCCCGACGATGGAGCCTATATTGAAGAAGCTCGATGCCATCGCCGGCAAGCCGAAGAGGCTCTTGGAATTGAGCATCCCCATGACCAAGGCGGCGAGCGACACCAGGAGAATGAACGGAAACATGATGCGGGTCAGTTGTGCGGTCAGGGCCGCCTTTTCCGGGTCGAAGCCCGGCGCCAATGTCGCCACCAACGGCTCCGAAAACACCATCCCGGCGATGCACAACAGGCCGAGCACCACGGCCGTCAGCGTGGCTACCTTGTTCGCGAGGCGCCACGCGGCGTCATCGCCCCCGCGGGCGATGGTCTTGCTGAACGTAGTAACGAATGCCGTCGAGAGCGCGCCTTCGGCGAACAGATCGCGCAGCAGGTTCGGAATGCGAAACGCAGCCGTAAAGGCGTCCATCGCGCCGCCGCCGCCGAACAGGGCGGCAAAGATCTGCTCGCGCGCGAGCCCGAGCAGACGGCTGCACATCACCGCGATGCCGATAATCCCCGCCGCTTTGGTATTCAGCTTCTCGGTTGGGTCATCCGGAGCGACGGGGGGAAGCGATGACCGATCATTCATGGGGCGCAGCTTACCTAAGACCGCTCCTCACGTCGTGGCGAACATGCCCGCGACGGTCACCGCCATCACCGCGGTGGCGATCCATCCGAGTCGGCGCAACCGCGGCCGGATGACGAATTTGCCCATGATGTCTTCGCGCGACGCCAGGAGCATCATGATCGCCATGATGGGGACCGCGATGACCCCGTTGATCTGCGCGCTCCATACCAGCGCCCGCATCGGGTCCAAATGCGTGAAATTCAACGCCACGCCGCCGACCGTCGCAATGGCGATGATGCCGTAGAATTCCAGCGCTTGATGCACCTTCATATCCAGACCCGACTGCCAATCGAAGCTTTCCGACACCGCATAAGCGGCCGAACCCGCCAGGACCGGAACGGCAAGCATTCCCGTACCGATTACCCCTAAGCTGAACAACAGGAACGTGGTCTGTCCGCCAAGCGGCCGCAGCGCTTCGGCGGCCTGGGCGGACGTCTGAATGTCGACCACGCCCGCCGCATGCAGCGTAGCCGCCGTGCTCAGGATGATGAAGAATGCAATCAGGTTTGAAAAACCCATGCCGATGTAAGTGTCCCAGCGTATGCGCCGCAAGTGCTGGCGTGCCACCTCCGCGGCGTGCGGCAGCAAGGATCCCCCGCCGTTGCGGGCGGTGACTGCGCGCAAGTCCTCCATCTCTTGTGCCGCCTGCCAAAAGAACAAATACGGGCTGATCGTGGTGCCAAAAACCGCGACGATCATGGAGATGGTGCTGTGATCGAAGACCAGCCGTGGCATGACCAGCTCGGACGTGACCACCCCCCAATGGACATGAACGGTGAATACCACGGCAACGTAGGATAGGAGCGCGAGAGTGAGCCACTTCAGATACCGGACGTAGTCCGCGTAGCGCAGAAAGACTTGCAATCCCAGGCACAACACGCCGAAAGCCACGGAATATAAGTGCGCCGAACCCCCGAGCAGCAGGCGCAGCGCCTCGCCCATCGCCGCAATGTCGGCGGCGATGTTGATCGTGTTGGCAACCAGCAATAGACCGACGATGCCGTACAGCACGGAACGCGGGAAAACCGATTTGACGTTCGCCGCCAGACCCCGGCCCGTGATGCAGCCGAGGCGAGCACTGACCATTTGAATGCTGACCATCAAGGGATAGGTGAACAGAACGGTCCATAACATGCTGTACCCGAACTGCGCACCGGCCTGAGAATACGTGGCAATACCGCTCGGATCGTCATCGGCGGCGCCCGTGATGAGCCCCGGACCCAATTGCTTCACCCGCGGATCTTCGGTAATGCTCTTGAGCAGCTTGACCATCGCCATACTCCAAAAACGGAATGAGTCCCACGTGGGGAGAAGGCGGCGGAAACCGGAGGATCAAATAGGGCAGGAACCGAGTCCCTTCGAGCCATTTGCGCCTTCCGCATGCGGCGGGACGGCGCTTCGGAGGAACCTAAAGCGTTGTCGGCGCCAATGCGCGGGTGCCGCTCGGGCGGCACTCACCACCACTCGTACATCTACTCACAAGGACGACCTGTGCAACTTAAACTTTTGGGAAGATAGGCCGGTGCAGCGGTGGTGTAAAGGAAAAAATGGCCGAAAGGCAAACGCGCACCGGCGCCGGGACGCGTTTTTGCGGATGCCCATGAAAGACGGAACCGCCGCGGTCAACGCGGCGTGGCGCTAGCCTACGGCCGCAGCCTTGGCCTTTGCCACCTCGGCGATGACATCGTCCGCGACCTGTCGCGGGACAGGATCGTAGTGCGAGAACTCCATGGTGTAGGAAGCACGGCCGCTGGTCATTCCGCGCAACTGTCCGATGTAGCCGAACATCTCCGACAGCGGCACGTTCGCGACGACGGCAATGTTGGTGCCGCGCTCCAGCTGATCCAGGATCGCGCCGCGGCGGCGATTGATGTCGCCGATCACATCGCCCAGGTAGTCGCCGGGCGTCACCGTCTCGACCTTCATGACCGGCTCGAGGAGAATCGGTCCGGCCTTGCGAATGGCCTCGCGGAAGCAGGCCTTGGCGGCGATTTCGAAGGTGAGCGCGTTGGAATCGACGTCGTGGAAACTGCCGTCGATCAGCGTCGCGCGGAAATCCACCGTCGGATAGTGGGCGAGCACCCCGTCTTCTTTCTGAATCTTCAGGCCCTTCTCGACCGACGGCACGAACTCCCTGGGCACCGACCCGCCGACCGTTTCATCGACGAACTCGAATCCCGCGCCGCGTTCCAACGGCTCGAAAACGATCCACACTTCGGCGAACTGGCCGGAACCGCCGGTCTGCTTCTTGTGGATGTACTGTTCGGTCAGCTTCTTGGTGAAGGTCTCGCGATACGCGACCTGCGGCTCGCCCATGGTGCCTTCGACGCCGAATTCCGTGCGCATGCGGTCCAGCGTGACTTCCAGATGCAATTCGCCCATGCCGCGCAGGATGGTTTGACCCGTTTCGCGGTCGGTTTCCAAGTGCAGCGAGGGATCGGCGCGGACCATTTTGCCGAGCGCGGCTCCGAATTTTTCCTGTTCCGCCTTGACCTTCGACTTCACCGACACGCTGATGACGGGGTCCGGAAAACGCATGCGCTCGAGAACTACCGGGTTGGCGGCATCGCATAAGGTGTCGCCGGTCTCGGTGTCCGCCAGGGACACGAGCGCGATGATGTCGCCCGCGCGGGCTTCTTCCACGGGATTGGCTTCCTTGGCGAACATTTCGACCATGCGGCCGATCTTTTCGCGCTTGCCGCGGGTGGAATTCTGAACCGAGGCACCCTTGGTCAACACGCCCGAATAGACGCGGATGAAGGTGAGCGCGCCATAGATGTCATTGATGACTTTGAAGGCCAGAGCCGAGAAGGGCTCGTCGTCCGAGCACTTGCGCTCGCCGATGGGCTCGCCGTCCGCGTCCACCGTTTTGATCGACGCCACGTCGGTCGGGGCCGGCATGTAATCGACGACCGCGTCGAGTACCTGCTGCACTCCCTTGTTTTTGTACGACGAACCGCACAGCACCACGGTGAACGCGGAGTTCACGGTTCCCTTACGCAGCGCGCGGCGCAGCACGTCGGCCGACGGAACGGTCCCGTGCGTGAGGAAGGCCTCCATGGCCTCATCGTCCTGTTCGAGGCAGGTATCGACCAATTCGGTGCGGTACTTGAAGACATCGCCCAGAAGCTTGCGATCGCTCGGCGTAGTGATGTGCAACTTGTCGGCGAGGTCGGGGGTCACCTCGAGGCTATGCCATTGAGCGTCCTTGTCGTCCGAGTCCCAGACCAGGGCCTTCATCTCGACCAGATCGACCATGCCCTTGAAATTTTCTTCCGATCCGATCGGAATCTGCACGGGTAGCGGGCGCGCGCCCAGGCGCTTCTTGATCATGTCCACACAACGCAGGAAATTCGCGCCGCTTCGATCCATCTTGTTGACATAACAAATGCGCGGAACGCCGTAGTTGTCGGCCAGGCGCCAGTTGGTTTCCGATTGCGGCTCGACGCCCGCCACTCCGTCAAACACCACGACGGCGCCGTCGAGGACGCGCAGGGATCGATTGACCTCGATGGTGAAATCGACGTGTCCCGGAGTGTCGATGAGATTGATCTTCTTATCGCGCCAGAACGCGGACACGGCCGCGCTCTGAATGGTGATGCCGCGCTTCTGTTCCTGCTCGAGATAGTCGGTGGTCGTCGAGGTCTTCAGATCCTTGGTATCGTGAATGTCGATGATGGTGTGCTTACGCCCCGTGTAATACAGGATGCGCTCGGTCGTCGTCGTCTTGCCGGCGTCGACGTGGGCGATAATGCCGATATTGCGAATATCGGAAAGGGGCGTAGTGCGGGGCATGGCGAAGTTCCGTAAAAAGAGTGAGTAGGGCCGCGGTAGGCCGGCGTCAAAACCACGTAGTTTGACACGCCGTTCTGGGTATGTCGAGAACTCGGCTTTGGTGTGCGATTTGGCCCGCGCGAGGCCTCCAGCGACGCCGGGCGAGTGCCGTCGCTCGGGCCTGCTCGCCTCGCCGGCTACTTGACCTCGCCTCGCCGGCTACTTGACCTCGCCTCGCCGGCTACTTGACGGTATATCCTCGGCCCTCGAGGCAGGCCGCTTGCGCTCGAAAGTAGTCCGAACGCTTGCCGGGCGCCGCCCCTGTCGCCTGCGTGGGATCGAATCCCGTCTGGCCGGCCGCCCAGCGATGGCACTCGAACTTGTCCTTGCCCTGCTGCTCCTCGGTCTGGCCGTTCTTCGGGTACACGATCAGCGTCCCCGATACCGCCGGCGACGATGCCGCAGCCTCGCCTTGAATCTCGGGCGGCGGACTCACCGTTTCGTACTGGCTGACCGCGGGGTCCCACCGATAGTAGACGTTGTCCGCATAGTAGTAGGGAACCCCTTCCCACCAAACGGTCGAGTAGTACAAGGGCAGAGTCGCAAAATACAAACCCAATCCGACGCCCCCCCAAGCCCAGGGACCGTACCAGCCGCCTCCCCAACCATAATAGCCGCCCGGCCAGCCGTAGCCGCCGTAGTACCCACCATAGCCACCGTGATAGCCGCCGCC
>DASWEO010000376.1:0-10041 GCA_036394715.1 Steroidobacteraceae bacterium
ATCTCCTCCTGGTCGCGCTCGTGTAATCGTTACATCGAACACTGCCGGATTTGTAACCTGTGCCGACCGAGGTAGCCATGGATAGGCGCTGAACCTCGGCTCAGAATTCGCGCGATTTCATGTCAGTGTTTGTCCGACACGCACTTCAAACATTTGCCATGAATCTATGGCACATACGATGCATTCGATCCGCACCGCCAGCAGCTGGTGAACTGCGGTTCGAGCACCTCGCCGCAGTGTTCGCAGGTCCAGGAAACGCCGGTCGGCGCGGCTGCGGCGCGGGCCAGGGCGCGCAGGGCGGCCTCAACATCATCGTCCTCGACATAGAGCTGCGGCCAGGTTTCCAGCATCGGCAAATCGCCGAGGGCACCCGCCAGATATTGATTGCGCAATTCGCTTTGGATCCCGGCGGTCAGCAGCACATTGCGCGCATGTGCCACCTGGATGAGCGACGCGGCACGGAACACTCGCTTCATCGACCCGCATGCCTCGTGCTGGGCGTCATGCTCAAGCCCGACGCAGGGACCTCAGGAAGGCGCCGACATCCTCGCCCCGCTCCAAGACCTCCACCAAGGCGGAGCCAACCACCACGCCGTCCACGTGGCCGGCGAAGCGCGCAACCTGCTCTGGGGAACGGATGCCGAAGCCGGCACACACCGGAATGTTGGAGCAACGTTTGACCCTGTCCACGTACTCCAGCACCTCGAGCGGCACTTCGGTGGCTTTGGGCGACCCGGTCGTGCCGGTCATGGTCACCGCATACACGAAGCCTTGTGCGTCCCGGCACAGCATCTCCAGCCGGTCGGGAGGCGTCACCGGCGTCACCATCTGCACCAGCGCCAGGCCTTCGAGACCGAGCGCACGTTTGAGATCGCCGCTTTCCTCGAAGGGTAGATCGGGAACGATGAAGCCGGCCACCCCGGCCGCCGCCGCCGCGCGTGGCAGCGCATCCAGCCCAAGGCTTAGCAGAGGGTTCAAATAGCTCATCAGCAGAACGGGCTTCCCGTGCCCCTTCATGGCCCCGAGTTCCTCCAATATCCACGGCAGCGTGACGCCGTTGGCCAGAGCGACGTAGCTCGCCCGCTGAATGGTGGTTCCGTCCGCCATCGGATCGGTGAACGGCACCCCGATTTCAACCACGTCGCAGACGCCGGCGACGGCAGTGAGATTGGCCTTGAACCCCTGTCGAGTCGGAAATCCGGCCGTGAGAAACCCGACCAACGCCGGCCGGCCCTGCCGGGCCGCCGCGTGGATGGCCGCGGAGACGGTGTCACGCGGTGCCATGATCGGCGCGTCCCTCACACCTAAAAATCCTTCAACAGAGTGCGCTGCAGGATGGGCATGTCCTTGTCGCCTCTGCCGGAGCAGCCGATGAGAATTCGCGTGCCGGGGTGTGTTTGGGCGTAACGCCGCGCGCCGAAAAACGCATGCGCACTTTCGATTGCGGGCAGTATGCCCTCGAACTTGGCGCATTCGGCAAGCGCATCCAGGGCTTCGTCGTCCGTTGCCGACTCATAAGCGACTCGCCCGCTCTTCATCAAGTAGGCGTGCTCCGGGCCGACACCGGAGTAATCGAGGCCGGCGGACACCGAATGCGTCTCGCGCACCTGGCCAAAGGCGTCCTGCAAAATCAGCGTATAGCTCCCCTGTAGAACGCCGGGAGTTCCAAAGGTCAGAGAGGCCGCGTTATCCCCGAGCCCCGGGCCGCGGCCGCCGGCCTCCACGCCGATCAGTTTCACTCCGGTGTCGCCCAGGAAGGGATGAAACAAGCCGATGGCGTTCGAACCGCCGCCCACGCATGCCACCGCCACGTCAGGCAGGCCGCCTGCCCGCTCCAGCATCTGCGCCCGTGCCTCGCGGCCGATCACAGCCTGGAGTTCGCGCACGAGGTAAGGATACGGGTGCGGCCCCACCGCCGAGCCCAGGCAGTAATACGTGCCGTTGGGGTCGGACACCCAATCGCGCAACGCCTCGTCGATGGCGGCGCGCAAGGTCGCCTCGCCGCCCGTCACCGGCACCACGGTGGCCCCGAGGAGCTGCATGCGTCCGACGTTGGGCGATTGCCGCTCCACGTCGACCGCGCCCATGTAGACCACGCAGGGCATTCCCAGCCGTGCGGCCGCGGCGGCGCTCGCGACACCGTGCTGGCCCGCACCGGTTTCCGCGATGACGCGCTTGGCGCCCAAGCGCCTCGCCAACAGAATTTGGCCCACGGCGTTATTGATCTTATGGGCGCCCGTGTGCGCAAGATCTTCGCGTTTGAGCCAGACTTGGGCTCCCCAGCGCTTGCTCAAGGTGGGCGCATGCGAGAGCGCGGTTGGGCGGCCCACCCAACTTTTGAGCTCATGATTGAACTCGGCCAGAAATTCGGCGTCGTGCAAATACCGCTCGACACCCGTTTGCAGCCGATCGAGCGCGGGCACCAGGGTTTCAGGAACATAGCGCCCGCCAAAGGCGCCGTAGCGGCCGCGGGCGTCGGGAACGCCGGACATTACCGGATCGCTGCGCAATACTGAATTCATCATGTATTCGGCACGGAAACCCGGGTCTTTGCGCCGGGTAGGAAGTGCCGCTCCTTATATTGAATTACCGTCAAGAATCGCTCTCCAGGCTTGCCGCTGCTGCGCGCGCTGCGCGGACGAATTCATGAATCTTTGCCGGGTCTTTGATTCCCGGTACTTCCTCGACGCCGCTGCTCACGTCCACCCCGAACGGGCGCACCGCCTGGATGGCCTCGGCCACATTCTGCGGCGACAGGCCGCCGGCGAGAATCAATTCAGTTTGCCGCGCGAGCTCGGCCGCCCGTCCCCAATCGGCGAGCTCGCCGATGCCGCTCGTCGGGCCTTCGAACAGCATGCGCGCCGGCAACGGGCTCGGAGTCTTACGACCGAAGCGCACGACGGGAAGCACTTTGATGTGCGCCGGGATTTTCAATTCGCGCAGATCTTCGACATCCGTTTGAAAATAATCCGGTTTGAGTATTCGACAGATTTCGTCGACCTTCATTTGCAAGGGGTGCTGCGCCACCGCGATCCGCAATATGCCGGGCGGCGCCAGCGCGGCCAGCTGCGCCGCCTGGCCGGGCGTCACTTGCCGCGGACTGGGCGCGAACACGAAACCGATGGCGTCGACATTGGCCTCTGCGGCCGCAGCCACTGCGTCCGCACTGGTGATGCCGCAGATCTTGATCCACATGGCGCCGAGTGTAGCCATTTAAGGTTGCACTGTCCGTGTCGCATCGAATATATGGCGCAGCAGCTGCGACGGGTCGCCGCTCGCCATCAGAGCGGTACCGATCAACGCCAGACGATATCCCAGCTGCTGCATCCGCCGCGCATCCTCACCCGAGGCGACGCCGCTCTCGGCGACCGCCGGCCAGCCGGCCGGCAGCAGAGGCGCAAGCTCCGCGAAACGCTCCTGAACGACCGTCAAGGTCTGTAAGTCGCGACAGTTTACACCGATCAATATCGGCTGGACGCCGCCCACCGGTTCCGCACCGCCCGCACCGTGGCTCGCGCTCGGCGCCGAGCGCGCTGTCTCGAGATCGTGCGCCATGGCCAGATCGACGTCGTCGAAGGCTTCGAGCAGCACGAACATGCCATGCTCGGCCGCAACATCCAGCAGCTCTTCAATTCTGGGACGCGTCAACATTCGCAGGATGACCAAGACGCCGCCCGCTCCGGCGGCGCGCGCTTCCAAGACCTGGTAGGGATCGACAATGAAATCCTTGCGCATCGCCGGCACGCCGAGAGGCGCCAGCGCCGCCGAGGCTTGGCGCAAATGCTCGAGCGATCCATCGAAACGAGAAGGTTCGGTCAGAACCGACACGGCCGAGGCGCCGCCGCGTGCATAGGCGGCGACGCGGCCCAGCCAATCCTCGCTCTCGCCCCCCAACCGGCCGGCGGCCGGGGAGCGCAGCTTGAGCTCCGCGATGACGTCGAACCCCGACGCCGACAAACGCAAGGGGTTGCTCGGCGCCGCCCGCCGCGCACGGCGCTCCAAGGCACTCGCAGACTCATGCCGAATCGCCTCCGCCACGCGCGCCGCGCTCGAGCGGGCCATGTCGTCCAAAAACCCGCTCATGGCGTTCCTCCGTTCAACACATTCTCCTCATCATTGGCTGTCCGCCGCGAATTGCCGCAGCCGCCGCAGCCATTCATCCGCCCGGCCGCTGTCCACGGCCGATCGCGCCATGTCGATGCCTGTCTGAATGGACGCTGCGCGGCCGGCAATGAACAAGGCGAGACCGCACTGCAGCGCCAGCGCCGACAAATGCGCACCGCGGTCACGGCCTGCGAATACCTCGAGCAATGCCGCGAGGTTCGCGCCCGCATCGCCGCCGGCCAGATCGCCGGCCTTACATACCGCGAGGCCGAAGTCGCGCGGATCGATTTCGCACCGACGGATCGCACCGCGCGTAACGTCGAACGCCAGGAAGGGACCGATGGGCGTGGCTTCATCCCAACCCGCCGCGCCGTGCACTACCCAAGCTCGTTCGATGTCCATCCCCGCCAACGTGCCGGCCATCAGCTCCGCGGTCGCCGCATCATAGGCGCCGATCAAGCGAAAGCGCGGCGCGGCCGGATTGGTCAACGGCCCCAGCAAATTGAATACCGTGCGAATGCCGAGCGCGGCGCGGATCGGCGCCAGAGCCTTCATCGCCGGATGAAAATACGGCGCGAACAAGAACGTGAACCCGGTGGCCGAAAAACACCGCGCCGCCTGGGTCTCGTCCAGGGGCAGCGTAAATCCCAGCCGCTCCATCAAATCCGCGCTGCCGCTGCGGCTTGAAATGGAGCGATTGCCATGCTTGACCACGGGCAGGCCGCAGGCGGCCGCCAGCAGCGCCGCGCCCGTCGACAGGTTGAGACTGCCCGAGGCGTCGCCGCCGGTGCCGACGATGTCGATGGCATCGAGCGCCTCCGGCAGCGCCGGTTTTCGCGCAAGCGAGCGCATGGCACCCGCAAAGCCGCGTACCTCAGCCGCCGTGACGCCCTTTGCGCGCAGTGCAGTCAGGAGCGCGCCGGCCATCGCGGGCGCGACTTCGGGCGTCGTCAATAAAGTCAGGAGCGCCGCGGCTTCGGTCTCGGCAAGGTCGCGCCCCTGCACCAGGATGTCGAGCGTGTGGTGCGGGCTGGTCGCCATTTTCAAGTCTTCAGAAAATTGCCCATGAGAATCGGACCATCCGGCGTGAGCACGCTTTCCGGGTGGAATTGCACGCCTTCGATCGGCAGCGACTTGTGGCGAACGCCCATGATCTCGCCTTCCGCGGTTCGCGCCGTGATGTCGAGCTCCGGCGGAATGCTGTCGGCGGCCGCGATCAGTGAGTGATAGCGGCCTGCCTCGAATTCGCGCGGCATGCCGACGTACAGCCCCTTGCCGTCATGCATGACGGGCGACACCTTGCCGTGCATCAGCCGCGCCGCGCGTACGACCTTGCCGCCGAATACCTCCACCAGCGACTGATGGCCCAGACAAACGCCGAAGATCGGTATGCGCCCGGCGAACGCCCGAATCATCGGCATGGAGACCCCGGCGTCCCGGGGCGTGCCCGGACCGGGCGAAATGACCAGGTGAGAAGGGTTTAGCTCGAGTGCCTCGTCGGTGGTGATCGCATCGTTTCGATGGACCTCGACCACGGCCCCCAGCACCAAGAATGCCTGCACCAGGTTGTAGGTGAAAGAATCGTAGTTATCGATGAGCAGGATCTTGGGCCGCATGTCAGTGTCCTACAGACCTTCCGCCGCGAGCTCGAGCGCACGCCGCAGCACGGCGCTCTTCGCCATCAGCTCGGCGTATTCGGCTTGCGGGGAACTGTCGGCGACGATACCGCCCCCGGCTTGGTAACTGTAGGAGTCGCCTCGAAATACCAGGGTGCGGATCGTGATCGCTTGATCCATGTCGCCGTGCCGGCCGAAGTAGCCGACCGTGCCGCCGTAGAGCTGCCGGCCCACCGGTTCGAGCTCGTCGATGATTTCCATCGCACGCACCTTCGGAGCTCCCACCAAGGTACCGGCGGGAAAGGTCGCGGCAAACAGGTCGAAGGCATCCTGTCCCGGCCGCAGGCGGCCGTTGACGCCGCTGACGATGTGCATGATGTGACTATAGCGCTCGATCACGCGGTAGGGATCCACCACCACCGAGCCCGCCGTGGCGACCCTTCCCAGGTCGTTGCGCGCCAAATCGACCAACATCACGTGCTCGGCATTTTCCTTGGGATCCGCCAGCAGCTCCGCTTCCAGCGCGGCGTCGCGCACGGCATCGGCGCCGCGCGGGCGGGAGCCTGCGATCGGCCGCAATTGCGCGTACCCATCGTGGCACTTGACCAGCGCTTCGGGCGAGGAGCCCACCACCGTGATGTCGCCCAGCTCGCAAAAATACATATACGGCGAGGGATTGAGCAGCCGCAACGCTCGATACACTTCGAAGGGCGCGAGCTGCTGGCGCCCCTCGAACCGGGATGCGAGCACCAGCTGATAGACGTCGCCGGCGGCGATGTACTCTTGCGCACGCCGCACCCGGGCCGCGTGCGCCGCTTCCGTCAACGAGGGACTGGCCGGCGAAAATCGCCCCGGAGCGAGTATGGCCGGCACGGCGCCGCGCAAGGCCTGCACCACGTCGCGGCGCAGGCTTTGCCGTTCGGCTTCGCTGCCGTCATGCAGCAGCGCCACCGTGCGGGTCAAGTGATCGAACACCAGCAGGGACTCTGGGGCAACATAATGCGCGTGCGGAGTCGGGGTCGCGTCGAGATTGCGTCCCGGAACGCGTTCGAAGTAGCGCACCGCATCGTAGGCGGTGTAGCCGACCAACCCGCCGAGCAACGGCACCCCTGGTATCTCGGGCTGCGGCTGCGGCGCTCGAGTGAGGGCACCGCGCAATGCATCCAACAACTCGTGCCTGGATCCGGGTCTGCGGGAATGCACGCCGCCGATGTTGAGTCCGGCGGCGTCGAGGCGCACTTCCAGACAATCGCCGAATCCGATGAAGGAATAACGCGCCAGCCGCTCTCCCCCCTCGACGCTTTCCAGCAAGAATCGCGGGCGAAAGGGCGCCAGCTTCAGATAGGCCGACACCGGCGTATCGAGATCGGCCGCGATGTCAAAAGGAGGCTTCATTTAACTGCAGATCTCACGGACAATAAAAAACCCACCACCGGTTTCGAGCGGAGATGGGTTCTGGATACCGACGAAAGACTAAATGACCGACCAGCGCCCACTCCTCAAGGAGTGCGCCACCACCAAGCCTTGCGAACGATGCGCGCGGTCGACATGAATGAAGTATCGCCTTCCCGGGCGAGCAGCGTCAAGCGGAGCCCCACATCACGCTATTTTCCCGCCTCCGCCTCGAGTTTCTTCTTGAGCTGGCGGGTGAGCTCGACGAATCGCGGCGTCAGGCCAATATCCTCGTAGAGCGGATCGCCCTGATCGTCGCGCGAAATGACCTTGGGGCCCCGCTCATACGGCATGGCGGCGGCAATTTCGTCCAGACCGGCATGCAGCAGGTCGGTAATGATCACTTCGAGCGGCTGCCCCGGAAACAACTCAGCCAGGGCATGCAGGCGCGAGGCATCATCCAGCTCCAGCCGAATCGCGTACTCCTTCGCCGTTCGCGCCGGCGCCGTCTCCTTCTTCCAACGATCGAGCAAGGGCTTGAATTTCACGACTACTCCGCCATACCGGACACTCAGGATGTGGGCATTATAGACCGCAGGCGGAGACTAACCGGCGCCCGATCACATTCCTTGCAATAAGGGAATCGACATGAACGAAGTAGTGAGCAGTGAGGAACGGGGCTGGGCGATGGCGGCGCATCTCTGCGGTTTGCTCTGGGTATTGGGCGGCGGCGGTTTGATTTTTCTGCCGTTCGGGAGCCTGGTGCTGTTCACCATCTTGGGTCCCTTGATCATCCTGTGGTCGAAGGGGGGCACCATGCCCTTCGTGGCGGCCCAAGCCAAGGAGTCCTTGAATTTTCAGATCACCGTGTGGCTGTTGGGGATGGCCTTCGCCCTGTTGGCCATCGTGCTCATCGGCTTCGTGTTGCTTTGGATTTTGGGGCTGGTGAACCTCATGTTGGTCGTCATCGCCGCGATCCGGGTGAGCGACGGCACGCCGTACCGCTATCCGTTCTCCTGGCGCTTGGTGAAGTAGCAAGATTTTGGCGGCACACCCTTCACCCCATCACGCCGGCTCGCCGCCCCTGGGCCAAGCCGCTCCGGGCGATCAAAGCGGCTCGCAACGCGGCTTGTTCGGTGTGTTCGCCTACAGCAGCCGCGCGCTGGCGCTCGTCTGGACCACCAACAGAGCGCTCAGCGTCATGCTGGCCCTGCTCACGCTGGTCGCCGGAGTGCTGCCGGCAGCGATCGCCTACGTCGGCGCGCAAATCGTCGATGCGGTCATCCATGCCGCCGATGTGCATCGGCACACCGGCACGACGCTGCTCACCCCCGTGGTGAAGTATGTGGGACTCGAGGCCTTGTTGGTCGCCGCCACGTCCATGGCACAACGCGGGATCTCGCTCGCGCAGTCGTTGCTGCGCGCGCAATTGGGCCAGCGCGTCAATGTCATGATTTTGGAAAAGGCGTTGACCTTGGATTTGACGCAATTCGAGGATTCCGAGTTCTACGACAAGTTGACGCGTGCCCGCCGCGAAGCCTCGAGCCGTCCCCTGAGCCTGGTGATGCGCACATTCGGGCTCCTGCAAAATGCAATCTCGCTGGTGTCCTTCGGCGGCCTGCTCATCCGCTTCTCGCCCTGGGCCGTGGTGCTGTTGGTCCTCGCCGGACTGCCGGCATTCGTCGCGGAGGCGAAATTCTCCGGCGAGGCGTTTCGCCTGTTCCGCTGGCGCGCCCCTGAAGCGCGTATGCAGATCTATTTGGAATCGGTGCTGGCGCGCGAAGATAACGCGAAAGAAGTCAAACTGTTCGAGCTCGGACCGCGCCTGCTGGATCGCTACCGCGATATCTTCACGCGCCTGTACCGCGAGGACCGCGACCTGACTCTGCGCCGCGATGCCTGGGGCTTCGGCTTGGGACTGTTGGGCACGGCAACGCTCTATGGCGGATACGCGTGGATCGCCGCGGAGACGGTGTTGGGCGCCATGACTGTGGGCCAAATGACCATGTATCTCATGCTGTTTCGCCAGGGGCAGACAGCCGTGAGCGCCGCTCTCTCCGCGGTCAGCGGCTTGTACGAGGACAACCTCTATTTGTCGAATCTCTACGAGTACTTGGAGCAGCCTAACGGCCGCTCCGGCGGCGAGGCCAAGCGCGGTCCGAGTCCCGGCGACGGCATCCGCTTCGAGAACGTCGAGTTCATCTATCCCGGCGCCGCCACCCCCGCCTTATCGGGAATCGATCTGCATGTTCGGCCGGGAGAGAGTCTGGCCCTGGTCGGGCAAAACGGCTCGGGCAAAACCACATTGATCAAGCTGCTGACGCGGCTCTACCAACCCACTCAGGGGCGAATCCTCCTGGATGGACTCGACCTTAAGGAATGGGACGAGACCACGTTGCGCCAGCGAATCGGCGTCATCTTCCAGGACTTTGCCCGGTACCAAATGCTGGTCGGCGAGAATATCGGTGCGGGCGACGTGCGCGCCTTCGACGATGAGAGCCGCTGGCGGAGCGCCGCAGCCCAGGGCTTGGCCGCGGAATTCGTCGACGCGCTGCCGGCGGGTTATCACACCCAATTGGGCAAATGGTTCAAGGACGGCCGTGAGCTATCGGGCGGCCAATGGCAGAAAATCGCCCTGGCCCGCGCGTTCATGCGCAATGAGGCGGACATTCTCGTGCTGGACGAGCCGACCGCCGCCATCGACGCGGGGGCCGAGGCCGAGGTGTTCGAGCACTTCCGCGAGCTGACGCGAAACCGCATAGCCATCGTCATTTCACATCGATTCTCGACGGTGCGCATGGCGGACCAAATATTGGTGCTCGAGGAAGGCCGTATCGTCGAACGCGGCAGCCATGAATCGCTGATGGCGGCCGACGGCCGCTACGCGAAGCTGTTCACCTTGCAGGCTCGCGGGTATCGTTGAGGGTCA
>DASWEO010000377.1:0-3980 GCA_036394715.1 Steroidobacteraceae bacterium
CCATGACAGCCGCACAACAAGCCCGCGAGTCGATGCCTTCGGTGGCCTCGGCGCATGACAAGATTCTGATCGTCGATTTCGGCAGCCAGGTCACGCAACTGATCGCGCGCCGGGTGCGGGAAGAGGGCGTCTATTCCGAAATCGTGCCGTTCCAGAAGGCGGAAGCGGCGTTCAAGGAGATGAAGCCGAAGGCGGTGATCCTCTCCGGCGGCCCGGAATCGGTCCACGAAGCGGGCTCGCCGCGCGCGCCGCAATTGATCTTCGATTCCGGCGTGCCCGTGCTCGGCATCTGCTACGGCCAGATGACCATGGCAGCGCAGCTTGGTGGCGAGGTCGAGGGCGGCCACGCCAGAGAATTCGGCCGCGCCGATGTTGAGGTGAAGGCCGCCAGCAAATTGTTCGATTCCACGTGGTCGATGGGCGAACGCCACCAGGTCTGGATGAGTCACGGCGACCGCATCACAAAGATGCCGCCGGGCTTTGTCGTCGCCGGCGTTTCCGCGAACGCGCCGTTTGCGGTGATCCAGGATGAGAAGCGCAAATATTATGGGCTGATGTTTCATCCCGAGGTGGTGCACACGCCGGATGGCGCAAAGCTCATTCGCAATTTCGTCCGCAAGGTAGCCGGGCTCACCGGCGACTGGACCATGCGCGCCTTTCGCGAGGAAGCGATCGAAAAAATCCGCGCCCGGGTCGGCAAGGCAAAAGTGATCTGCGGGCTTTCCGGCGGCGTCGATTCCGCCGTCGCCGCGGTGCTGATCCACGAGGCGATCGGCGATCGGCTGACCTGCGTGTTCGTCGATCACGGCTTGCTGCGGCTGAAGGAGGCCGAGACCGTGGTCGACCTGTTCCGGCATCACTACAACATTCCGCTGGTACATGTTGATGCATCGAAGCAATTTTTGGGCGAGCTGGCAGGGGTCACCGACCCCGAACAGAAGCGCAAGACCATCGGCCGGCTGTTCATCGACGTGTTCGAGGCGGAGGCAAAGAAAATCGGTGGCGCCGAATATCTCGCGCAGGGCACGCTCTATCCCGACGTGATCGAAAGCGTGTCGTTCACCGGCGGTCCGTCGGTGACGATCAAATCTCACCACAATGTCGGCGGCCTGCCTGCGCGCATGAACATGAAGCTGGTCGAGCCCTTGCGCGAACTGTTCAAGGACGAGGTGCGCGCGTTGGGCCGCGAACTCGGCCTGCCCGAGATTTTTGTCGGCCGGCATCCGTTCCCCGGACCCGGCCTCGCGATCCGCTGCCCCGGCGAGATCACGAAGGAAAAACTCGACATCCTGCGCAATGCCGACGCGGTCTATATCGATCAAATTCGCAAGGCGGGCCTCTACGACAAGATCTGGCAGGCCTTTGCGGTGCTGCTGCCGGTGAAGACCGTGGGCGTGATGGGCGATGGCAGGACTTACGAATACGTCGTCGGCCTGCGCGCGGTGACCTCGACCGACGGCATGACCGCAGACTTCTATCCCTTCGACATGAGCTTTTTGGGCTTAACCGCGACCCGCATCATCAACGAGGTCAAGGGCGTCAACCGCGTGGTTTACGACGTGACGTCAAAGCCGCCGGGGACGATCGAATGGGAGTAGGCAGGGAAACTTCATCAGCACAGGACAAGGGCGCGAGGAAATCCAAGCGCCGACGCCTGAATTCCGCGATCGGTGTGAAGAAGCAGCAGAAGCTTTCGCGCACCCACGCGCCAGCCGATCTTTCGCCAATCGAGTGGCAACGAGGCTTGCGCCGGCAGTTCGGCCGCGAGCAGACCTTCGGGCTAGAGAATCTGACGAGCGAGCCGTTCTTCTCAGAGTTTCGGGTCAGCAATCCAGTCTCGAAGTCGAGCTACCGCGTGGCCGTTCGAGGCTTGGGACCGGGCGGCAATTTCTGTTCGTGCCCCGACTATGCCACCAGCGAATTGGGCACCTGCAAGCATCTCGAATTCACGCTGGCCCGGTTGGAGAGAAAGCGCGGCGCCAAGACGGCGTTCGCGCGGGGCTACCAACCTCCCTTCTCCGAACTCTATCTGCGCAATGACGGCAAAC
Source organism: Steroidobacteraceae bacterium (assembly GCA_036394715.1). GTDB lineage: Bacteria > Pseudomonadota > Gammaproteobacteria > Steroidobacterales > Steroidobacteraceae > Bog-1198. The sequence goes on from DASWEO010000377.1 coordinate 2,049, forward strand.
GCCGCGTGCATTTTCGCGCCGGAACGGATTGTCCACCGGCCGTGAGCGAGGCCGCCGCCGCGCTGTTCGACGCCAAATACAACGGTATGCTCCCCGACGAGCGTCTCGGCGAGCTTGAGCCTTTCATGGCCATGATGTCAAAGAGCGGCCACGAGTTCCGTGCCTATGACGATGCGCTCGATTTCGTCGCGGGAAGGCGGGATGCGGAAAAGCGGGCCGCGAAGCTCGAACAGCTGTTCCCGCGAGGTGCGGCCGATCCCGAACTCGCGAGATTTCTGAACGTGCCGCTCTATCCCTACCAGGCCGAGGGCGCGTTGTTCGCGGTTCGGATCGGCCGGGCGCTGATCGGCGACGATATGGGACTTGGCAAGACCATCCAGGCCATTGGCGCGACCGAGATACTGGCAAGGCATTTCGGCGTATCGAAAGTGCTGGTGATCTGTCCGACCTCGCTCAAATACCAGTGGCAGAGCGAGATCGTGCGTTTCTCGGGACGTCAGGGCGACAACGCGGCGCGTGTCGTCAATGGCGGCCGGGCGCAACGGCAGAAGGATTACGCGCAGGACGATTTCTGCAAGATCACAAATTACGAGAAGCTCATGCCTGATCTCGAGCTGATCGCCGCTTGGGCGCCCGAGATCGTGATCGTCGATGAAGCGCAGCGCGTGAAGAACTGGAATACCATCGCGGCGCGCGCCTTGAAACGCATCGATAGCCCCTATGCAATTGTGCTCACCGGGACTCCCTTGGAGAACCGGCTGGAAGAACTGATCTCCATCGTTCAGTTCGTCGATCAGCACCGCCTGGGGCCGACCTGGAAGCTGCTTCACGAGCATCAGGTCAAGGACGAAAGCGGGCGCGTCACCGGCTATACGGGCCTTGAGAAGATCGGCCGGACGCTGGAGCCGATCATGATCCGCCGGCGCAAATCGGAGGTGCTTCGGCAAATGCCGAGCCGCATCGACCAGAACCTTCTCGTGCCCATGACCGAGATGCAGATGGTCCATCATCAGGAAAACGCCGACGCGGTGGCGAAGATCGTCCAGCGCTGGCGCAAAGTCCGATTCCTGTCGGACAAGGATCAGCGGCGGCTGACATGTGCCCTCCAGAACATGCGCATGTCGTGCAACAGCACCTATTTGCTCGACCAGGAGACCGACCATGGGGTCAAGGCCGACGAGTTGGCGGCGCTGTTTGTCGATCTGTTCGCCGAGCCCGAGGCCAAGGCGGTGGTGTTCTCGCAATGGACGCGAACCCACGACATCGTCATTCGGCGTCTCGAAGCACTCGGGTTCGGCTATGTCAGCTTCCACGGCGGCGTACCGTCGGAGAAACGGCCTGCGCTGGTCGAACGGTTCCGCGAAGACCCCGCATGCCGCGTGTTTCTGTCCACCGACGCCGGCAGCACGGGGCTCAATCTGCAACATGCCTCGACCTTGGTGAACATGGACCTGCCGTGGAACCCGGCGATCCTCGAGCAGCGCATCGCACGCATCCATCGTCTGGGCCAGGTTCGGCCCGTGCGGGTCATCAATTTCGTGGCGAAGGGCACCATAGAGGAGGGCATGCTCTCGGTACTGGCCTTCAAGCGCTCCCTTTCGGCGGGAATTCTCGACGGCGGAAGCGGCGAGATTTCGCTCGGCGGCTCGCGTCTCAACCGCTTCATGAAGGATGTGGAGAAGGTCACGGGGCGCATGGGCGATGGCAAGGCCGTGACGTCGGCCGAGGAAGTTGGAGATATCGCCGCGGCCGACGAAGTCGCGTCCGCGGAAGATGCGAGCGCGGATGCAGACATTGGCGCCGGCGGGATGGCAGTCGCACCTTCGAATGGAGCGGCGGCAACGACGCGCGATACGGGCGCGGATCCATGGCAAGCCTTGGCCCAGGTCGGGGCGCAGTTCATCGCCGCTCTGGCGGCCGCCAATGCTTCCG
>DASWEO010000378.1:0-5759 GCA_036394715.1 Steroidobacteraceae bacterium
TCGTTCCAGTAGTTCTGAATCGCTCCGTTCCAGAAGCGGCCGATGAGCGCTTGGTCTGCCGTCGCCGTGGTGCTGTTGGCGATGCCCAGCGACTTCACTTCGTTGAAGCTGGCGGTGTACTCGGCGCTGGTCAGGGCCGGAGGCGGCCCAAGGCGGAATTGGTTCGCGCGCTCGAGGGCGAAAGGAGTGACTCGAGACCAATGCGTGAACTGGGGTTTCGGGAAATTGGGCGGCGTGGACTGGTAGTCTCCCGGTGCGTTGCCGAAGACGAAGGGAATCGGTGCCGCCGCTGACCCATCGTCGCTCCGCAGAGTCAGGATGGCCTGCGCAACCGCCTTCCCCACGTCGATACCGGCGGTTTTGTCCGTCCCGTCCGGGATTTGCGCCAACGATTGGTCATATTGCTGATCGAGCGTCGTTTGGAACGTCGGATACAGCGAGACGAGTGTCTCATGGGCCGCAGCCGCTGCCGCCGCTTCTTGCGAGGCGTGTCGCGATACATGTTCGACGCGCACGAGGTAGGCCTTGTGGGTCGCGTCGATGGCGTTCACTGCGTCATAAACCGCAGCGTGCATGATCGCGAAACTGCGTGTCGGATGTACGGTTGCCGGCTGCGCTCCCGCCGTGCGGACGATCGTTAGAAGGGTCTTGTTCCATTGGATTACCTCATCGACCGACCCGGCCGCGGAGTCGGCGTACGAAGCGCCGCATATAAACGGGGTTGTGCACATGAGTGCGAGCAAGGTCCAGAACCGCAGCATAGGTTTCTCCTTCCAGTGCGTTTTTTCAGTGCGTTTGGGTAAAGCCATTCGAGCGCGACTACGCCTGAGTGGTCCCGCGTACGGTGAAGACTTCGGGAACGGAGGATTTATTCCCTCGAGCCACGGAGGGGGGCCGGGCTCGCTCGAGCTCTGGACGGCGTTCCCCCGTCCGTGATCTAAGGTTTGCCTTTGGCTCTCGCGGCCACGCCCATAAGAATCAATGTTGCCCCGACGCAGAGGTAGGCGAACAGATTGCCCACAGCCACGTACACCGTATGCCCGCCCGGCATCCAGGGCACCGTGACCACGACGCCGTCCTCGCTGCGCGGGTTGCGATAAGGGTCGTTGGCGTAGGTTTTCTGCACCAGGCGGCCGTTGGGATCGATGAGCGCGGAAACGCCGGAGTTGACGGCGCGCACCATGCTCACGCGCAGCTCCACACTGCCGAATACCGCCAGCGCCAGGTGTTCCCATGGCTCAGTCTCGGCACCGAACCATGAGTCGCTGGTCAGATTGACGAGAAGATTGGGATGCAGCTGCCCGACGCCGCGCAAAAATCCCTGCAAAATGTCTTCGTAGCAGATCACCGGCCCGAGCCGCCACTCCAGACTCCCGGGTTCCCGCAGAGTCAGCACGCCCGGCCCCTCGCCCGCGGTGAATCGACCGGTGCCGGACGGCAGCAACTTCCGCAGCCAGGGAAAGGTGTCGATGCCGGGAATGTACTCGCCGAAGGCCAGCAGCCGCACCTTGTCGTAGTGCCCCGCCGCCCGTCCGTCGCCGTCGAGCAGAATGGCCGAGTTGAACGCATCGTCGTGGGCTGGGTCGACCATTTCGGCACCGACGACGACCGGGATGCTGAAACCGCGGCGGATCATCCCCAAGGACTCGGGCTGAAGATCGGCGGCGAAATCTCGCGGCAGCGCCACGGGATAACTCCCCTCGCTCCACACCACGAGTTGCGCGCCGGCTTGTTGCAGACGGCGGGACTCGGCTTGCAGGGCGGTCAACTGGCGAACGGCCTCGTCACGAGAGAACTCGCCATCCACGGTGTAGGCAAAATTCGGCTGCACCAGTCCGACCTTCAATCGCGGCGCCCGGGCCGCGATGTCGTCCACTTGGCGCATGCGCACCGCCCCGAAGATGAGCGCCGCCGTCACCAGCGCCGCCGCCGCCAACGCGGGATAGCGAGCGGCGCGGCCCTCCACCGCCAAATCATAGAGCGCGCCGTTGACCAGCATCAGCAGGGCGGTCACCCCGAGAGGTCCCGTGATCTCGGCGATCTGAATGACGAGGGGCTGCCAGGCTTGGGAGATCCACTGGCCGCAAGGAAACAATTGCGGTACCACGAGCTCGCAGCTGACCATGACGAGGGGCGCGAGGAGGGTCATGGGCACGCGGCGCCGCCTGCGAATGCCGCAGACGATAGCGGTGAACAGCAGGAAAATGATGGCGCGCGCCGCGCAGAACACCAGGAATACCAGCGCCGCGGCCCACCAGGGGAAGTCCGCGAAGCGCTGCATCACCTCGATCAGCCAGTAAAAGCCGCCCCCCGTTTCGACGACGCCGGCCCACCAGCCGAGGAGGAGGGCCCGCCTGAAGGAGGGCGCCCGGTCGACGGCGAGCAGCATGGGTACCGCGGCGACCCAGGCGAGGCCATAGAGATCGAAGGGTGTGACCGCCAGGAACCATAGACAGCCGCTTAGGGTGGCGAGACCAAGCGCGCCATAGAAATTGAGCTTAAGCATGCTTAATCCAGGGTCAATTGAGTTCACGGCCATCGGGCCGTCGGGTATTCTGAGGCCCAATCATGCAAGAAAGATACGACCCCGCCGCTGTCGAGGCGGAAGCACAACAGTATTGGGATCGCGAGCGCTGCTTCGAGGCCAAGGAAGACAGCACCCGCGCGAAGTATTATTGCCTATCCATGTTCCCCTATCCAAGCGGCCGCTTGCACATGGGACATGTGCGCAATTACACCATCGGCGACGTGCTGTCGCGATTCATGCGCATGAACGGCAGAAACGTGCTGCAGCCCATGGGTTGGGATGCTTTCGGATTGCCCGCCGAGAATGCGGCCATGGCGAACAAGGTGCCGCCCGCGAAGTGGACCTTCGACAATATCGCCCACATGAAGGCGCAGCTCAAATCTCTGGGGTTCGCCCTGGATTGGAGCCGGGAACTGACCACCTGCACTCCGGAGTACTACCGTTGGAACCAATGGTTGTTTCTACGCATGCTGGAAATGGGCGTTGCCTACCAGAAGACAGGGATGGTCAATTGGGATCCCGTCGATAAGACCGTGCTCGCCAACGAGCAGGTGATCGATGGCCGCGGCTGGCGCACCGGCGCGCCCGTCGAGAAGCGCGAAATTCCGATGTACTACCTCAAGATCACGGCTTATGCCGAGGATTTGCTCGATGCCTTGAAGGACATGCCGGGATGGCCGGAGCGCGTGCGCGCCATGCAGGCCAATTGGATCGGCAAGAGCGTGGGCGTGAGGCTGGGATTTCCCTACGACATCGGCGGTCCCGGCGTGTTGCATGCGTTTACGACGCGAGCGGATACGCTCATGGGAGTGACCTTCTGCGCGGTGGCGGCGGAACATCCGCTCGCGGCCCATGCCGCACGCGGCCAGCCCAAACTCGCGGCGTTCATCGAGGAATGCAAGCGCGGTCCGGCCATCGAATCGGAACTCGCGACTCAAGAGAAGAAGGGCATGCCCACCGGCCTCACCGTGCGCCATCCCATCAGCGGCGAGGCCATACCGTTATGGGTCGGCAACTACGTGCTCATGAGCTACGGCGAGGGCGCGGTGATGGGGGTGCCCGCGCACGATGAGCGGGACTTCGAATTCGCGAAAAAATATCATTTGCCGATCAAATCCGTCATCGACGTGGGCGGCCGCGAATATTCCACTGAAGAGTGGCGGCCTTGGTATGCCGAACATGGCCGCTGCATCAATTCGGGACCCTATGACGGTTTGGAATTTCAGGCCGCCGTCGATGCCATCGCGTCGGACTTGAGCCGCTCGAGGTTGGGTGAAAAGCAAACCACCTGGCGCCTGCGCGATTGGGGGATCTCGAGGCAGCGATATTGGGGCTGTCCGATTCCGATGATTCACTGCCAAGCCTGCGGCGCCGTGCCGGTGCCGGACGAGCAGCTGCCGGTGATATTGCCGACCAATCTCGTGCCCGACGGCAGCGGCAATCCGCTGCTCAAGGACGCAGCCTTTCTCGCCGTTGCCTGCCCGCAATGCGGCGCAGATGCGCGGCGCGAGACCGATACCATGGACACCTTCGTGGACTCCTCTTGGTACTTCCTGCGCTTCGCCTGTCCCGACAATGACAAGGCCGTGCTCGATTCGCGAGTTCAGTATTGGGCGCCCGTGGATCAATATATCGGCGGCATCGAGCACGCCATACTGCACCTCCTGTACTCGCGCTTTTGGACCCGCGTCATGCGCGAATTGGGCGCGGTTGCATTCAAGGAACCGTTCGCGAACCTGTTCACGCAGGGCATGGTGCTAAACGAGGTATTTTTCCGCAAACCGGACGCGGGCCGGGTGGAATACTTCAATCCCTCCGAGGTCGAGATTCGGCTCGACGAAACGGCTCAGCGACGCATTGCCGTGCTGCGCTCCGACGGTGAAGAAGTCGAATCGGGCGGCGTCGTCACCATGTCGAAGTCGAAGAACAACGGCGTCGATCCGCAGGCGCTGGTGGACGAATTCGGCGCCGATACGGCGCGTTTGTTCACCATGTTCGCCGCGCCGCCCGAGCAAACCCTGGAGTGGTCGGATGAGGGGGTGCAGGGCGCCTATCGATTCATCAAGCGTCTGTGGAAAGCGGTGCATGACCACGTGTCGCAGGGTACGCCCGCGGCGCTCGATACCGCGGCTCTGAACGATGCGCAGCGGGGGATTCGACGGCAGGCGCACCACACCTTGGCGAAGATCACCGACGATATCGGGCGCCGCCGGACCTTCAATACCGCGATTGCCGCGGCAATGGAGATGTTGAACGCACTGGCGAAGTTTCCGCAGAGCTCTCCGCAGGACCGCAGCGTGATGCAGGAGGCCCTGGAAATCGCGGTGCTCGGGCTCTCGCCCATCATCCCGCATGCGACTCATGCCATGTGGCGCGCCTTGGGCCATGAAACGGCACTGATCGATGAACCCTGGACGCCCGTCGATGCTGCCGCACTGCAAACGTCGTCGATTGCCATGGTCGTGCAGGTCAATGGCAAGCTGCGCGGCCACATCTCCGTCGCCGTCGGCGCCGATGAGGGCACGGTGCGGGCGGCGGCGCTCGCCGACCTCCATGTGCAAAAGTTCATCGGGACGTCCGCGGTGCGCAAAGTCATCATCGTGCCGGGTAAGCTGGTCAACATCGTGGTGTAATCGCACCATGGCCATCGTGAACAGTCGCCGGGGGAATTCGCGCAACGTCGAAATTCGCTGCATGACCCGCGTCCGCCGCATGTACCGCGTGCGCAGCACGTGCCGCCGGCGCCAGAGGCTGCGCACAGTTGCGGCGTTCGGCGCGATGCTGGCGTTGACGGCCTGCGGCTTTCGGCTGGCGGGCAGCGATTCTCTGCCGGGCGTTCTGGCGCGCCCCTATCTGTCGCTCAAGGATCCTTATACCGACTTCTCGCGCGAGTTCGAGCATCAGCTGAAGAATTCGGGAGCCACACTGCAGCTCGTGCGTGCGAACTCCACCGCGACCATCGACGTGACCAAGGATGTGGTCGTGCAGCGCACTCTCTCGGTGTCGGCGCAGAATATTCCGACCGAATACGAACTGACGTACACGGTCACTTTCACCGTTCAGGGCACCGACAAGGAGTTGCTGGCGCCGCAGACCATCAGCCTGTCGAAGGACTATAGCTTCCAGGAGAACATACTGCTGGCAAAGGAGCACGAGGCCGATATCCTGCGACAGCAGATGGCGCGCGACCTGGTATCCATTGCGATGCGACGGCTCACGAGCTTGAAGTAAG
>DASWEO010000379.1:0-1592 GCA_036394715.1 Steroidobacteraceae bacterium
TCGCATTCGGCTTCCAGCGCGCTGGCATGGTCAGCCAGGCTTTCGTACTTCTGCCGCCAGAGTTCGTCCTCATCCGACGCTGCAAGCACGCGGGCCGTCATGGTTTCGAGAAGTTCGGCTGCCCGTTGCAGGTAGGTGGCGTTGTACGTATTGGACATCAAGTCGGCAAACCGGCGCAGAAACCTTGCGGTGTCGGCGACATTGGGCGGTTCCGGCGACATCGATGGGTCTGTCATGAAGCCTGCCCTCGCAAAAGCCACCCCTGAGCGCCCGACGGGAAGAAAATCGGGCACCCCGGTTAAGCGCGGCTACGGCGAAAGCGGCCGGTCGCTGGCTTGATTGGCTCGCAGATGGTTGTCCAGATCGGCGGCGGCAAAAATAGGGCGTTGAACAGCGGCTGTCTTAATATCGGTTAAATAAGCCGCAATCGCACAACGCGGCTCTTGATGTGCGCGCCCGTACAAGGAACGAATGTTGCGTCGATCGCGGCGGTTGTATCACTGGGAAGGTTGGGTCGACGGACGCGGCAACGCCGAGCTGACTTCCTGCACAGCCCCGTGAGGTTGCTCGAACTTCGAGACCACCGGAGCGTCGGCGCCAAAACGGACGCGATAGACCTGCAAATTCTCCATCACGCGCTGGACATAGTTGCGCGTTTCGGAAAACGGAATCCGTTCCACCCAATCGACCGCGTCCACATTGGGATCGCGCGGATCGCCGCGCTGCTTCACCCAGTCCCGCACGCGGCCGCGGCCGGCATTATAGCCTGCGAAGGTCATGATATGGGAGCCCTTATAATCCTGCAGCAACGCGCTGAGTTCGGCCGCGCCCATTTGCGTGTTGTAAACGGGATCGGAGATCATTCGCTCCCAGTCGTAGCTGACGCCGAACCTTTTGGCGGTGTCACGTCCGGCCTCCGGCGTGACCTGCATCAGGCCAACCGCATTTGCCGATGACTTGTCGCGCTGGTCGAACGCACTTTCGGTGCGTGCTACCGAATAGATGATGCTGCGATCGATTTCGGGAGCGATCTGCGTGTGCTGGGGAATCCCGATCGTCGGGAAGGCATAAGGGTCGAGCGCCAGGCCACGCCCGAGCGCCGCCTTCCCGATCTGCAGCATGGCGCGCGCATCGTTGCGGCGGGAGGTCAATTCGCCAAGCGCGGCAAGTGCTGACTCGTCAACGCTCTGCTCTGCGAGATCCGTCACGAAATACAGCACGACGTCGCGTTCGCCTAGCGTATAGAGCATGTCGGCGGCGCGCACGACTTCGTCCAACGCCGCGGGAACGTTAACCGGATCGGGCTGCAGCGGCGTCCGCAGCTCAATCTTGTCACGGCCGAGTTTGGCGCGCGCAAGCTGTCCGTAATAGGCGGTGGGATAGCGCGAGGCAGCTTCATAGCTGGCGCGCATCTCCTCCTTCGCGCCAATCGCCTCGGCGGCGCGGCCCCGCCAGTAGTTTGCCCGCGCAAGGACGATCGGATTGCACGCTCCATCGTCAATATGGGCAAAATGCGCGCGCGCCGTCGCGGGATCGTTGAGGTAGCGCAGCGCGATCCAGCCCGGCATGAAATGGAAATCCGCCTGGTAGTA